>CAKXKM010000143.1 GCA_934876235.1 Collinsella sp. AF02-46-1 | reverse complement strand
ATACATAGCGGTCCCAAAAGGCCGGAGGGCGCTCCTCTTACCCCACCTGTGGCCCGCGTTCAAATCTCCTCTTGACATGGAGTGTACTCCAACCTTTATAATAGGACAAGTGAAAGTAGTTTTTGAGAATCATATTGTTCAGGAGGGAACCGATCATGGCAGAGTCCAAGGTCTATTTTACCGATTTTCGCACGATCGCCTTTGGCGATAGTCTGCCTATCAAGCTGAAGAAACTCATCCGCAAGGCCGGCATCGGCCAAATCGACATGGATGGCAAGTTTGTGGCCATTAAGATGCACTTCGGAGAGCTGGGCAACATCAGCTATCTCCGCCCCAATTACGCCAAGGCGGTAGCCGACGTAGTAAAGGAGCTGGGCGGCAAGCCCTTCCTTACCGACTGCAACACCATGTACCCCGGCAGCCGTAAAAACGCTCTGGAGCACCTGGAGTGCGCTTGGGAAAATGGTTTCACGCCCCTCTCTGTGGGCTGCCCTGTTATTATCGGCGATGGACTGAAG
>CAKXKM010000142.1 GCA_934876235.1 Collinsella sp. AF02-46-1 | reverse complement strand
GAGCGATAGAGAGCTCGCCGCGCTTGGTGCGCGTCATCTGACCGGTCGCCTGGACGATATCGCCGAGGTCGAGCTCCTTCAGAACCTCCCAGGACTCCTCCTCCACATCGTTCACGCGGCAGAAGAGCTGGATGTCGGCGGACGGATCGCGCACGACGATGAACATGATCTTGCCCTGACCACGCTTGGCCACGACGCGACCGCCGATGGTGACGGTCTCGGGGGCGACCTCCTCGTTGGCGAGATGCTCATAACGGTCGAGCAGGTTGGCGGCGTGATCGGTCACGGAAGAACGCTCCGGGTAGGGATTCTTGCCGGCGGCGTACAGGGCGGCGCGGTCGGCGAGGCGACGGGCGCGCTCGTCGTTCAGGATGTTGGCGGGCTCGGCGGCTTCGAGGTTCTCGGCCATCTCGGTGACTCCTCTCGTGGTGCCGGACCGTGGCCCGGCTGTTCTTCGACACGGCAATCGCTCATCAAGCGTACCGCGAAGGGGCTTCAAACGAAAACCGCCCCCTGGCGC
>CAKXKM010000141.1 GCA_934876235.1 Collinsella sp. AF02-46-1 | reverse complement strand
GTACGAAGGGGCGTTTGATGAAGGCTTCCCGCTCCTTGCGGCGGTTGTCCATGATCGAGAAGATCAGGGCACGCAGATAGCTGAACGAAAAGGGCTTTTCGATGAAGGCTTCGGCGCCGATGTGCAGCCCTTCGATCTTGGCCGTCATGTCGTTCTTGGCCGTAAGGAAGACCAGCGGGATGGAGTGCAGGTTCTCCTCCCGTTTCATCGTGCGGCACAGCTCCATGCCGTCCATGCCGGGCATCATGATGTCCGAGACCACGAGGTCTACGGCCTGATTGTGCAGGATTTCGAGGGCTTCGGCGCCGTTGGAGGCGGTCAGCACCACGCATTCCCTGCGCAGGCGGCCGGCGAGATACTGCTGTATGGCGGTGTTGTCCTCGACGAGCAGTACCGAATAGTCCTGTTCCGACGAGGCGGTCTCGGTCGGCTCCTGCGGGTCGGCCAGCAGCATTTCGGTCTCTTCGCCGGGGAGTTCCGCGAGCGTTTCCGCCTGCTCCTGAAGATTGATGTATTGCTCTTGCACGAGCGGGAGGGTCAGCAC
>CAKXKM010000140.1 GCA_934876235.1 Collinsella sp. AF02-46-1 | reverse complement strand
GGCAGATATTCTGCACAGTGTCGAGGAAGATGCCAAGAAACTTATCAAGAATCCGAACCTGAGTCTGAATCTGATGAGCAAAGTTCATGACGGCGCACTCTATGCTGATCAGGGAACCATTGCAGGCTGTGCAGGCGGTACTTATTCTAATATCATGGAAGCCGCCTATCTGTTGGATGGCAAGAGCACCGGAACAGGAGAATTTGCTTTAGGTGTCTACCCCAGTAGCCAGCCTGTCATGGTAGACCTTCTCCGCAAGGGTGCCATCGAAAAGCTCATCAATGCAGGCGCTACCATCCGTACCGCATTCTGCGGCCCCTGCTTCGGCGCAGGCGACACCCCGGCACATGGCAGTCTGGCTGTCCGTCATACCACGCGCAACTTCCCCAACCGCGAGGGTTCCAAGCCCGGCAATGGTCAAATCGCCAGTGTTGCACTGATGGATGCACGCAGCATTGCCGCCACCGCTGCCAACGGCGGACGCATCACTGCAGCGGATGAGTGGGGTTATGAATATGAATGTCCCAAGTTCGACTACGACGCAACGTCTTACGA
>CAKXKM010000139.1 GCA_934876235.1 Collinsella sp. AF02-46-1 | reverse complement strand
CTGCTGCACTGGGCCGGTCTGACCGGGCCGGAGATCGCTGCGGCCGTCCTTCGCCTGCACGGGCGCGGAGCACCGTCGGACGTTCTGCCGCAGGGGCTGACGCAGGCCGCACGCCGCGCCGTTTCCCGCGCGCTGAACGGCCCGGAGCGGCTTCTCACCGCGCTGCTGCGGGAGAGCGGCTGCTCTGCCGTGCGCCTGCTGGAGCACTGCGGCATCTGTCCGCAGCAGCTTTTTACCCAACTATGCGAGGGCGAGCTCGCCCGGAAGGAGCGAAGCATGCAGAACACAAGACTGCTGGATCAATTTGGCGTGGATATGCTCGAGCGCGCCGGAAAGCAGGAGCCGGTCATCGGCCGGAGGCAGGAGATCGAGACCGTCCTGCAGATCCTCTCGCGGCGGCACAAGAACCATCCCGCCCTCATCGGCGAGCCGGGCGTCGGCAAGACGGCCATCGTGGAGGGCGTGGCGCAGTATCTCGCCGCCGGGACCGTGCCGGAGCCGCTGCGCGGCAAGCGCCTTTATGCGCTGGACATGGCCAGCGTCATCGCAGGCACAAAGTACCGCGGTGAATTTG
>CAKXKM010000138.1:304-588 GCA_934876235.1 Collinsella sp. AF02-46-1 | reverse complement strand
GGTGGGGTCCTGGCCGGGCTTCCGCCGGTCCAGCTCCCGCTGAACGGCCTCCAGATCCAGCTCCAGGCCGGCGGGTACGCCCTCCAGCACCACGCCGATGGCCGGGCCGTGGGACTCACCGAAAATCATGTGTCGCATGTGGGTTCCCTTCCTTTGCTTTCTCAGGTTTTGTGCCGGGAGGCCCCGGCCTCCGGGCGGGTGTGGGCACTCGCCCCTACGGTATTCATACGAACGCGGCCGGATGCTTTGCGCTTTTGTGTAGGGGCGGCCCTTGTGGCCGCCCG
>CAKXKM010000138.1:0-294 GCA_934876235.1 Collinsella sp. AF02-46-1 | reverse complement strand
CCCCTACACCATTCGTGTAAAAACGGCTCCGTGGCCGCCCGCCCCTCCTACGTCCGGGCGATCTGACCGCCCAGGGCCTCGTAGTCTGCCCAGAAGCGGGGATAGGACTTGTTCACGCACTCCGCGCCGGTGATGGTCACCGGCCCCTGACAGCGGGTGGCCGCAATGGCGGCCATCATGGCGATGCGGTGGTCGTTGTGGCCGGAGACAGTGACGCCCCCCGCCAGCCGCTCCCTGCCCCGGAGCACCAGGTGGTCGGCGTGCTCCTCCACACCGGCCCCCAGGGCGTTGAGC
>CAKXKM010000137.1 GCA_934876235.1 Collinsella sp. AF02-46-1 | reverse complement strand
CTTGGAGAGGATGAGGCGGCCGTCCTTGTCCTCCTTCTGGAGAACCAGAGCCTCGATCTTGTCGCCCAGGCTCACGATGTCGGACGGATCGGCATCCTTGCGGATAGACAGCTCGCGGGCCGGGATGACGCCCTCGCTCTTGAAGCCGATGTCCACCAGCACCTCGTCGTGCTCCAGCTTGACGACGGTACCGTCGACGAGATCGCCCTCGTCGAACTCGGTCAGCGTGCCGTCGATCATCTCGTTCATCTGCTCATCGGAGATGTCGGAGAAGTCGATCACGGAGGTGTTCTTGATTTCGGTCAAAACGGACCCCTTTCAAAAACTAAATCGGGGACCCTTCGTCATGATGGTTGATACGTACCATGTTCGCTTGCAGAAGCAAGGATCGCGGTGCAACAAACATGTCTCGGGGGCCAACAGATACTTACACTTGCCGCCTATCGGCAAGCCCGCCCAGTATAGCACCGCTCGCGCGCGCTTCATTGTGAATTTTCCCCGAGTGCCGACATTTTTCGCAGCGCGCCCACAAGGCGGCCGAGAAGAGCCCTCAGCGCGTCGAAGGCGCCCTACGAAAGCAGCAGCACGTC
>CAKXKM010000136.1 GCA_934876235.1 Collinsella sp. AF02-46-1 | reverse complement strand
ATACTTGCCCGGGTCGCCCAAGGTGACGCCCATACCGCGAATGGGGTCGACGCTAATACCCTCGCGCTCGCAAAGAGCAGCAAAAAGCTCCTCCATAGCAGCCTGCTTAGCTGCCAACTGCTTTTTATAAGGACGATTGAGCGCCGTGCACCCACCGCAAGCTTTCATGATCGAACAGGGAGACTTGGGGTCCACAACCTTACGCGCAGACGAAACCGGATCTTTATGCGAGCGCTTGGAGCGAGTCTGAGATGCCTTATCCTCGCTCCGACGAGAACTGGGGCGCTTGGCCTTAGCCTTGCCCTTGGCCGACTTACCCTTCGCATCCTGAGACGACTTGGATTTCGTAGAAGATTTTTTCTCCTCCGACCCCTCAGCCGCCTCGATCAAAGCACGACGAGCCTTACGCTCCGCACGAGATTCTGCCATGAATTAACTCCACTATTAAAGAAAAAGAAAAGTCCGAAGCAATTGTACCGTGCCAAGCTAGTGGACGATATGCAAGCGGCCATTTCATGTCAGCGATAAGTCCAACGACGTTTGCCCGGCGCGGGCGGGGAGCGGCGCGGAATTAAGTTTCCTGCTCTACAG
>CAKXKM010000135.1 GCA_934876235.1 Collinsella sp. AF02-46-1 | reverse complement strand
GTGTAACACACTAGACTTTGCAAACAAAGTCGTGTGTCACGAAACCCCGGCACGGTTTCTTTGGATTCTTCCGGCTATTGCGTTGCTTCCCGGTTTCAGACAATAGAAGATGCGGGCGTCAACTCGTACACATGATCGAACTGGGCTTTACGTTCGTCGCTCAGGTGATGGCTAATCAGGATCAGGGTCAGGTCAGGGTTGGACAGCAGGCTCTTCTCCACGATGTCGGCGTTCTTCTGGTCCAGGGCGCTGGTGCCCTCATCCACCAGCAGGATGCTGCGGTTATGGATCAGAGCACGGGCGATGGCCACGCGCTGCTTCTGGCCGCCCGAGAGGGCGTTGCCTTCCTCGCCCACCGGCGTATCCAGACCCTTGGGCATATTGGCAAGGTCGCCTGCCAGGGCGCTGTCACGCAGTGCCTTTTCCATCTGCTCGTCGGTAAAGTGCTCACCCAGGGTAATGTTCTCACGGATGGTGGTATTGAACAGGAACACATTCTGTTCGATGTAGCTCATTTTCTGCTGGAGCTGCTCGGGCGTGTAATCCCGCACGTCTCTCTCGTCATAAAGGACCTTGCCCTGGTAGCCGGGCAGCCAGCTCAGAAGAATCTTCAGCAGGGTGCTCTTGCCGCAGCCGGAGGGACCGGTGAGGGCGTATTTGCCGCCTTTCTTGAATTCCGCGTTCATGTGGACCAGGATCGGCTTCTTTTCATCGTAGCCGAAAGAGACATCCTTGACCGTAATGCCTTCCTGCAGGGTAGGCA
>CAKXKM010000134.1 GCA_934876235.1 Collinsella sp. AF02-46-1 | reverse complement strand
CTCCAACCCAACGCACCACATAGGTTCCCTTTCGTACATGTGTATCAATCTGCCCCGAAATGCCGGTGAATGCAATTCCAGACCCGTTTGTCGGATAGCAATCGACGTATTTTTGTTTTCCGCTCACAACCTTGTATAGATATATCGTTCCAGCAAAAGAGAAGGGATCGTTCGCAATTTTGTCCGGAAGAACTTGCCACCTCAAAATCCCGCTACCAATATGGTCAAGCTTGACCGTTCCGCCGTCCCCCTCAAAAGTGGCAAGGGGATTTACCCCAGACTGAGAGTCGGCATCGCCCTCCTTAGCAGTTATCAGCAGGCTGCCCGTATAAGACTGCTGAGGCTCACCTTCAGGACAGGCAGCCTCGGCCCAAGAAGGGCCACTCAGGCAGAACAGTCCGAGCAGCATCATTACCAACAAAAGAAAACCCTTAGTTCTTTTCATCTATATCGCCAATATCTCTCGACATTTGTATATTGTGACTATTTTAGATCTATATGGCCAATTTGAGCCCTCACCATGGCAATTGTTGCAGCTGGGTTTCTTTTCATTAAGATTTCACTTTGGTAAATCCCCGCCCCTAAGCATTAAACCCGAAGTCCACCGAGTGGGCCGCCGTTGACGTGGCGATGTTTGGATTGGCGCGCACGCACTCAAAATCGGCAACAAAAAAGCCGCCCGAAGGCGGCTATCTTGTGTAATGGAGCCAGCGACCGGGCTCGAACCGGTGACCCCCGCTTTACGAGAGCGGTGCTCTACCAACTGAGCTACGCTGGCGGCCATATGATGACGCAACTGAGGCGTCAACGGCTGTCTATGATACGGGACATCACACATCCGCGCAAGTGTTCTGACGGCTTTTCTCA
>CAKXKM010000133.1 GCA_934876235.1 Collinsella sp. AF02-46-1 | reverse complement strand
GCGGTGAACTATGTCTCGAACGAGGCTGCCGCGCAGGCGGTCGTCGCGGAGATCGAGGCGCTCGGCGTGCGCAGTCTGGCCGTCCGCGCCAACACGGCAGAGCTGCCGGAGGTCAAGGATATGTTCCGCACCGTCGTGCGCGAAATGGGCGGCCTCGATGTCCTCGTGAACAACGCGGGCGTCGTGGATGACCGCTATCTCATGATGCTCACGGAGGATTCCCTGACCCGCAGCCTCGATATCAATATCAAGGGCTATTTCCACTGCGCGCAGCAGGCGGCGCTCAAGATGTTCAAGAAGAAGTCCGGCGTGATCGTCAACATCTCCTCCGTCAGCTCCGTGCTGGCCATTCCCGGCCAGAGCGTCTACAGCGCGACGAAGGGCGCGGTCAATGCGCTCACGGCGACGCTCGCCAAGGAGCTTGCGCCCTACGGCATCCGCGTCAACGCCGTCGCCCCCGGCTTCGTCGAGACGGAGATGCTCGACCATATCCCGCAGGAGCAGCGCGAGGGCTATCTCAAGTCCGTGCCGATGGGCCGCTTTGCCAAGCCGGAGGAGGTCGGCGACGCAGTCTGCACCCTGTGCGACCCGACGCTGTCCTACCTGACGGGCCAGACGCTCATCCTCGATGGAGGGCTGAGCCTGTGAATCTGCTGGAGATCAATGCACGCATCCGTCAGCGTCCGCCGTTCCAGATGATCGAGCGCGTGACGGCGCTGGAGCCCGGCAAGAGCGCCGACGGCATCAAGTGTGTTTCCGTCAACGAGCCGTATTTTCAGGGCCATATGCCCGGCCTGCCCATTATGCCGGGCGTCCTGCTCATCGAGAGCGCCGCGCAGCTGTGCTCCCTCGTCATCGAGGCCGACGGCAGCGACGACAGCAAGGTCTATGTGCTGCTGAAGGTGCGCGATTTCAAATTCGTCCGTCCCGTTGTGCCCGGAGACCGGCTGGAGATCCATGCCGAGATGGTGCGCGGCGGCGCGGGAG
>CAKXKM010000132.1 GCA_934876235.1 Collinsella sp. AF02-46-1 | reverse complement strand
GGTACCGTCAAGATTCTTTCGCAAATTGATCGAGGCGGCCTCGGCCCCGCCTTGCTCTAGCCCTCCGCCTTCTTGCTCAGCTCGTCCATCTCCTCCAGCTTCGACATGTCCAGGTACCTCCTCTTGCCCCATTCGTGCTCCACGATGTACTTCAGCCTCGCCGTCACCAGCATCAGGGCCGAGTTGCCGTCCGGGAAGGTCCCTACGACTCTCGTCCTCCGCCTGATCTCGCGGTTGATGCGCTCGATACCGTTATTGGTCCGGATTCTGCGCCAGTGCTCCGGCGGGAAGTCCGTGTAGGCGAGAGTCTCGGAGAAGCCGTCGCGCACCGTCCTCGCGGCCGCGCCGAGCCTCATCCCGTCCAGCTCGTCCGCCACCTCCGCCGCCTTCCTCGAGCACGCCTCGCGCGATTCCTGCGCGTGAATCGCCTTCAGCAAGCGCGCCACGGCCTTCCTCCTGGTCACGGGCACCCTTCCCAACACGTTTCGGTAGAAGTGGACCGTGCAGCGCTGGTAGCGTGCCCCGGGGAACACCTCCTCGAGCGCACCGAGCATCCCCGCGCACTTGTCGCCGGTGACGAGCCGCACGCCGGAGAGCCCGCGCCCCCTGAGCCACGAGAAGAACACGCGCCACGAGTCCGCCGACTCGGTGTAGCCCTCCGCGCAGCCGATGACCTCCCGGTCGCCGGTGGAGTTGACGCCGATGGCCACCAGAACGGCCACGTTCTCGTAGGACCCTCCCCAGCTGCGCTTGAGGTAGATGCCGTCGACGAAAACGTAAGGGTAATCGCCCTCGAGCGGCCTCTGGCGCCAGGCCTCGATGGACGCGAACGCCTTCTCGTTGAGGTTGGAGACGGTGCCGGAGGACACGGGCGCTCCCCAGAGGAGTTCGGAGACGTCCTCGATTCTCCTGGTCGAGACGCCCGCGAGGTACATCTCGACGATGGCCTCCTCGACCGAAGTCTCGCGCCTGCGGTAGCGCTCGATAACGGCCGTCTGGAAGGTCGCGCCGCGCAGCTTCGGCACGTTGAGCTCGACCTCTCCTGCCCCGGTGACGAGCTTTCTCGCGTAGTGGCCGCTGCGGTATGCCTCCCGGCCTGCCGTCCTCTCGTAGCGCCCGGCCCCTACGAGCTCGGACGCCTCCTCGTCGAGCAGCGCGTTGAGCGTCTCCTCGACGGTCTTCCTCACCAGATTCTTTATGTCCTTGCGCAGCGACTCCTCGTCGACTGTTACGATGTTCGCAGACACGGCCCGTGCCCCTTTCGTCGTTGATTTGTTGTTTAGCCGCTAGAAATCATATGACGGGGCGCGGGCCGTGTTCCGCTATGCGGTTGTCAATTTGCGAAAGAAATTATGCGTCACC
>CAKXKM010000131.1 GCA_934876235.1 Collinsella sp. AF02-46-1 | reverse complement strand
CTCCTCGTCAGTGCAGTCGGGGGCAACGAACGTGCAGGTAACGCCCATACGGCCCATGGTATGGGCGAGCAGGTTGTAGGTACCGCCGTAGATGGCAGAGCTCGCGACCACGTGATCGCCGGCACCGGCAACGTTAAAGATCGCAAGGAAGTTCGCAGCCATGCCCGAGCTCGTGAGCATCGCAGCGGTACCGCCCTCCATCTCGCAGATCTTAGCGGCAACCAAATCGCACGTGGGATTCTGCAGACGGCTATAGAAGTAACCAGACTCCTCCAGGTCAAACAGCTTGCCCATGTGCTCGGACGTGTCGTACTTCCACGTGGTTGACTGGTAGATAGGCACCTGACGCGGTTCTGCATCACCCGGGCGATAACCGCCCTGAACACACGTCGTACCGATGGTCTGCTCGCACATATCCAACTCCCTTACTTGGGTTTTGTTTTATTCGGTTCACGATACCGCTACCGCACACCCCTCTCAACCCATCCTCAAGGTGGGTTATGAAACAAATTAATCTGAGGTATTTGCCGCAGATACTGACATTTATTCGATAGATAAAAATGAGCCATACATGAGGCTCTCGATGATTACATGCACCGTCACGGGTACCATAAGCGGGTACACCGTGACAAAGGAGACAACGATGAAGCAAATCGATACAGCCCAGCTCGACATCACCGCCTGCCAGGCTCAGGCTGCCGAATACCACGCCCGTGGCTTTAACTGCGCACAGGCCGTTGCCTGCACGCTCGCGCCTGCCGTCGGGCTCGACCCCCAGACCGCCTTTACCCTCACCGAGGGCTTTGGCGCCGGCATGGGCGGCATGACCGAAACCTGCGGCGCCATCTCGGGCGCCGTGGCCATCATGGGCTTTGTAATGAGTGACGGCATGGAAAACCCCAAGACCAAGGGCCAGACCTACAAGCTGTCGCGCGAAATCGCCAAGCGTTTTGGCGAGAAGAACACGACGACCGTCTGTGGCACGCTCAAGAGCATCGGATCGGACAAGGGTCCGCTCCGCAGCTGCCCCGGCTGCATCGACGATGCTGTCGAGATTGCCTGCGATGTGCTAAAGCAGCTCGCCGAGTAACCGGCAACAACAGAAAACGACGGCCGGCGCGCTTGGGATTCATCCAAAAGCACGCCGGCCGTCGCCGTTAGAACTCGGCAAATTCGGGAGCGCCGACCTCGATCTCCTCGCGCCCCGCCATAAGCTCGCGCATCTTAGCGCAAAACGGCTCCTGCTCCCCCGCCTTAAACACCAAATGAAGTGTCACGGCATCCGCGTAATCGGTATCCGAAACCTTGGCACCCAAATCCTGTGCCAAACGTTGCACCTGCTCATACTGCGGATAGGCCACATGCGCGTCAACAGGCACGACGCTCGTCATCTCGACAATATGCCCGGCCTCCTGAGCAGCGGCCACCGCCGCCTGCGTCGCCGCGGTGTAGGCGCGTACCAAGCCACCAGGCCCCAACAGCGTGCCGCCAAAATAGCGCGTCACTACGCAGCAAACATTTTTGAGCCCCGCACCGCGCAGCACCTCGAGCGTCGGCATACCGCTCGTGCGGCTCGGCTCACCATCATCGCTCTGGCGCTCGCGTCCATCGACCAAAATCCACGCGGGGACATTGTGTCGAGCGTCGTAATGACGCTTGCGGACCATCTCGATAAAGGCATTCGCCTCATCCTCAGACTCAATATGGACCAGCTGGGCAATAAACCGACTCTTGCGGTCCACAAACTCACCCGAAGCCTCAATATTCGATTGCAGAGTAAAATAGCTGTCCAACAAAGCCCCTCAACAACAAGCAAAGCAACAAACAGTCTCAATAATACGGCAAAGCCCGCACCGATAACCCCGGCGAAAAGAATGGCAACGCCGATGAATCCGTCACCAACAGCGAGAACCCGTCAGCACGAGCAAGGTGCCTTGAAAGACAAGTTTGCGACAAAAATGGGGCCGCCGATGACCAGGCAAAAACAGCGAGACGGCGTCAGCTGAGTCGATTTGGCCCGAAAGAGGAGGGAGCACGCCTTATGGCGGCGACCGACGAATGAG
>CAKXKM010000130.1 GCA_934876235.1 Collinsella sp. AF02-46-1 | reverse complement strand
CATGGCTCAGTTGGTAGAGCACAACCTTGCCAAGGTTGGGGTCGCGGGTTCGAGCCCCGTTGTCCGCTCCAACTATCTTACGCGGTTCTAACGAACCGCGTTTTTTGTTGACGCTGCGCGGGCCCCGGGCACCCCATCTTGCCCCTCAATCGTCGGTCGCGTACATAAAGTACGCTTCCCTCCTCTTTCGCGGCAACCTGGGGCACCCGGAGCCCGCTCGCTGTCGTGGCCGGGGGAGTAAGTCTTCCGTTCTTTTCACTAATCGATCGATTCGTCCCAGGAGGCTCGAGCCCGAGAGGGGGCGAGCGTTTGGGGCGTGGCTGCGGCGTTGATTGCCGTGAATGTCAGCTTTGGGCGTATCATCGTGGGCATCTCGCAAAACCTCGTTGCAAGGGAGATTCATCCCATGGCTACAGAAAAGTCCTCTTCGCGCTCATGGATGTCCGATGCCGCGATTTATCAGATCTACCCGCGCTCGTTTAAGGATTCGACTGGTTCGGGTCTGGGCGATATCGCGGGCATTACCCAGCAGATGGACTATCTTGAGCGGCTGGGTATCGAGGCCATCTGGCTGAGTCCGTTTTACCCATCGCCTCTTGTCGATGGCGGCTATGATGTGGCGGACTACTGCGATGTCGACCAACGTCTCGGCTCGCTTGACGACTTCGATGACATGATCGCCGCGGCTCACGCGCGCGGCATCAAGGTCATCGTCGACATCGTGCCCAACCATTCGTCCAACCAGCACCCCTGGTTCAAAGCCGCTCTTGCCGCCGGCCCCGGATCGCCCGAGCGCGCCCGCTATATCTTCCGTGATGGTCGCGGCGAGCATGGCGAGCTGCCTCCCACCAATTGGAATGCCAACTTTGGCGGCCCCGCCTGGACGCGTGTTGCGGACGGTCAGTGGTATCTGCACATGTTTACGCCCGAGCAGCCGGACTTTGACTGGTCATGCCCCGAGGTTCGCGCGTTCTTTTGCGACGTCCTAGCGTTTTGGAGCGATCGAGGCGTCGACGGCTTTCGCATTGATGTGGCACACGGTCTCGCCAAGGATCTCGACCGCGATGATCTCGACCAGTGGCATCTCGCCGAGGGCGATGACATGGTTGACGACGGCACCCATCCGCTGTGGGATCGCAACGAGGTTCACGAGATCTATCGCGAGTGGCGCCGCGTGTTCGACCGCTATAATCCGCCGCGCAGCGCTGTTGCCGAGGCGTGGGTGCTGCCCGAGCGCCAGTATCTCTACGCGCGCCCCAGCGAGCTTGGCCAGACATTTAACTTTGAGTTCGCCAAGGCCACTTGGACCTATGATGACATGCACGCTGCAATCGAGGAGGGCTTGAAGGCGGCCATCGAATCCGATTCCGCCTCGACCTGGGTACTCTCCAACCACGACGTGCCTCGTGTGGCGACGCGCTTCGCCCTGCCGCAGATCAAGGCGACGCGCTACCACCAGATTGCGCTCGACTGGCTCTTACGCGACGGGTCGTCTTATGACGAGGACCGTGAACTCGGCGAGCGCCGCGCGCGGGCGGCCCTTTTGCTTGAGCTGGCGCTTCCGGGCTCGGCATACGTGTATCAGGGTGAGGAGCTCGGCCTTTTTGAGGTGGCTGACATCCCGTGGGCTGCACTCGAAGATCCCACTGCGACCAATACGCACGGATCGAAGCGCGAGAAGGGGCGCGACGGCTGTCGTGTGCCCCTGCCGTGGGTGGCGACGGACGATCCCGCGCAGGGCGGATCGTTTGGATTTTCGCCGATGGACGCCGATGCGGCGCCCCATCTGCCGCAGCCTGCGTGGTTTTCCGATTACGCTGCCGATAGGGAAGAGGCGGACCCGACATCGATGCTTGCGCTCTATCGTGACGCCCTCTGGCTGCGGCGCAAGCTGCGCGGGTGCGTTAACGATCTTGCGTGGCTCGATCTTGACGGGCGCACCGGCCTTGCGGATGGTGCCGAGGGCGCTGAGGGCGGCGTCATCGCCTATCGCCGCGACAACGGCTGGGCGTGTGTGACGAACTTCGGTGCAGCACCCGTGGAGCTGCCGGCGGGCAAGGTCCTGCTCACCTCATCACCGCTTGCAGACGGCAGACTTGCGCAGGACAGCTCTGCCTGGATCATGCTCGCTGAGTTGTAGGGGGCCTCTTGCGGCGAGTTTGCGTTTGCCCGCGCTTTCCGTGGTGGCTGATGTCTTCGCGAGGTTCGAGAGGGCGTCGCAAAACTTTTCAAAAAAAGTTCTTGCATAGGATGCGGGTATCACGTAAGATTAATCCTCGTAAGCGGACATGGCTCAGTTGGTAGAGCACAACCTTGCCAAGGTTGGGGTCGCGGGTTCGAGCCCCGTTGTCCGCTCC
>CAKXKM010000129.1 GCA_934876235.1 Collinsella sp. AF02-46-1 | reverse complement strand
GTTCATGAGCTGGCGCTTATAGGCGTGGAAGCGCTTTACCTGGACATCGAAGACGGTGTTGGGGTCGATGTCCAGACCGGTCTCGGCCTTGACGTAGGCGGCCAGACGCTCCTTGTTGGCGCGCTTGGAGGCACCAACGGCCTTCAGGAACTCGGTGTCGTTCTGGAACTCTTTGAGCTTCTCCAGCTCAAAGGCGTCCTTGAGCCAGCCATCGCCAATGGCCTCGGTCACGAGCTTGGCATAGGTGGGGTTGGCCTCGGCAAAGAAGCGACGGTGCGAGATGCCGTTGGTCTTGTTGTTGAACTTCTCGGGCGTCAGGGCATAGAAGTCCTTGAGCACGATGTTCTTGATGATGTCGGAATGGATCTTGGCCACGCCGTTGACGCTGTGGCTGCAGATCACAGACAGGTTGGCCATGCGAATCTCGCCGTCCCACAGGATGGCGGTCTGGCGCAGACGCTCCTGCCAGCCCTCCTTCGTGGTGTCGAACGACTCGTGCCAACGACGGCTGATCTCGTCGATGATCTGGTACACGCGGGGGAGGAGCTTGGAGAACGTGCCGATAGGCCACTTCTCCAAGGCCTCGGGCAGGATGGTGTGGTTGGTGTAGCTCACGACCTGCGTCACGATGTTCCAGGCGTCATCCCACTCGAGCTTCTTCTCGTCGATGAGGATACGCATGAGCTCGGGGCCGCACATGGCGGGGTGGGTATCGTTGGTGTGGATGGCCACAAACTGCGGCAGCAGCTCCCAGTTTTCGCCGTGCTCCTTCTCAAAGGTGTCGAGCAGGCTGTAGATGCCGGCCGAGACAAACAGGTACTCCTGCTTCAGGCGCAGCAGACGGCCGTGCTCGCCGGCGTCGTTGGGGTAGAGGATGGCGCTGATGGCCTCGGCCTCGGCGCGCTCGGCATCGGCCAGGGCATAGTCGCCGCGGTTGAAGGCCTCCAGATCAAAGTGCTCCTCGACCGGCTCAGCGGCCCAGACGCGCAGCTTGTTGACGGTCTCGCCGGCATAGCCCACCACGGGGATGTCATACGGAACGGCCAGGATGTCCTGCGTGTCCACCGTGCGGTAGAACGTGCGGCCGTTCTCCTCAAAGCCCTCGACGCGGCCACCAAACTTAATGGTCACGGCCTTATCCTGACGACGGACCTCCCAGGGATAGCCGTGGGTGAGCCACTCGTCGGTGGTCTCGACCTGGCTGCCGTTGACGATCTCCTGCTTAAACAGGCCGTAACGGTAGCGCATGCCGTTGCCATAGCCGGCAATGCCCTCGGCTGCCATGGAATCCAGGAAGCACGCTGCCAGACGGCCCAGGCCACCGTTGCCCAGAGCCGGATCGGGCTCCTGGTTCTCGATGACGGACAGGTCAAAGCCCATGTCGTCGAGCGCCTCGGCGACCATGTCGCGCACGCCAAAGTTGAGCAGGTAGTTGTCGAGCAGGCGACCGATCAAAAACTCGATCGAGAAGTAGTACACGCGCTTTTTGCCCTCGGCGGTGACGCGGGCGTCACTCTTGGTGGCAACGGTGCGCGCCTTCTCGGCCACGAGCTTGGCTAGGGCGTTAAAGCGGTCGAGGTCACTGGCGGCCTCGACGCTCTTGCCGCTGATGCTCATGACGGCATCGCGATAGAGTTCGGTAAACTCCTGCTTGTTGTCGAAGATCTTATTCATACGTTCCTTTCCCCCGGGGATGTTTCTCCCGGAACGGTTATGACTTGTATCCTACGCCTCGTCGGAACGGGTAATTACAGCTGTAACGGTTTTGTTACGCATCCTTGGCAGACGGCTTAACAGAAGCAGACTTGGCCTTGGTAGCGGCCTTTTTGGCAGCCGGTTTCTTGGCTGCGGCCTTAGCAGCGGGCTTTGCGGCAGCCTTGGCCTTGGCCTTAGCCGTCGTAGCCTTGGCCTTAGCCGGAGCCTTCTTAGCAGCCGCAGGCTTGGGCTTCACCGAAGACATACGCTTTTTGGGCGCAGCCTTGGGCTCCTCGACCACGGGCGGTTTATAGCTGCTGGGACCACGGCGCTTAAGCACCACGCCTGCCAGGCCGGGAACCTTAATCTCGATGGAGTCCATCTGCCCGTTCCAGGGATAGGGCTCGCTCGAGCAGGTGTAGGGCTCCTCGCCGGCATAGCCGCTGCCGCCAAACTCGGGAAGGTCTGAGTCAAAGATGACCTCCCAGTCGCCCTCGCGCGGCACGCCCACACGGAAGCTCTCGTAGCTCGCCGGGTCAAAGTTGATCAGGATCACCAGATCGTCGTCGACGTCCTCGCCCTGACGCACAAAGCTCACGATGGACTGCTTGGAATTGTCCGCATCGATCCAGGTAAAGCCGTCGTCGGTGTAGCCGCGCTCGTACAGGGCGGGCTCGGCGGTGTACAGGTGGTTGAGCGCCTTGATGAACGCCTGATGATGACGGTGGGTCTCGTACTCCTCGGTCAGGAACCACTGGATGGACTCGTAATAGCGCCACTCAATAAACTGGCCGATCTCGTTGCCCATAAAGTTGAGCTTGGCACCGGGGTGCGTCATCTGGTAGAAGGCCAGCGTGCGCAGACCGGCAAACTGGCGCCACCAGTCGCCCGGCATGCGGCCGATCAGCGAGCACTTGCCGTGTACGACCTCGTCGTGGCTCAGCGGGCAAATAAAGTTCTCGGTAAAGGCGTACATGATGGAG
>CAKXKM010000128.1 GCA_934876235.1 Collinsella sp. AF02-46-1 | reverse complement strand
GGACAACATGGGCGCCGGCCCTGCCTCTTACGGCATGACCGACACCATGGGCCGTATGCACTCCGACGCCCAGTTCGCCGGTTCTTCCTCCGTGCCTGCGCACGTCGACATGATGGGTCTCATCGGCATGGGCAACAACCCCATGGTCGGTGCCACCGTCGCCTGCGCTGTCGCCGTCGAGGAGGCCCTCAAGGCCTAATCGCGCCCGCGCGATGCTCAAATAGTTGAGCTTTGGAGCCGCTACCTTTCGAGGTAGCGGCTCTTTTTGTTTGCGCTGTCGCAGGGTAGCTAATGCCAATATATCAGTTGGGGCGAAATACGAGATGTGATGAGACGGAGCGTCAGAACGTCCATGACGCCCACCTTCCATATGTGCCCTTTACCGATTTGCCGAGTCTTTGCGGCCCCATTGCCGATCACCCGTGCGACAATGCGCCAGACGAGAAAGGAATCCGATGGAATCGACTGATGTACTGGTAATTGGATCTGGCATTGCGGGCCTTTGCGCCGCCATCGAAGCGGCACGCACGGATGCAACCGTCACTGTGGCATGCGCCGGCAAGACTATGAGTGGATCGAGCTTCTTCCCCGGAACCTGGGGCCTGGGGCTTATCGGTCCCACCGACGCGGCCGACGAGCAGGACCTCATCGATACCATCCAGACCGTCGGCGGCGGCGTTGCCGACCCTACGCTTGTCCAGACGTTTGTCCACGGCATTCCCCAGGCAATTGAATGGCTCGAGCAAGACCTGGGCGTTGAGCTTCAGCGTCCGCAAAGTGCTGAGAGCGCTCAGCAAAAGCAGTTTATCCCCTGCTTTGACCACAAGACGCGCATGTGGCGCGGCCTCACCCGCAAGCCCCTTGAGGACGCGTGTATGGCCCAGATCGAGTCTCTCGGCATTCGCCTGCTCCCCCGCCACGAGCTTATAGACCTTGTTGAGGATACAACCGGGAAGATTACCGGCGCCGTGCTCTACGACCGCGCAAGCGAGCATCTCGTGCCCATGGCAGCTATGGCCACTATCATTGCTGCGGGCGGCACCGGCGGCCTATTCGAGCGCAGCCTCACTTCCGCCGACGTGCTTAGCTCATCACAGGCCATCGCTCTGGCGCACGGTGCGTCCCTTACTAATATAGAGTTCATGCAGATGATGCCCGGCTTCATCGAGCCCAAGCGAAACCTTGTCTTTAACGAGAAAACCTGGCGTTACGCACATGTAGACCAGCCGGTCGATATCGCCGACGACATGCTGGACGATCTGTTTGAACAGCGCTCCGGATATGGCCCCTTCACGTCGCGCTTGGCCTCCCGCGCCATCGATCTTGCCATCGATCAAGCAGGTGACGAAGGCTTGGCGCTCCACTACGACTTCCCCCGCGAGGACGTCCCTGAGTTTGTGCAGACCTTTGCCACCTGGCTACAAGATGAGCACGGCATCGCGCCGACCGACGAGATGCGCGTGGCGATGTATGCCCACGCCGCCAACGGCGGTATCAAGATCGACAAGGCAGCCTTCACGGGCGTCGAAGGCCTCTATGCCTGCGGCGAGGCGACAGGCGGCATGCACGGCGCTGATCGCATTGGCGGCCTGTCAAGCGCCAACGGCATCGTGTTTGGACGCATCGCGGGCGCATCGGCAGCCCAGGCAGCACAGAATGCACCTGAGGCATCCCTGAAGGCGGATATCGCCCTCCCCCAGTACGGCATTGCCACAACAGAGGCCGAACGCCTGACACGCAGCCTTAAGCATACGATGAGTACCTATTGCATGATCAACCGCACCGAGACGGGCCTATCCGAGGCACTACACGAGCTTGAGGGCTTGAAGACGGAGGCAACGACCTTGAGCGCACAGAAAGCTCAGGACAGCGAGATCGCAGCCCTCGCCCGCCTGCAATCGCAGATTCAGCTAGCACAGGAAATGGTCAAAGCCATGCGCAACCGAACCGAAAGTCTCGGTTCCCATTATCGAGCAGACTAAACTGGACACCTATCTAAAGCAGAACACAACTAATCGATATCTATGGGCCCCGTGAACTCGAAGTGGCACGGGGCCCATACGTGTCCGCACGGCAGCGTATCCTTATTCCGAATACAGAGCGGGCAAAGCCCGCACAGACAATAGACCAGCGAGGAGGAGATATGGACAGTAGAGATATCGAAAAGTGGCGTGTCAAACTTGATAGCTACGCCAATGTGGAAGATGGCGTTGAGTATTGGCTCGCACGCGATTTAATGGAACCCATGGGGTACACTCGATGGGAGAACTTCGCCGAAGTTGTTAAGAGGGCAAAAGTCTCGTGCGAAACAAACAAAACTCCAGTTGATTCCCATTTTCGTGACACCACGAAAATGGTAACTGCCGGTGTCGCCGCTCGCGCGGTTAAAGACTACAAGCTTACGCGCTATGCATGCTATTTAATCGCCCAAAACGGAGACCCAAACAAGCAAGAAATCGCGCTCGCACAGGCGTACTTCGCCGTGCAGACGCGCCGGTTTTACTGATCCCCAGGGTAGACCCGATCTGTGAAAGCGGCTGTGCCCTTTCGGGTTCGGCCCCATGCGAGGTTAATAAAAAAGACGGCCAACCGAAGTTGACCGTCTTAACAATCTTTGGTGGGCCGTCAGGGGGTCAGCCTGCTGCGCAGGCGGCCGCTGCGGCGCCAAGGCGCCTTGCGCGCTGCGCTGGTAAATGCTCACGCATTTCCTCAGCTCCGCGCCCCGACGGGTTCGACCCCATGCGAGGGTAACAAAAAAGACGGCCAACTTT
>CAKXKM010000127.1 GCA_934876235.1 Collinsella sp. AF02-46-1 | reverse complement strand
AACCCCGCCCTTGCCGTCCTCGATATTGAGCGCTTTGCCAAGGCTGCGCATGACCACGGTGTGCCGCTGATGGTCGACAACACCTTCCCGACCCCCGTGATGTGCCGTCCCTTTGAGTGGGGCGCCGACATCGTTACGCACTCCACCACCAAGTACATGGATGGGCATGCTGCCTACCTGGGCGGCGTGATCGTCGACCACGGCCAGTTTGACTGGATGGCTCATGCGGACAAGTTCCCGGGCCTCACCACGCCTGACGAGAGCTACCATGGCGTGACGTATGCCGAGAAGTTTGGTCGCGAGGGTGCCTTCATTACCAAGGCCACCGCGCAGCTTATGCGCGACCTTGGCCCCATGCAGAACCCGCAGGCGGCGTTTTTCCTGAATAGCTCGCTCGAGAGCCTGCATGTGCGCATGCCGCGTCATTGCGAGAACGGCCTGGCCGTTGCCAAGTTCCTGCAGAGCCATCCCAAGGTGCGCTTCGTGAGCTATCCGGGCCTGGAGGGCGACAAGTACTATGACATGGCTCAGAAGTACATGCCCAACGGTACCTGCGGCGTTGTGAGCTTTGGCTTTAACGGTGGTCGCGCGGCGGCCGAGACCTTTATGAAGAGCCTTAAACTTGCCCAGATCGCCACGCATGTGGCTGACGCCCGCACCTGCTGCCTGCATCCCGCTAATGCCACACACCGCCAGATGAACGATGAGGAGCTCATCGCCTGCGGCATCTCCGCCGATATGGTGCGCCTGTCGTGCGGCCTCGAGGATACGGCCGATCTGATTGCCGACCTTGAGCAGGCACTCGAGCAGTGCTAGGCTAGCGTTCGCATAAGGCGCCGATGCTGGCAGAAAGCTTCGGCGATCTTTCGTTCCGATTCCGTAGGCGGGACCCCAATCGCGACTGTTTGTAGGCGATTGGGGCCCCGTTTTTGCGTTGCGCCACTCGAAAGGATGGATATGGAGAAAACCGCAGAGCAGCTGCGCCGCGAGCACATTGCCCTTGAGGGCGACACCCATGGCAAGAACAAATGGGTGATTCTGTTTACCGTGCTCATCATGACGTTTATGTCGTGTCTGGATTCGACCGTCGTGACCGTGGCGTTGCCCGTGATGCAAAAGGAGCTGGGCGTGGGCCTCGACCGCATCCAGCTGGTGAGCTCGGTGTACCTGCTTGCGACATGCGTGGCTATGCTGCCGTTTGGCCGTCTGGGCGACGTGCGCGGCAAGGTGAATGTGTTTCAGCTGGGCGTCATCGTCTTTTCGGCCGGTTCGATGCTGTGCGGCCTTTCGGCCTCGCTCGAGGTTCTTATCCTGGCACGCATTGTTCAGGGCGTCGGTTGCGCGGCGGCCATGGCTAACAACATGGGTATCATCACCGAGTCGTTTCCGGCGCGCGAACGAGGCCGTGCCATGGGTATTCTCGCGACCTTTGTGGCCCTCGGCATGATGTGTGGCCCCGTGCTGGGCGGCATGCTGGTGGCAAGCTTTCCCTGGGAGAGTATCTTCCTCATCAACCTGCCCATTGGCGTCATCTCATTTATCGTGGGGCTCTATACGCTGCCGCATGTTAAGCCGGAGGCTGACGAGCGCCCCATGTCCCTGATCGAGGCCGCTCGTCGCTGCTTTGCAAATTCGGCCTTCACCATCAACCTCGCCTGCATGCTCATCGTGTTCGTTGGTATTGGCGCATCAGAGTTTATCCTGCCGTTCTATTTTCAGGACGCCCACGGCTTTGGTTCCGACATTTCCGGATTGCTCTTTTTGGCGCTGCCGATGGTGAATGCCTTTATCGGCCCGCTTTCGGGTACGGTTTCGGACCGTGTTGGCTGCGAGGGCCCCACGGCGGTCGGCCTAGGCGTGTACGTATGCGGTCTTTTTGCGGTAAGCACGCTCGACGAGCACTCTTCCATCCCTGTGATCGTGTGTTGCGTCGCGTTTATGTCGTGCGGTACGTCGATTTTCCAGAGCCCCAATAACTCGCTGTATATGGGCTCGGCTCCGCGCGAAGCGCTCGGCTTTGCGGGCAGCCTGGGTAGCCTGGCGCGCTATGCGGGTATGGCAGTGGGCATTACAGCGGCATCGCATATCCTGTATGGGCAGATGAGCGTGGCGATGGGCGAGTCCGTGACCAGTTTCGTTGCAGGCCGTCCGGATGTGTTCCTGTTCGGCTTTCGCTCGGTGTTCTATGTGCTCATGGCTGTGGCCGCTGTGGGTTTTGCGCTCGCCATGGTGCGTTTGGTGAGGATGCGCGCCCGCCATTAGTGTGTTGAGAGACTGTCTGCCACGATTCGCGCCGTCCCAAAAAGACCGGTTTGTGGTGCGATGCGGCTTGTGGGGCGGGCGGGGGTCGGTCCGTGGTAGACTATCGAACAACGTTTATTAATCGCGCGGCATCGTTGCCGCGAGAAGGGGTTGCGCCATGCAGGAGCTTGAGGATCGTATTCGCCATGACGGCATCGTAAAGGCCGGTAACGTCCTTAAGGTTGATGCCTTCCTCAACCACCAGTGCGACGTTGAGCTGTTCGACCACATGGGCGCTGAGTGGGCCCGTCTGTTCAAGGATGTCGAGATCAACAAGATTCTGACGATCGAGGCTTCGGGCATTGGTATGGCTTGCATCGCAGCCCAGCATTTTGGTGGCGTGCCGGTTGTCTTTGCCAAGAAGGCACAGTCCATCAACCTCGACGGCGAGCAGTATGCTACGACCATCTACTCCTTTACCAAGCAGAAGGAGTATCCGGTCATCGTGGGCAAGCGCTTCCTGTCCGAGGGCGACAAGGTCCTGATCATCGACGACTTCTTGGCCAACGGCTGCGCGCTCGAGGGTCTTATCAAGATCTGCGAGGCTGCGGGTGCCGAGGTATCCGGCATTGGCATTGCGGTGGAGAAGGGCTTCCAGGGCGGTGGCGATAAGCTCCGCGAGCGTGGCTTCCGCGTTGAGAGC
>CAKXKM010000126.1 GCA_934876235.1 Collinsella sp. AF02-46-1 | reverse complement strand
AAGTTCAAGGACAAGCGCTTTGCCGCCGGCTGCTCGCGTGACGTGATTTCGCAGGGCGCCGAGATGCTGGGCTGGGAGCTTCCCGAGCTCTTCGACCGTACCATCGCGGCCATGCAATCCTTCGCTCCCGATCGCGACACCTTCCAGGCCTAACCGCCCACGCCACCTATAACCACCGCAAAGGGGACAGGCGCCTTTGTGGTGGTTTTTCGTTTGCAACAGGTTTAGGGACGGACCTGGCCGGTGCCGCGGAGCTTGTATTTGTAGGTAGTGAGGGCCTCGGCGGCAAAGGGGCCGCGGGCGTGGAGCTTTTGGGTCGAGATGCCGATCTCGGCGCCCAGGCCAAACTCGCCGCCGTCGGTGAAGCGCGTGCTGGCGTTGGCATACACGGCCGAGGCATCGACCGCGTCCAGGAAGCGCTCGCAGGCATCCTCGTCCTCGGCAACGATGGCCTCGGAGTGCATGGTGCCGTAGCGGTTGATGTGCGCGATGGCTTCGTCCTCGTTCGCCACGACCTTCACGCTCATCTCGAGCGCCAGATACTCGCGACCCCAGTCCTCCTCAGTCGCGGCGGCGTAGTCATCGCCCTCCACAAAGCCGGCGTCGGCGCACGCGGCGCACGTGGCCTCGTCGCCGTGCATGAGCACGCCGTGGTCATGCAGCACGGCCACGACCGCGGGCAAAAACGCATCGGCCACGGCACGGTCGACCAGCAGCGACTCGGCGGCATTGCACACGCCCACGCGCTGCGTCTTAGCGTTGACGATAATATTGAGCGCTTTATCGAAGTCGGCGGATTCATGCACGTAGATGTGGCAGTTACCCGTGCCCGTCTCGATCACCGGAACGAGCGACTCGCGCACGCAGCGCTGGATCAGGCCCGCACCGCCACGCGGAATGAGCACATCGACGACGCCGCGGAGCTTCATGAGCTCGCCGGTGGCCTCGCGGTCGGTAGACTCGATCATCGACACGGCCTCGCGCGGGAAGCCCTTGGCCTCGAGCGCATCGGCCAGCAGTTCGGCAATCATGGCACACGAGTGATAGGCCAGCGAGCCGCCGCGCAGAATGCAGGCGTTGCCGGTACGGATGCAGATGCCTGCGGCGTCGGCCGTCACGTTGGGGCGCGCCTCGTAGACCATAGCGACCAGGCCCAGCGGCACACTCACACGGGTCAGGTCCACGCCACTTGCAAGCACGCGGTGGTCGAGCACGCGGCCCACGGGATCGGGCAGCTCGGCGAGCTTTTCCAGGCCGGCGGCCATGCCCTCGACGCGCTCGGGCGTCAGCAGCAGACGATCGAGCAGTCCGGCCGAGGTACCCGCATCGCGCGCGGCGGACATATCGAGCTCGTTGACGGCAACGATGGAGTCGATACCGTTGCGCAGCGCTGCGGCCATGGCGCGCACGGCCTCCTGGCGCTGTTCATCGCTCGCCGTGGCAAGCGAGGCCGACGCCGCCTTGGCGACAACGGCAAGATCGTGGACATACGTGGCTATATCGACCGACATGGGCGGCCCTTTCTCCTAGAAGTTTGCAACCATGGTAGCCGATTTGCGCATGGCCTCGCCCACGGCGGTAGAATTGGTCAACCCGAAACACCGCAACGAACGGAAGACTCACATGGCCCTCATCACTTCGTACCACGTCCCCGGCCTTTACGTCGAGGACCACAGCATCGACGTCCCCCTTGACTGGCGCGGCCTGGAGCCGATGCTCCTGGCCGTCGGCAGCACCATGCGCCGCGGCGCTATACCGACACCCATCGCCGGCGCGCCCGAGAGCATCAAGCTCTTCTACCGCGTGGTTTGCGCACCCGACCGCATCAACGACGACCTGCCGCTCCTTCTCTTTTTGCAGGGTGGCCCCGGTGGCGAGAGCCCGCGTCCGCTGTCGCCCACAAGCGATGGCTGGATCGAAGAGGCCGTCAAGCACTTCCGCGTGGTCCTTCCCGACCAGCGCGGCACCGGACGCAGCAGCTGTGTTGACGGACGCACGATCGCGGCCTTGGGCGAGCGCGCCGAGGCGGCAGGCTCCGATGCGGCCCGCTCGCAGGCGGACTTCCTCAAGCGTCACCTCGCCAGCTCCATCGTGCGCGATTTTGAGTACCTGCGCCTGGTGGGCTTTGGCGGCAAGCCCTGGGTCACGCTCGGACAGAGCTACGGCGGTTTTTTGACGCTGAGCTATCTGTCGCTCTTCCCCGAGGGCGCGGCGGCGAGCTTTACCTGCGGCGGAATCCCCCACGTGCCGGCGAGCGCAAGCGAGGTCTACGCGCACACCGTCCCGCGCATGGTCGCCAAGACGCAGCAGTATTATGACCGCTACCCCGCTGACGTCGAGCGCGTGGCAGCCCTGGCCGATGCACTCGAGGCTCAGAAGCCCGTGCTGCCCGACGGCTCGCCGATGACGGTCGAGCGCCTACAGCTCATGGGCAGCGACTTTGGCATGAAGCCGAGCTTTGAGCGCATGCATTGGATTATCGATCATGCTTTTGTTGACGGCGACGGCACGCTGGCCTGCGGCGCCTCGGTATCTGACAGCTTTTTGATGCGCGCCTTCGAGCGCACCAACACGCGCACGAATCCGCTGTACTGGACGCTTCAGGAGTTCATCTACGCCGACGGCGACACCATGCCCATTCGCTGGGCCGCGGCAGAAGAGAAGGCCCATCGTGCCGAGTTCGACACGCTCACGCGACCGCTCATGTTTACCGGCGAGGCCATGTTCCCGTGGATGTTTGAGCAGATGCCCGAACTTAAGCCCTTCAAGCCGGCGATGGATCTGCTTATGGAAGACACAAGCTGGGACAAGATCTACGACCCGCAGCGCCTGGCCTGCAACGAGGTGCCGCTCCAGGCCGCGGTGTATTTCGACGACATGTACGTCGATTCGGGCCTGCAGCTCGATACGCTCAGCCGCGTGGGCAACTCGCATGCCTGGGTGACGAACGAGTTCGAGCACGACGGCCTGCACGGC
>CAKXKM010000125.1 GCA_934876235.1 Collinsella sp. AF02-46-1 | reverse complement strand
GAGATGCGCACCATGACCGGTCTCGATAAGAAAGTCTCCGACTTTGTTCTGGACCATCCCAAGACGCAGGAGTTCTGGAAGGCCTGGACGCAGCTGCTCGATACGGTCATGCCCGGTTATATCGCGGAGGGTAAACCGCAGCTTTCTATCGCCATCGGCTGCACGGGCGGACAGCACCGTAGCGTCGCCATTGCCGAGGCCACGGCCCGTTACCTGGAAGGCGCCCAGTATCACGTGAGCATCTCCCACCGCGATCTGTCGCGCGCCAACACGAAGGCATAGGCCTGCATGTCGTTTACCGCTGAGGTGCGCGACGAGCTTGCGCGCTGCGAACCCAAATGTGAATACTGCGACTTGTCGACACTTGCCGCCCTCACGCGCGTGAGTGGTACGCTCTCGCTTACCGGCTCTGGGCGGTATCGTTTGACAGTTGCGACTGAGACGGGAGCCGTCGCGCGCACGATGATCACGCTGACGCATCGCATCCTTAAGCTCAAAACGGAATTCACCGTTCGTAAATCGGTCTTGCATAAGGTCCGTAATTATCTCATTACCCTGCCCGATCAACCCGACCTGGAGGACTTGTCGCCGGTGTGCCCCGGCATATCGTTGCCCGTCCCTGCTGTAGACTTGCCTATATCCGCGGCGCGCTCATCGCGGGCGGCTTCGTGGCCGATCCACGCGGCGATTTTCATTTGGAGATTGCGGTACAGGGTGAGCAATATGCCAAGGGGCTTTGCGATCTGTTGGAGCAGATTGGGGTCCATGCGCGTGTTAATGCACGGCGGGGGTCTTATGCCGTGTACATAAAGAGCGCCGAGGAAATCGAGCATCTTTTAAAGCTGATTGGTGCCAAGCGCAGTGTTGCCGAGATTGAGGAGGCGCGTGCGGTCAAGTTGGTTAAGAACGATGTGAACCGTCGCGTGAACGCCGAACTCGCCAACCAGACCAGAAGCGCCGGTGCCGCCCAACATCAGCTTGCGCTTATCGATGAGCTCGAGCAGCGTGGCCTTCGCGATGCGCTTCCGGATGCCTTGGCGGTCTTTTGCGACCTGCGCGAGCGCTATCCCGATCTGTCGCTGCGTGATTTGGGGGAGATGGCTGACCCTCCCTTGTCAAAGTCGGCCCTCTACCATCGAGTTTTGAGGCTTGAAAAGCTCATTGAAGCAAACAGCTAGTTTAAAGTATCGGCGTATATACGGATTTAACTGCTGTTTTATTCTTTAAAACGTTTTAACGTAAATTTGATTTTCAATTTCGAGCATTCTCGTGAAATTCAAGTCCAAAAAAAGGTATATTAGGCGAGTGGTTAGTTTGTGGGCCTCAACGGCAGGCGCTGTAGCTTGCGGGGGCCTTACGAAAGGAGACACAATGGCAGTAAAGGTTGCTATTAACGGCTTCGGTCGCATCGGTCGTCTGGCTTTCCGTCAGATGTTCGGTCATGAGGGCTCCGAGATCGTCGCTATCAACGACCTCACCTCTCCCGATATGCTCGCTTACCTGCTGAAGTACGACTCCACGCAGGGCAACTACGCTCGCGATCACGAGGTCGTTGCTGGCGAGGATTCCATCACCGTTGACGGCAAGGAGATCAAGATCTACAAGGAGGCCGACGCCAACAACCTGCCTTGGGGCGACCTCGACGTCGACGTCGTTCTCGAGTGCACCGGCTTCTACACCAGCAAGGCTAAGGCTCAGGCCCACATCAACGCTGGCGCCAAGAAGGTCGTCATCTCCGCTCCGGCCGGCAGCGATCTGCCCACCATCGTGTACAACGTCAACCACGAGACGCTGACCGCTGAGGACAACATCATCTCCGCCGCTTCCTGCACCACCAACTGCCTCGCCCCGATGGCCAAGGGTCTGAACGACTTCGCTCCCATCGTGTCCGGCATCATGACCACCATTCACGCCTGGACTGGCGACCAGATGCCGCTCGACGGCCCGCAGCGCAAGGGCAACAAGCGTCGTAGCCGCGCCTGCGCTGTCAACATCGTCCCCAACACCACCGGTGCTGCCAAGGCTATCGGCCTGGTTCTCCCCGAGCTCAACGGTAAGCTCATCGGTGCCGCCCAGCGCGTCCCGACGCCGACCGGCTCCATCACCAACCTCTACGCTGTCGTTGACAAGAAGGTCACCGTCGACGAGGTCAACGCCGCTATGAAGGCCTACGCTGCCACCATCTCCGAGACCTTCGGTTACAACGAGGACGACATCGTCTCCACCGACATCATCGGCGAGACCCACGGCTCCATCTTCGACGCCACTCAGACCATGTGCGCCGACCTCGGCAACGGCCAGACCCTGGTTCAGGTTGTTTCTTGGTACGACAACGAGAACTCCTACACCTCCCAGATGGTCCGCACCATCAAGTACTTCGAGAAGTTCGTCGCCTAAGTTGCGCGGTTATTCTCGCATCTAGACCAAGCGTCTATAGGAGGGCGCGGCCTCATGGCGTATGCCCGGGGTCGCGCCCTTTTTCAAGCGGATGGACGCATCGTCCACCGCTCGTCAAATAAGAAAGGAATGGACATGGCTTTCACCAAGAAGACCGTCCGCGACATCGACGTCGACGGCAAGCGCGTCCTCGTCCGCGTCGACTTCAACGTGCCGATCAAGGACGGCGTTGTCGGTGACACCACCCGCATCAACGCCGCCCTCCCGACCATCAAGTACCTGGTCGACCACAACGCCCGCGTCATCCTCATGAGCCACCTCGGCCGTCCGGACGGCACCGGCTTCCAGCCCGAGTTCTCCCTCGAGCCCGTCGCCGCCAAGCTCGCCGAGCTCTCCGGCCTTGATGTGACCTTCGTCGCCGACACGTACGGCGAGAAGGCCGCTGCCGCTGTCGAGGCTCTCGAGCCCGGCAAGGTCCTCGTTCTCGAGAACGTCCGCTTCGACAAGCGCGAGAAGAAGAACGACCCCGAGATCGCCAAGACGCTCGCTTCTTACGGCGACGTCTTTGTCCTCGACGCCTTCGGCACCGCCCACCGCTCCCAGGGTTCCGTCG
>CAKXKM010000124.1 GCA_934876235.1 Collinsella sp. AF02-46-1 | reverse complement strand
GTAGAGGCCATCGTTGACCAGACAGTTGGCAAAGGCGTTGAGGAACGCAACATTGCAACCGTTCTTGATCGGAAGGTAGAGATCGGCGATACGCGCGGTTTCGATATGGCGCGGGTCGGCGACGATGATCTTGCAACCCTTTTCTTTGGCTCGCACGATACGCCTTGCGACGATGGGGTGCGAATCGGCAGGGTTATAGCCGAAGAGGAAAATGCAGCCCGCATCCTCCATACCGGGGATGGAGCATGACATGCAACCTGAACCAACCGTGTCCATCAGACCGAGGACAGTAGGGCCGTGTCAAGTACGGGCGCAGTTGTCCACGCTGTGAGTGCCGATGCACGCACGCGTAAACTTCTGCATGACGTAGTTCGCCTCATTGCCGCCGCCTCGCGAAGAGCCGGTGGTCATGACAGCGTTAGGACCATATTCGTCAATTATGGCCTGCATCTTAGATGCGGTGAAATCCAGTGCCTCGTCCCAGCTTACGCGCTCAAGATCCGCGCCTTTGGTGCGGCGGATCATCGGGTGCAGTACGCGAGGAGTCAAGATCTTGGTGTCGTTGATGAAGTCGTAGCCGCTCATGCCCTTAAGGCACAGCTCGCCCTGATTGGTAATGCCGTTGAGCGGTTCGGTACCCACGACCTGGCCGTTTTGGACCAGGAGGTTAAACTGGCAACCGGCGCCGCAGTACGGGCAGATCACTTTATGCTTCTCCATGACACCCTCCTTCCTTTCTCTGCTACCGATTAATCGGTACGTATTTGACAATCGTTGGGCTTGTATGGCCGCCCGCCTACGCCTCGTTTTCGATGGTGGCGCGGGCACGCTCGGCAGTCAGCTCAGCCAGGCGCTCCTCGTCTACCAGGGTGAGGCCCTTAGTCGGGCACGCCTCGGCACACGCCGGACCGCCGGGACGGTCCACGCACAGGTCGCACTTGAGCACGAAGCTCTTAGTCTGCGAACCCACGCGCACGTCGCCCATCAAGACGGGGACCTGCGTGGTCGCCACGCTCACGGCGCCAAAGGGGCAGGCCATGACGCAGCTCTTGCAGCCGATGCAGTTGTCCTCGTTGACGCCGATGCGATGGTTCTTTGGATCAAAGAACAAGGCGCCCGTGGGGCAGGCCTTGGCGCACGGGGCATCCTCGCAGTGATGGCAAGCCACCGGTGCGGAGATCTCGTACGTACGCGTCACGCGCAGGCGCGGCGCGGCGATGTTGCCGGGGATGTCGTGCGCCTCGATGCACGCCGCCATGCAGGTTTGACACCCAATGCAGCGCGAGGAATCGGCTACGACTCGTTTATTGCCCATGTTGTTCACTCCCTCCTGAATCCCATGCCGGAGAGACCCTGTCGACGTTGTCCCAAGCCGCCCGTGGCCTGGCATCGGCGTATCGAATGCATGCGGCGAAACAGGCACTCGGTAGAATTTCTCCAACGGTATACAGGTTGAATATACGCAGTTGCAGGGGACAAACTTGAGCGTAACCCCTGCAATACGTGTGTATTGCAGGGGTTTGTGCTGGTTAGAATTATTCTTGCTTAGATATAGAGATGAGTGTATTACACGCGTACGCCGCGAGAGATTTCGCGCTCTTCTTTTAAAGATGTACTACGCTTGTAGTAATGTTTACACTCATAAACTTGAGTGCAATAAAGTATTGGATATATGATTGCCAAGTATCGGCACGTGCCGTATTTGACCATCCATATTGCACGCTTATTAAGGGAGGCCAGTGATGTCATCGACTCAAAAAAGAGCCATCCTGCAGGTGCGCATTCGCGAGGAAGACAAGCAGCATGCCGAGCGTCTCTACGACGCCATGGGCACATCGCTCGCCGAGGCCGTCCGTCTTTTTGTCGCGCAGAGCATTTTGATGCGCAAACTCCCCTTTCAGCCGGTCGCCGTGCGCTCAAAGGACGGCAGCGCCGCCTATGGATCGCTCAAAGCATATGGGGACCCCAATCGCCGCTCCGAGGAGCGCAATGCCTGGATTGAATATCTTGCCACAGAAAGCGACGATTCGATTTTGGGTCCCGAGGAAGTAGATATCCATGAGTAGCACCATCATCGACGAGACCGTCATCCTACGCTACCTGCTGGACGACGACGAAGTTCTGTCACCACGCGCCGCTAAGGTCATCGCCACGCGCACCGCTCGTGTCTACCCCGAAATCATCACGCGCGTCGTGGTCACGCTGCGCGACGTCTATAAGGTTCCCCGCGTTGAGATTGCTGCGGCCATAAAAAGGCTGCTCGATGACGTCATGGTCGACGAGCCCACCGTTGTCGCTCTTGCCGTCAAACTCTTTGGCAAGACCCATATGGACTTTACCGACTGCCTCCTCGCAGCCCGAACCGCCATCTACAACGATGATGTCGTGAGCTTTGGCAAGCCCATCATCCAAGGCATGATCGACTACCGCCGCAAGCGCCAAACCGCAGCCGAAGCCCGCAGCCGAAGCACCGACGCCACTATCGACAAGCTCCGCCACCGCCCCCGCAGCTAACCCCATGCCCACCTAAGTTGCGGTGCGGGATCGATTTCCATCACCCGGCACACTTATGAAAATGGCTCTGTTCCCAAAGGAAACCAAAGCCGTTAAAACAATTCATATGGAGCGGGCGACGGGAATCGAACCCGCGTCATCAGCTTGGAAGGCTGGGGTTCTACCATTGAACTACGCCCGCAAGATATGGTCGGGACGACAGGATTTGAACCTGCGACATCCTGCTCCCAAAGCAGGCGCGCTACCAAACTGCGCCACGTCCCGAAGGTGTTGAGCAGCTAAGGTCTAAACCTTGCGTGTCCCAAAGCGAAGGAAATTATAGGGGAGACTCCCCGCCTGTGCAAGCATTGATGCCTTAGCTCCTCGAATGTGCAACAAAACGACTATGGAGCAGACCGATCACAAATGCCACCACGGCAACCGGCGCCCACGCGGCACCGATATCCGCCAGCGGCAGCACATCAAACGGTAGCCACGCACCCGCAAAGAACGCGTCGCGGACCGAGGTGATCACACTCTGC
>CAKXKM010000123.1 GCA_934876235.1 Collinsella sp. AF02-46-1 | reverse complement strand
CCGTTGGGATACGGGCCCCTTGCTATTTGGATAGGATGGAATGTATCGGGAGGCGCCTCGACGGGCATCGCAATCGTCGAAGGCGCGCCGTTCATGTTTGGGACAATATGACATTTTTCCCGTTGCAAACAGCGCCGCCGTGGGTGTTCTGTATGATGGCTCAGACAAGGTTGTTCAATGACAGGGAGGCATATATGGCAATCAAAGCCATCGCAATGGATATCGACGGTACGCTCACCAACGACCAAAAGGTCATCGGCCCGCGTACGCGCGAGAAGCTGCTCGCGGCGCAGGAGTCGGGCATTAAGCTCATCTTGGCTTCGGGCCGTCCCGCATGGGGGCTGCGCGCCTTGGCGCAAGAGCTCGACCTTCAAAACCATGACGGTCTGCTGGTGGCCTTTAACGGCGCACACGTCGTTGATGCCCAGACCGACGAGGTGCTGTTCGATCAGGCTATGCCTGCCGACGAATTGCATCGCCTGATTGATCACCTGCGTAATTTTGACGTGATCCCTATGATTTCGCTCGGTCGCGATTTGCACGTCGAGGACTCGTACCATTGCATGATCACGCTGCCTGACGGCTCACAGAAGAATATCGTCAAGTATGAGCGCGACGCGTGCGATCTTAAGATTCGCGAGGTGGAGAGCCTGCATGAGGTCGCTGATGCTTATCCCGTGGACAAGCTGCTGACGGCGGGCGATCCGGCCTACCTGCAGGCGCATTACGAGGAGATGTATGCGCCCTTTAAGCAGACGCTTTCGGGCATGTTTACGGCCGACTGGTACTTTGAGTACACGGCGCCCGGTATCGACAAGGCCCGCGCACTCGAGGGTGCCCTGCCCAAGCTCGGCATCGATGCCAGTGAGGTCGTATCGTTTGGCGACGGCCAGAACGACAAGTCCATGATTGAGTGGGCCGGCACCGGTGTTGCCATGGGTAACGCCGTCGATGAGGTTAAGGCTGTAGCCCAGATGGTGACCGCCGATAACAACGAAGATGGCATTGCGGTGGCGCTGGATAAGCTGCTGGGTTAGAATCGCCGATTAATGCATGGCTCGGGCGCCTGCTTGCGGGCGTCCTTTTGTTAGGGAGGGTGCCGTGTCCGCATTTCCGTTCGACGCCGTTATCTTTGACATGGACGGCGTCATTGTCGATACCGAGTATTACTACTTGGGCGAGACTGCCGCGTTTGCTAAGGAGCTTGGGCTTAATCTGACTCAAGAGGAGTTGAATGGGCAGGTCGGTACCTCGCATCAGTTCTTCCTGCATATGCTGGTCGATTGGTTTGAGCGCGCCGGTAAGGGGCACTTCACTGGCGAGGAAGCGTTGGCCCGTTGGGACGAGTGGGCGCATGAGCGTCCGCGCGACTATCAGACTTTGATTAACCCAGGCGCCGTGGATACGATTCGAGAGCTGCCGCGCCGGGGCGTTCGCGTGGCGCTTGCCAGCTCGTCTCCCATGGATAGCATCGAGGAAGTGCTCAATGCGTGCGGGCTGTCGGATGCCTTTGAGTATGTGGTGAGCGGCGAGCAGTTTAAGGAGAGCAAGCCCGAGCCCGACATCTACCTGCATGCGCTGGACCTGCTGGGGCTGCCCGCGAATCGCTGCTGCTGCGTTGAGGATTCCGTTCCGGGCATTACCGCGGGTAAGCGAGCCGGCCTGACGGTCATTGCCAAGCGCGAGGAGCGCTTTGGCTTTAGCCAGGATGCCGCGGACAAGATTATCGACCAGCTGCCGGAGCTACTGGAACTCGCGTAAGAGCGCGTTAGTTGCGCGTTTTTCGGGTCCGATGAGTAAATACCCGACATTTTGGTGCGACACCTAGCATACTTTAAGCTAATGCGGGCTTAAGGACTTGTTGAATGCCCTTAAGCCCGTTTTAGACGTAATTGCGCTGGGAGAGGGTATATGCCACCGACTGAAGGGCTAACTGACGGTAAAGCAGCGATACCGCTGTACCAACAGGTCATTGATATCATTAAAAACGAAATCAACTCCGGTGCCTACAAGGCAGGTGCGCGGATACCCAACGAATTCGAATTGGCTGAGAGCTATAAAGTTGGCCGCGTTACCGTGCGACGCGCTATTGAGGAGCTCGTCCAACAGGGCTATCTAACGAAGCGACAGGGGAAAGGCACGTTTGTCAATGCCCCCAAGCTCAAGCGCAAGATTCGCCAGAAGGATGACGTCCAGAGTTTTTCGGACGCATGCCGCGCTAACGGAATGGAACCGGGGGCGTGTGTCATTTCGAGAAAGATACTGCCGGCGGATTCCACCGAAGCACAGTTCTTTGGTGTTCCCGTTGGAACTGACTTGATTTGCGTTGAGCGCGTGCGTACTGCCGATGGCGTCCCTGTCATGCTTGAGAACAACATATACGTTTACGAGGACAACGCCTATCTATCAACGGCGCCTCTATCTAACCAATCCATTTTTGAGTTCGTGCGCAACCGGACGGGGCGGACGCCTGCGTTTACCGACCCGTGCACGCTCGAGATCGCGTGCGCATCGCCCGAGGTCGCTCGGTTGCTGGCGGTTCCCGTTGGCGAACCCTTGTTTTATATGGAAGCCTTCTTCTTTGATGAGCAGCGGCGGCCGTTTATCATCGGTCGTCAGCGGATCGTTGGGTCTCGCTACGTTTTTGACATCTAGGACATTGCGAATGGAGACGCCCGGTGGATCATCTCACCGGGCGTTTCCATACCGTTCACGGCGCAAACGCAACCGTTCAACCGCGTTGCGGCAATCAGTTTGAAATTATCTTGATGACGAGAAAAGCTGCTGGTAATCTATAGAACGTCATAGAACGTTTGCCTTGTGCAAGCGTTGAAGCGAGATGCGATGCAGTCTCGAGTTCTTTGGAGGTATCTATGTCAGATACGAAGGCGAAGAAGACAAACAGACGTTTTAAGTTCAAATTACCGCATGTCTATACGATCATGTTCTTGCTGATCGTTGTCTTTGCGGTCCTGACTTGGATCGTTCCCTCTGGTCAGTATCAGCGCAAGACAATTTCGACAGCGGCGGGCGAGCGTGAAGTCGCCGTTGCTGGAACCTATGAACAGGTCGATAAGAA
>CAKXKM010000122.1 GCA_934876235.1 Collinsella sp. AF02-46-1 | reverse complement strand
GCCTCTTTGCGTCCTGCGGAATGTTCCGGAGAGAAGTCCCCGTCACGCCCCCGGATTCCCTGCGTTTACGGCCTTGAGGTCGGCGTGGGCGGAGATCGTGGCTGATAGGGATACGTATCCCAGTTGCTGTTTCGCGCTTTGCGCGAAAGGCGCATCACTTTGGTGTGGACGGAGAACGTGGTTGTCGCGTTAACTTGTCCCGGGCGTATTTCTGGAGCGTTCCCCCTCGCCATAAATTACCCTTGGCATACTTGCGCGAACGCCTGCTGGTGCTACACTAGCAATTGCTGTTTCAGGGCGGGGTGGAATTCCCCACTGGCGGTAAATCGGGCGGTGTCAAAGGGGCGCCGTGGCGCAGGCGAGATGCCTGTGACCGAGCCGATGAGTCCGCGACCCGTGCGTGTGTTGGTTCACATGCCGGCTGAACTGGTGAGATCCCAGTACCAACGGTTAGAGTCCGGATGAAAGAGGCAGGTGATCTTATGTCTGAACAGTCGCAGCATATCCATTTTGAGAACACGAATAGGTGGAGCACCAAACAGCTCGTTACCATGGCGTTGATGTGCGCCTTGGGAGCGCTGTTTATGTATGTGCAGCTGCCCATCCTTCCCTCGGCGCCTTTTTTGACGTATGACCCGTCGCTGGTGCCGGCGATGGTGTGCGGGTTTGCGTACGGTCCTGGTGCCGGTACTGCCGTTGCCGCCATGGCGATCGTTATCCATGCGCTTACCACGGGCGATTGGGTCGGTGCGCTTATGAACCTGGTTGCCACGCTGGGGTATATTCTGCCTGCGGCTATCGTCTACCAGAAGATGCATACCTATAAGGGTGCCGTGATTGGCCTGGTGCTCGGCGTCATTGCCGCTACGGCGTTGTGTATGGTTGCGAATCTGACCATTGGTGTTTGGTTCTGGTATGGCTCGGCCGATGTGATTCTGCCGCTCATGCTTCCCGCCGTTTTGCCGTTTAACCTCATCAAGACCGTGCTTAACTCGGTGTTGACGCTGGCGGTGTATAAGGCAGTCTCCAATCTCATCACGCCTAAAAAGGACCAGGTCAAAGGCCGCGCATGATTGAGTGTCGGGGCGTTTCCTTTAGCTATGACGGTGCTGCGAAAGCACTCGACGGCGTCGATCTGAACATCGAGGATGGCGAGTTTTTCTGCATCCTCGGTGGCAATGGGTCGGGCAAGTCGACGTTTGCCAAGCATCTGAATGCGCTGCTACAGCCCGATGCCGGCACGGTGCGCATCGATGGCATGGATACGTCCGATCCCGAGCTGGTCTACGACATCCGCTCAACTGCGGGCATGGTGTTCCAGAATCCCGACGACCAGCTGGTGGCGACGCTTGTCGAGGACGATGTTGCGTTTGGTCCCGAGAACTTAGGGGTCGAATCGGCCCAGATCGCGCAGCGCGTGCGCGAGGTGCTGAAGGCCGTGGGCCTGGTGGGCTTTGAGCGCCACGAGACCCACGCGCTCTCGGGTGGCCAAAAGCAGCGCGTGGCGCTTGCCGGCGTGCTCGCCATGGAACCGCGCGTGCTCATTTTGGACGAGGCGTCCTCGATGCTCGATCCGCGCGGGCGCAAGGGCCTTATGAAGGCCTGTCACGCGCTGCACGAACGCGGCATGACCATCGTGATGATTACGCACTTTATGGAAGAGGCAGCCGAGGCCGATCGCGTTGCTGTCTTCCAGGCGGGCCGTGTTGCCATGTTCGGTACGCCCGAGGAAATCTTGACGCGGGCGGACGAACTCGCGCGGCTGAACCTGGACATGCCGGCGTCATGCTGTCTTGGTAGGGCGCTATCTGCGAGGGGCGTGCCCGTTTGCGCACAGGTGCGCGAGGCGGATATGGTCGCCGATATAGCGCAGGCTTATGCCGAGCGGAGTTGGACAGGCATCACCGGGCGGCTTTTCGCATCCAATCCTCGTATTCCCGACAGCGTCTCCTCTGCAATCGATGGCGCAGACGCGCTGGAGCCCGTCATCGAGATTTCGCACCTTTCGTATAGCTATTCGCTGAGCGCCCGTGAGCGTCGCCGTTGGCACAAGCGCTCAGTCGCCGAGGGCGCATCGAACAAACAGGCCCTCTGGGGCAACGACCCTAGCAGCCCCTGGGCGTTGCGCAATGTGTCGCTAACGGTGCGTCGCGGCGAGTTCCTGGGCCTTGCGGGCCATACCGGTTCGGGTAAGTCGACGCTGGTTCAGCATCTTAACGGCCTGATTCGTCCCCAGGAGGGTTCCGTTTACGCGCTGGGGCTCGACCTGGCAAACAAGAAAGATGCTGCCGCGGTTAAGGCAAAGGTCGGCGTGGTGTTTCAATATCCCGAGCGTCAGCTGTTTGCCGAGACCGTGGCACAGGACGTGGCGTTTGGTCCGCATAACCTTGGCTTGTCGCAGGCCGAGGTTGCCCGCCGCGTTGAGTCATCGCTCGAGCGCGTGGGCCTCGACCTGGCCACGGTGGGCGACAAGAGTCCCTTTGAGCTTTCGGGTGGCCAACAGCGGCGCGTGGCGTTTGCCGGCGTGCTTGCCATGGAGCCCGAGGTCCTGGTACTCGATGAGCCCATGGCGGGACTCGATCCGGCGGCGCGCAGTGATTTCCTGGAGCTCATCGATCGACTTCACCATGGGGGCCTGACCGTCGTCATGGTCTCACACAGTATGGATGACCTTGCCAATTGCTGCGACCGTATTGTCGTGATGAACGAGGGCGCGGTGTTTGCCGAGGGCACGCCCGCTCAGGTTTTTGCGCGTGCGGATGAGCTTAAATCAATCGGCTTGGGTGTTCCCGCTGCCCAGCGCATGGCGCTGGCGCTTGCGGAAGCGGGCGTGCCGCTGCGTTGCGGCGGGCTCTATACGGTTGAGTCGTTGGCCGACGAGTTGACAGATTTGCTGATCGGTCGCTCAGACGGTTCTTCTAACGTCTCGGACAAGGCCAAATCCGAAACGATCGCGCGAGAGGAGGGCTGCTAATGGAGGCGTTTTCGTTTGGCAGCTACTATCCCGGCGATAGTGCAATCCACCGCCTGGACCCGCGAACTAAGTTGCTCTTGGGCTTTGTGTTTCTGATCACGACGCTCACGGTCGGCAGCTTCCGCGGACTGGTCCCGGTCGCAATCTTCGTTGTCCTGATC
>CAKXKM010000121.1 GCA_934876235.1 Collinsella sp. AF02-46-1 | reverse complement strand
GAGTTGCGGCTGCGGTTTCGGTCATAGACATCCTCCGATGGGGAAGCGAATCGTGTTTTAGCTATCGCCATTATAGGTAATCGCCCATAGGTTGCGATGGCGCTTACTTTGATGTGGTTTGAAGCATTTCGATTAGATAGTTAGACAAACATCTAAATATCGAGTATAGTGTGCGCGTCATGAGGGGTGCTGAGAGGAGGTCTTATGCCGGGAGAGGGTTTTAAGGCGCTGGCCGATCCTACGCGGCGGCGCATTTTGGAACTGCTGCGCGAGGGCAATTGCACGGCGGGGGAGCTTGCCAAGCATTTCGATATCAGTAAGCCGTCGCTGAGCCATCACTTGGCGACGCTTAAAAACGCCGGGTTGGTGACCGACGAGCGCCATGGCCAAAACATCGTATACAGCTTAAACACCACCGTCATGCAGGATTTAATTGGCTGGTTTATGGGTTTTACAAACAATGAAGGTGATAAGGATGAATAACGAAAACAAGGGCATTCACCCCACAGGGGTATCGTCGCGCGTGTGGATTGCGCTGGTCGCTCTGTGCGTCGCCAATGTCGTAGCGCACCTCATGGTGATGCCGAGCTTGCCTGCGCAGATTCCCACGCACTGGGGCGCGAACGGCGCTGTCGACGGTTGGGGTCCTAGCTGGATGGCCTCCGCGCTCGGCGTGCTGCCTCTGGCGCTTCTCGCAATGTTCTGCGTGGTGCCGCGCGTCGATCCCAAAGGTGAGGCATATCGAACCTCGGGTAAGTTCTATCAGGGCTTCGTAATTGCCTTCACCTTGTTCATGTGCGCCATAAGCTGGCTGGGAGAGCTTACGGTCTGGGGCGTGGTGCCGGCGGTCGGTTCGGTCAACGTGCTGATTTCCGGTGCTGTCGGTTTGCTGTTCATCGGCGTAGGCAACTACTTGCCGCGTGTGAAGCAGAACTATACGCTCGGTATCAAGACGCCCTGGGCGCTTGCCGATCCCGAGAACTGGCGCCGTACGCAGCGCTTTGGCGGTGCCTGCTTTATGGTGCTGGGTGTTGGCCTGATTGTGATGGGCGTGGCGGGCAGCGTGCTTTCGAGTGAAGTCGTCGCCGCGGTGATTGCGGTGCTGACGTTTGGTTCAGCTGGCGCTGCCTACGTCTATTCGTATCTGCTGTGGCGCAAATCGCAGCGAGCCGTTCGCTAAGGTTGCGGAAAACTAGCGTACGCAGTTCATAGTGTGTTCCGGGGGACTTTTCCCAGGTAGTATTAGGGGGTGTGGGCAACCATGCCCCTTTTTCGTTAAATTTCAGAGCTGGTTGCCTCATTTCGTTTCCACTAAAACGAAAACAAGAATAGGGAAACAGCAGGTAGAAAGGATAAAACAGGCAAATGGCGGAGTTTATCTACCAGATGTATCAGGCTCGTAAGGCCCATGGCGACAAGGTGATTCTTGACGACGTGACCCTGAGCTTCTATCCCGGTGCCAAGATCGGCGTCGTGGGCCCCAACGGTATGGGCAAGTCGACCCTGCTCAAGATCATGGCCGGTATCGAGGAGGTCTCCAACGGCGATGCCAGGCTCACTCCCGGCTACACCGTGGGCATCCTGCAGCAGGAGCCGCCGCTCGACGACGACAAGACCGTCATCGAGAACGTGCGCATGGCGTTTGGCGATATGATCGCCAAGGTCGATCGCTTCAACAAGATCGGCGAGGAGATGTGCGACCCGGATTGCGACATGGACGCCCTCATGGCCGAGATGGGCAAGCTCCAGGACGAGATCGATGCCGCCGACGGCTGGGATATCGATTCCAAGCTCGGCCAGGCCATGGACGCCCTGCAACTGCCCGATTCCGACATGCCGGTCAATGTGCTTTCCGGCGGCGAGCGCCGTCGCGTGGCCCTGTGCAAGCTGCTGCTCGAGGCTCCCGATCTGCTGCTGCTCGACGAGCCCACGAACCACCTGGATGCCGAGTCGATCCTGTGGCTCGAGCATTTCCTGCACAACTACCAGGGCGCGGTGCTTGCCGTCACGCACGATCGCTACTTCCTGGATAACGTTGCCGAGTGGATCTGCGAGGTCGACCGCGGTCACCTTTATCCCTACAAGGGCAACTACTCCACGTATCTGGAGACCAAGGCCGCCCGTATCGAGGCTCAGGGTAACCGCGATGCCAAGCTTGCCAAGCGCATGGAGGCCGAGCTCGAGTGGGTACGCAGCTCGCCCAAGGCTCGCCAGGCCAAGAACAAGGCCCGTCTGGCTCGCTACGAGGAGATGGAGGCCGAGGCCCGCGCAAGCCAGAAGCTCGACTGGACCGACATCCGCATCCCTGTGGGCCCGCGTCTGGGCAACAAGGTGCTCGAGGCCCATCACCTGCACAAGGAGTTCGATGGCCGCGTGCTCATCGACGACCTTTCATTCACCCTGCCGCGTAACGGCATCGTGGGCGTCATCGGCCCCAACGGTGTCGGCAAGACCACGCTCTTCAAGACCATCGTGGGTTTGGAGCCGCTGACTTCGGGTGAGCTCGAGGTGGGCGAGACCGTCAAGATTTCTTACGTCGACCAGAACCGTTCCGGCATCGACCCCGATAAGAACCTATGGGAGGTCGTCTCGGACGGCCTGGACCACATGATGGTCGGCGAGACCGAGGTTCCGAGCCGCGCGTACGTGGCGAGCTTTGGCTTTAAGGGCCAGGACCAGCAGAAGCGCGCCGGCGTACTCTCCGGTGGCGAGCGCAACCGTCTGAACTTGGCGCTCACGCTCAAGCAGGGCGGCAACCTGCTGCTCCTCGACGAGCCCACGAACGACCTCGACGTCGAGACGCTGTCCTCGCTCGAAGCGGCGCTACTCGAGTTCCCGGGCTGCTCGGTGGTCATTAGCCATGACCGTATGTTCCTAGACCGCGTCGCCACGCACATTCTGGCGTGGGAGGGCACCGACGAGAACCCGGGCAACTGGTATTGGTTCGAGGGCAACTTCGAGGCCTATCAGGCCAACCGCATCGAGCGCCTGGGCGAGGACGCAGCCCAGCCGCATCGTATTCACCGCAAGCTCACGCGTGACTAGTAGCAAGTAGAAAGGCCGCCAGCAAGGGCGGCCTTTCTTGTAGCAATTGCACTGCAGCTATGCCCTGACTGCCGGTTTGATTCATAATCAAAGTCATCTCTTTGGGATTAAAGCCCGTTTTTGCTATGAGTGATTTTCTAATTCCGTTTAAAACGTAAAGATGTATTGGGTTACAAGGACATAAGCAAATCGAATTGAAATATAACCAGTGCTGTAACGTTACAAAAAAGGTTATAGAATGGGAGTATCTTATAAGTCGCTCCTCTAGAAAGAAGAACATATGCTTTCGCGTCGTCGTTTTCTGCAACTTGTCGCGTCTTCAATTGTCGCCTTAGCCGCACGTCCGAAAGAGGTTTTTGCTTCGACGGGCAATATTGATGGTGAGCAGATACAATTTACTTCAGAAATTGCGCAAGAGCTTGCCGATAAATATATAAAGGGA
>CAKXKM010000120.1 GCA_934876235.1 Collinsella sp. AF02-46-1 | reverse complement strand
CCCCCTTGCTTCGCAAAGGTCGCGCGGGGGTTTCTTCTGTTCCGGCGGCTCGCTCTGCCGCGGCCGCGCTTTTGTCTGGTGGGATTTCGCTGAAACGAAGTCTCGCCTTCGGCGGGCGTGGTAGCCTTTGTCGTTGAACGAACTACTTATGTAACGAAAGGAAGCCTATGGCAGCTGCACAGCCGCTTAAGATTCGCATGGTTGCCGGACTCGGCAACCCGGGTGAGGAATATGCCGAGACCCGCCACAACGCCGGCTTTAAGGCGATCGATGAGCTGGCCCGTCAGGCCGGCGTCACGTACTGGAAAAACCAGGCCGGCGCCGAGGTCGCGCTCATCAATATCAACGATGCCGAGGAAGAGGGCGGCAAGCGCCAGATTGTGCTGGTCAAGCCGCAGTCATACATGAACACCTCGGGCGGCCCCATCTCCAAGCTCTGCCGCGAGTACAAAATCAAGGCCGAGGAGCTGCTCGTAATCCACGACGAGCTCGATATTCCCGCCGGCGATGTGCGTGTTAAGGTGGGCGGCGGCCACGCCGGCCACAACGGCCTGCGCTCCATCATCGACAAGATGGGCAGCCGCGACTTCAGCCGCATCCGCACCGGTATCGGCAACCCTCCCGGCAAGATGGCTGTCGCCGACTACGTGCTCAAGCAGCTGCGCGCCCGCGAGGCCGAGGACTTCCAGGACACCTGCGCCCGCGCCGCAGACGCCGCCGGCCTGGCAATCGTGCACGGCGTGATCTATGCCCGCGACCACGTCAACGGCTCCGCCTCCGCCAACGGCAAGCACTAAAACCTACCATTTAGGGACAGGTTTATTTCGGCAGGTTTTATCTGCGTAAACGCCGCAGTCGGCACATCGCAATAAACACGCTGCCACCATACATGCATAACGCCCCAAAGGGGGCCGGCCTCACCGATGCGCGAGGCCGGCCCCCTTTGCCGTTTTGCCTGATAAAACCTGCCAAAATAAACCTCTCCCCCTTTGGTAGGCCGAAGTGGATAAACCCTTTTCCCGACCGCCGAAGACACACGTAAGCGACATGTCCATGAGGGTATAATTTGCACCGTATGTCTGCACAACGCCTGTGCGCGTACGGTTTTATTCGGGCTACCGTCCATTTCCGTGGAGGCACGGTTCGGCGGCCCTAACAAGAGAGGGGTTCTATGTATAAGATCCTGGAGAAGACGCAGTTCTCGGAGAAGGTGTTCAAGTTCCGCATCGAGGCGCCTGCAATCGCCAAGCATGCGCACGCTGGACAGTTCCTCATGGTTCGCGCCAACGAGACGGGCGAACGTGTCCCGTTTACCCTGGCCGGCTGGAACGGTGACGAGGGCTGGGTCGAGTTCATCTTCATGGTGATCGGCAAGACCACCGAGATGCTTTCCACCTACGAGGCCGGCGAGTCGCTGCGCGACGTCGTGGGCCCGCTGGGCGTTCCCACCGAGATGGCTGAGGGCCCCTGCGCCGTCATTGGCGGCGGCGTCGGCCTGGCAATTGCCTTCCCGGTCGCCAAGCACCTGGTCGAGACCGGCCACGAGGTGCACGCCATCATGGGCGCCCGCACCAAGGACCTCCTGCTCATGGAGGACCAGTTCCGCGAGCTCCTCGACGAGGACCACATCCACATCACCACTGACGACGGCTCCTATGGCGAGCAGGGCGTTGTCACCGCTCCGCTGGAGCGCCTGCTGCAGGACAAGGCCGTGAGCCAGGTCTTCTGCGTCGGCCCCGTTCCGATGATGAAGTTCTCGACCCTTACCGCCCAGAAGTACGACACCCCCATCACCGCGTCGCTCAACCCCATCATGGTTGACGGCACCGGTATGTGCGGCTGCTGCCGCGTCGAGGTGGGCGGCGTGACCAAGTTCGCTTGCGTCGACGGCCCCGACTTCGATGCCACCCTGGTCGACTGGGATGACCTTCGTGCCCGCCAGGCCGCTTACCGTTCCGAAGAGGGCGCGTCCCTCAAGGCCTATGAGGAAAAGAGCTGCGCATGCCACTAGTTAACGGTCGTTTCGTTGCCGATATGAAGTCGCCCCGCACCCCCGATAACGAGGAGCCGGCTGCCGAGCGCGCCTGCGACTTCCGCCCCGTCGACAAGGGCTTCACCGAGGAGATGGCGCTGGCCGAGGCCGAGCGCTGTCTCAACTGCAAGAAGCCGTTCTGTGTTGAGGGCTGCCCCGTCAACATCAACATTCCCCGCTTTATCGAGCAGATCCGCGCGAAGGACTTCGGCGGCGCTCTCGATACCATCCGCGAGGACTCCATGCTTCCCGCCATCTGCGGTCGCGTCTGCCCGCAGGAGAACCAGTGCGAGGGCAAGTGCATCCGTGGTAAGAAGTCCGAGCCCGTGGCCATCGGCCAGCTCGAGCGCTTCCTGGGTGACCGCCCCGAGCTCGCCTCCACGCCCAAGATGGCCCCCAAGAACGGCAAGAAGGTCGCCGTCGTGGGCTCTGGCCCGTCCGGCATCACCTGCGCCGGCGAGCTCGCCCGTAACGGCTTTGACGTCACCGTCTTTGAGGCCTTCTTTACCGGCGGCGGCGTGCTGGTCTACGGCATCCCCGAGTTCCGTCTGCCCAAGGCGGTCGTCAAGCGCGAGATTGACGGCCTGGAGGACATGGGCGTCAAGTTTGAGTACAACTCCGTCGTGGGCAACATGGCCACGGCCGAGGAGCTGTTCGAGCAGGGCTTCGACGCCATCTACGTGGCGACCGGCGCTGGCCTGCCCAAGTTCCTCAACGTCCCCGGCGAGAACCTGCCCAACGTCTTCTTCGCCAACGAGTACCTCACCCGCGTGAACCTGATGAAGGCCAACAAGTTCCCCGAGTACGACACCCCCACCAAGCACGGCAAGAACGTCGTCGTCTTTGGTGGCGGCAACGTGGCTATGGACGCCGTCCGTACCGCCAAGCGCCTGGGCGCCGAGCACGCCATCATCGCCTACCGTCGTACCGAGGACGAGATGCCCTGCCGTCGCGCCGAGCTGCACCATGCTAAGGCCGAGGGCGTCGAGGTTCTGCCGCTCGTCTCCCCGCTCGAGTTTGTCGCTGGCGAGGACGGCTCCGTGTGCGCCGTCAAGGTCCAGAAGATGGAGCTCGGCGAGCCCGACGAGTCCGGCCGCCGTCGCCCGGTGCCCATCGAGGGCGCCATCGAGGAGATTCCCTGCGACGTCGCGATCTCGGCTATCGGCACCAACGCCAACCCCTTCGCAAAGAAGATCGGCGGCAAGATGGAGCTCAACAAGTGGGGCTACATCGTTGCCGACGAGGAGACCGGCCAGACCACCGATCCCCGCATCTGGGCCGGCGGCGACATCGTCACCGGTGCCGCTACGGTCATTCTGGCGATGGGCGCCGGCAAGAAGGCCGCCGCTTCCATCACCAAGAGCCTGCTGGGCGAGTAATCACCTGCAGTGCTAGCCATCAAACGGCAAAGTCCCCGTCGAGCACACGCCCGGCGGGGACTTTTTTATGCCGGCCGCCCAAACCACCACGATGGGGCAGGCACCTTTGTGGTGGTTTGGGACTTGCCCGGTCGTTTTGTCTCAATCTGTAACAGCTGGAGTCCGTTGAGCCCTGCAGTTGTTACAGATTGAGATATTGTGCCGGCCGGCCACGCTGCATCTCAATCTGTAACAGTTAGAGACCAAATATGCCGCCTGGTGTTACAGATCAAGACGTTGGGCTGACGGCCGAACGGTTCATCTCAATCTGTAACAGTTAGAGCCATTTTCGCTGGCTTGGTGTTACAGATCGAGACTATGCAAAAGCCGAGGATAGGCACTGCCGCCAAGGCCTTCCCCTCAGCCTAAAACAAAAACC
>CAKXKM010000119.1 GCA_934876235.1 Collinsella sp. AF02-46-1 | reverse complement strand
ACCGCAGCCCACGAGGCCCAGACCAAGAACCGCAGCAGCGGAACCAGCAAAGCCCAGGAACTGCCTTCTGCTCATTTCGTTCTTCATTACAATCCACCCTTTCACACCGTGGCGGCACCCTTTGCCGCCGCCTTCGGAGATTGGCTCGGGGACTTTGCCCCTTTTGCTGACTTGTACAATACGCTATTTGGCTAGTTGTTTGAACAAGTATTACTAGAGCGGTAGAAAAACTTCGGTGAACGGTAATTTCGACTTGATACTTGACAAGTTTTGTATAAACAATTATTTGTTATCGAATGCAGAGAAAACGCCCGATCAAGCCGATGCATCGTCGGTTTGACCGGGCGTTTTCGCTTTGAGGGCATGAGTCTCGTCAGGCTGCGAGCTAGCCGGCTATCGCTTGGAATTGACGCGGTAATGGAAGATCTCGGGGTGTGTGCGGGCATGCGTGACCTCGAACAAGATGCCGTCCGAGGTGTACGACTGGCTCTCCATAACGGCGACGCAGTTGTACTTGCCAAGGTCCAGATAGCTGCAGTCTTCATCGTTGGCGAGCTCGACACTCACCGTACGACGGCTCGCCATCACTTTGACGCCGCGCTTGTGCTCCAGATAGCCGTAGATAGAATCCGCCGCGATCTCGGGGGTCAGGCCTTTGGCGATCGACGCCAAAAAGTAGCCATGGTCCACTTGGCGCGCGCTGCCGTTGAGGCTTCGGACACGCACTACGCGAATCAGCTCCTCGCCCACCTTAAAGCCCAGGCGACGGGAAAGCTGTTCGGTGCAGACCAGATGCTCAAAGGACTTGACGTCCGTCGAGGCAACAGCATTGTTGCGTTTTGCGAACTCGCCAAACGACTCAACCTCTTCGAGTGCGCCCAGCATGTCGGTTTCGCCCTTAAGCCAAATAACGCGCACGCCCTTACCGTGTATAGGCTGCACAAACATCTGGTCGGCCAGCATGCTCAAGGCGCGTCGAACGGTATTGCGCGTGCAGCCAAACTCCGCGGTCAGCTCGGCTTCGGTTGGCAGCATCTCCTGAAACGCATAGGTCCCGTTGATGATGCGCGAACGGATCTCGCGGTAGATTCCTTCGTAAATCGCTTTTGGCATGATTTCACCTCTAATGAATATGTATGGCTAGGCACGATAGCATTTCTTAAAGTTGTTTAAACCGATTATCGGTAAAGTACGGATTATTTACCGTCGACGGTTCCCCCGAAACCCAAATCGGACCGAATCAAAACCGTCAATGCGGCAAGCAGCCAGTCCTCTACAATGAGTTCATTGTTTAAACGTTCTTGCTCGCACAGCATGTTGCATCCGGAAGGCATATTATGCTGCAGAAAATCCAACGTTTTGGCGGAGCCATGTTCGCGCCCGCCATGCTGTTTTCTATATCAGGCCTCATGGTCGGCATCTCCGCCCTCGCCACGACCGTAGACATCGTCGGCGATCTCGCCGTATACGGAACCCCTTGGTACGTTTTCTGGACCATCATCCAGCGCGGCTCGTGGACGGTCTTTAAACGTCTCCCGCTCCTTTTTGCCGTAGCGCTGCCTATCGGTCTTGCCCAAAAGCAACCGGCGCGCTGCTGCCTCGAGGCACTCGTGGCCTATTTTGCCTATTGCTTCTTTTTGAGCGAGATCATTAAGCTGAGCGGAGACAACCTTGGGCTTAAGTACCCATCATCTTTGACCCCCGCCAGCGGTATCACCGTCATCGACGGCATCAAGACGCTCGACACCGGCATTATCGGCCCGCTGGCGGTATCGGCAACCGTCGTCGCCATCCATGACCGCTTCTACGATGCCAAGGTTCCCGATTGGCTCGGCACCTTCTCGGGTTCCTCGCTGGTCTACCTCATCAGCTTTTTTGCCGTGTTTGCCCTTGCCGCCATCTCGGCCGCCATCGTGCCCTTCGCATACGCTGTGACCGAAACGCTGCGCCACGCACTTGCGGGCGTCGGCCCCTTCGGCGTGGGCATCTTTGTGTTTTTGGAGCGAGCGCTCGAGCCCATGGGGCTGCACCATCTGCTCTATATGCCCATCTATTACGACAATCTGGTCATTCACGACGGTATTTACGCCACGTGGACCAACCTGCTCCCCATTCTCTCCCATAGCACGCGCCCTTTAAATGAACTTGCGCCCTGGGCAGGTTTTACCGCCACCGGCTGGGGCAAGCTCTTTGGCCTTCCCGCCATCGCGGCAGCATTCTATTTCACCGCCAAACCCGAACGCCGCGCCGGCCTTAAGGTCATCCTTTTGCCCGCCATCGTCGCCTCGGTGGTCTGCGGCGTCACCGAGCCGCTCGAGTTTCTCTTTATGTTCACCTATCCCGGACTCTTTTTGCTCTACGCCGTCCTGTCCTCCTGCCTTGCCATGACCATGAACTTCTTTGGCATCGTCGGCATCTTCTCGGGCGGTCTCATGGAAATGACGGCCTTCAACTTCATCCCACTCATGCGAATGCATGCCGGCTCCTACCTTTTGGCGCTCGGTATCGGTCTTGCCTTTAGCCTCATCTTTTTTGTTAGTTTTCGAGCACTCATCTTGGTCTATGACCTTAAGACGCCGGGCCGCGAGGATCATGTCTCCAATCGCGCGGCAATCGATCGTTTAACCGGAAGCGGCTTTGCCAAAGAGCAATCTCCCAATGGCGAGGTCAGTATTCAATCCGATCAAGATCACGTCCTCGCTGAGCGGGTAATTCAGCTTTTAGGTGGCGTTGGCAATATCGTGGGCGCAACCAACTGCGCCACGCGCCTGCGCGTCGAGGTCGCAGACCCTTCCATCGTTGCAGATAATGCGTCGTTTGTCGCGGTGGGCGCCAAGGGCCTCATCATTACGGGCAAGACCGCCCAGGTGATTATCGGCATCTCCGTTCCCCGCGTTAAAGAGCATTTTGACCAGATCATGGGCCTCGAGCCGGGATTTGTGCCCACCACCTCGGCCTCCCCTGCCGCCAGCGCAGCCCATAAGCGCGGCGATATCTGCTTCTTCGATATCGACGGAACACTCGCCTGGCAAGACCCTCGAGTGGCACAAGAGCTTCCCGAGAGCGAGCGAGACCTCTCCCCCTATCCCAATGAAGCGGTCTCGCAAGCCATCCGTGATTTTGTCGCCAAGGGCAATATGGCGTTTATCTGCACAGGGCGCACGCTGAGCTGCATCCATCCAAAGCTGCTCGAGCTGCCCTGGACCGGCATCGTCTGCCTCGCGGGTGGCTATGTCGAACTTGAGGGACACGTGATTCGCGATTTGGCGATGACGCCCGGCATGCTGCAGCGCCTTGCTCCCATTCTTGAGCAATCGGACGAAGTGATTCGTTTTGAGGGACTCAATGGCGTCGTTCGCATGAGTGCCGATGCGCCCGACGCCCCGGGATACGCCCGCACCGTGGGCGATGCAATTACGCAGCTGCAACATTACAGCGCCTACAAGATCTTAATGTCCACGTCGCTTGCCAACCGCATCGCTCAGGATCAAGCGTTTGAGCCGCTGCTCTGCTTTAACGAGCTCGAGCTCGAAGTGACCGAGATTTCGCCTCGCGAATGCACCAAGCGCGAGGGTATCCAGTCCGTACTCGACGCCCTCGATCCCCACCACGGAACCGTATACGGCATCGGCGACGCCAGCAATGACGTCTCGCTGATGAACGCCGTCGACGTTGGCATCGCCATGGGCAACGCACCGGACTTCCTCAAGGAAAAGGCCGACTATGTCACCGACAGCATCGACCACGACGGCGTCGTCACCGCGCTCGAACACTTTGGGCTTATCTAGCCAAGCCCCTACCGCACTTGCGGCCGCATGGACCAATCGTCTTCAACCGCCGCGCTCGACGCCCTAATGTGGCAATATGTTGTCTGCATGATGCAACGATGCAACCTATCAAAGAATGCGAGAACCCGTGTCC
>CAKXKM010000118.1:304-3979 GCA_934876235.1 Collinsella sp. AF02-46-1 | reverse complement strand
CCCAAGCATTATGAGTGGGGGCGTCAGCCAACGAAAACCCGGGCTGCCCAAAGTCAACGCAGGCACGCGCCGCCGAAGGCCAGGCGCAAGGTTTTCGTAGATTCCGCACGAGCCGAAGAGCACTTAATGTGCTCTTCGTGCGAGCCAGGACTTGACCGAGCGAAAACCTTGCGCCTGGCCTTCGGCGGCGCGGCCGGAATGGTGGAATTGTGTGCAGCCCGGATTTCCGTTGACCGACGCCGGGGTCCCCGCCATAATACTTTCGGTTCACGCACGAATCCGCTGCCAGAGACAGCCGGCGCAAACGGGCATCGCCCGCGAGCTTAATGGGATATCCCGCCAGCCGAGGTGGTCGAGTAGATATGTCTTCTCGCCCCCGTCGCTCATGCAGCGCGGGGGCTTTCTTTTTGGACATGCCCCCGTCACGTCCTTGTGGCGGACCGTGCCCGGAAAGAATTCGAGGAGGTGTAATTCATGCCCCAGCAGTACAAAATCGACAAGGTTGCAGAGATCGAGTCCCGTATCGCCGAGAACGCCGGTCTGTTCGTCGTCAACTACAACGGTCTGACGGTTAAGCAGGCTCAGGAGCTGCGTCATCAGCTTCGCGAGTGCGGCGCCGAGATGAAGGTCTACAAGAACAACCTGGTCAAGATCGCTCTCAAGAACCAGGAGCAGCCCGAGCTCGACGAGATCCTCGCCGGCCCCGTCGCTTATGTGTTCTACGAGTCCGAGCCGGTCGAGGCCGCTAAGGCCCTTAAGGACTTCTCCGCTAAGTCCAAGGGCGTCCTTGAGATCAAGGGCGGTATCTCCGACGGCAAGGCCGTTTCCGCTGATGATGTTAAGGCTATCGCCGAGCTGCCCACCAAGGATCAGCTTCTCGGCCAGATCGCCGGCCTCATCTCCGGTTTCGCTCGCGACATCGCTGTCTGCGTCAACGGCGTTTCCTCTGGTCTCGCTCGTTCGATCCAGCAGGTCTCCGAGCAGAAGGCAGCCTAGTCGCTGTTTTCACCCGCGGCGGCAACGCCGCACCCCTGGCGCATTCGCGCCGTGTTTTAACTGATCTCCGTGCACAGACACGGAAACCGAAAGGACTTAGAAATGGCTAAGCTTACCACCGATGAGATCATCGATGCTCTTAAGGAAATGACCCTTCTCGAGGCTTCCGAGCTCGTCAAGGCTATCGAGGACACCTTCGGCGTTTCCGCCGCTGCTCCTGCCGCTGTTGTCGCCGCTCCCGCTGCTGGCGCTGCTGAGGCCGAGGAGAAGACCGAGTTTGACGTCGTGCTCGAGGGCTTCGGCGACAACAAGATCCAGGTCATCAAGGCCGTCCGTGAGCTCACCAACCTTGGCCTGAAGGAGGCCAAGGAGGTCGTCGAGGGCGCTCCCAAGGCTGTTCTCGAGGGTGCCAAGAAGGAGGACGCCGAGGCTGCCAAGGAGAAGCTCGAGGCTGCTGGCGCTGCTGTCACCCTCAAGTAACAGGCTTTCTCGCCAGATTTCTTTGCAGACGGGGTTCGCATTGCGAGCCCCGTCTTTTTTGTTATGACCCCTCTTTTTTGCTGGCTCGGCATGCAAATTACTGCCGTTTGCAGTGCTTTGGGGTCACTACCGTTGGGCGATAAAATTGCACCGTTCGAGCAATAATTTGCGTTGACCTGCTGAAGAATGGCGTTTGCCTAGCGGTAGCGCCTGGTCCCGGCGGTAAGATACTTCGGTATCGCAATTTGGTCTGCGGCCGCCGCGCCGCACGCACAGGGCGCATCCTGCGCCTGCGAAAGGATCCTTGAATAATATGAAGGCAATTATCCCCGCCGCCGGTCTTGGTACGCGTTTTCTGCCTGGCACCAAGTGCACGCCCAAAGAGATGCTGCCGGTTCTCGATAAGCCGGTCATCCAGTATGTCGTTGAGGAGGCGCTCGACCCCGAGGAGGTCGACGACGCCATCATCGTTACCTCGCCCGGCAAGCCGGAGCTGCTGAACTACTTCCAGCCCGACCGTTCGCTCGAGAACCTGCTGCGCGAGCGCGGTAAGGACGCCTACGCCGACGCTGTCGCCCATGCGGGCGGTATGCCGGTCGACTTCCGTTATCAGTACGAGCCCAAGGGCCTCGGCCACGCCATTCGCTCTGCTGCCGACGCTGTGGCAGGGGAGAACTTCCTGGTTCTTCTGGGCGACTACGTTGTGCCCAACCGCGACATCTGCGACAAGATGCTCGCTGTTTCCAAGGAGCACGGTGGCGCTTCGGTTATCGCCGTTGCCGCGTGCGCTCCCGAGGAGGTCAGCCGCTACGGCGTGATTGCCGGCGAGCGCGTGGGTTCGCTCGAGGGCGCCGAGGACGTTGCCGATTGCGAGCCGGGCGCTGTCTGGCGCATCGGCGGTCTGGTCGAGAAGCCTGCTCCCGAGGCGGCTCCGTCCAACCTGTACATCGTCGGTCGTTACCTCCTGTCTCCGCTGGTCATGGACCTGCTTGCCGACCAGCAGGCCGGTAAGGGCGGCGAGATTCAGCTGACCGACGCCATGGCACGTTCGCTCGATCGCGAGGCCATGTACGCTGTCGTCATCGACCCGCTGTCGGGCTACGATACCGGTACCCCCTCTGGCTGGATGGCCACCAACGCCCTCATGGCTGCAAACGATCCTCGCTTTGCCAGCGCCTTCTGGGACGCCATCGACGAGCGCGGCGGCTTGATGCGCAAGTAAGCCTTCGGGCATCGACATTTACGGGCGTGGACCTCGGTTCGCGCCCGTTTTTTGTTCGGGCTGCAATCGTGGCTCCGGAAAGTGCGACCCACAATTTGATCGAATTCTGGGACGCGCTTTCCGGTTAGGGCCCCTAGCGGAAAGTGCGACCCGGAATTTCGGCTCAGAACGGGATATGCTTTCCCAAACAGGGCACAACCGGAAACTGCGTCCCAGTTTGAGGCCTCAAAACGGGACGCAGCTTCCGCTCGATCAACCCCTCGCCGCCATTCCGCCATTCAACGGCGCGCATCAGCAGCGCTGTTCACAGAAAATATATGAACAGATGTTCGGTACATACCTATCTACCTGCACCTTTTCTGTCGAAAAACTTTGCTACTCCAAAAACTCAATCGCGTCAAGGCTTTTCTTGCCCAACGGTCGGTACCTGATAAACTATTAGGTTGCGATAACTGGCGAAGCTATGCCTCGCCAACCCACCGAGCATTTCCGTGAAGGAGGAAAAACCTGGTGACCTACGCATACACTGCCACTGAGCGCAAGCGCGTCAGCTTCGGGAAAATCCCGGAGGCCATGGAGCTCCCCAACCTTATCTCTGTTCAAAGGGAATCCTTTGAGCGTTTTAAGGACGAGGGCCTTCGTGAGGCGTTCAAGGAATCCAGCCCCATCCAGAGCCAGAACCATGTTCTCGAGGTTACCTTCGGCGAGCATCAGTTCGGCGACCCCGCGCACACCGTCGAGGAGTGCCGCGAGAAGGATATGACCTATCAGGCTCCGCTTCTGACCGACGTCCGTCTCACCAACAAGGAGACCGGCGAGATCAAGGAGCAGCTCGTCTTCATGGGCGACTTCCCCATGATGACCGATCAGGGTACCTTCATCATCAACGGTACCGAGCGTATCGTCGTCTCGCAGCTCGTCCGCTCCCCGGGCGTGTACTACAGCTCCGAGATGGATTCGGGCAAGCAGATCTACAA
>CAKXKM010000118.1:0-294 GCA_934876235.1 Collinsella sp. AF02-46-1 | reverse complement strand
TTTGAGGTCGACAAGCGCGACCAGCTCATGGTCTCCATCGACCGTAAGCGCAAGCAGAGCGCCACGATGTTCCTGCGCGCCCTTGGCATTGCCGTCACCAACGACGACATCATCGAGCTGCTCGGCAACTCCGATGTGATCAAGCGCACCCTGGAGCGCGACACCGCCCTCACCCGCGAGGACGCCCTCATCGAGATCTACCGTCGCCTGAGCCCGGGCGAGCCTCCCACCGTTGACGCTTCCCGCAGCCTGCTCGAGGGCCTGCTCTTTAACCCGCAGCGCTACGATCTGGCC
>CAKXKM010000117.1 GCA_934876235.1 Collinsella sp. AF02-46-1 | reverse complement strand
GCCACAAGGAGGGCGTGCTCGTGGGCATTTCGTCCGGCGCCGCCGTGTGGGCCGCACTGCAGCTGGCCAAGCGCCCCGAGAACGAGGGCAAGACCATCGTGGCGCTGCTCGCCGACACCGGCGAGCGCTACCTGTCCACGGCACTCTTCCAGGACTAGAGCTCTCGTTCTTAGAACGAGTCCAAGGCACGCCGGTCTCCCCTCTCTTCTGGCAGCCTGAGCTCATCCCAACAGGGTGTCCCACAGGACGCCCGAACTTGCTACAATGTCTGCGGCGCGGAACCAGCCTCCCGCGCCGCTTTTCTTTTTTGGCCACATGCCACCAAGGAGAACCTCCCCATGCACAACAAGCGCGTGCTCGTCGCCATGAGCGGCGGCGTCGATTCCAGCGTGACCGCGTATCTGCTCAAAAGTCAGGGTTACGAATGTGTCGGTGCCACCATGCGCCTCACCTGCCCCGCGCCCGATCCCACCACGGGCATGAGTGAGGTCGACCGCGACATCGCCGATGCAAAGGCCGTCGCCGAGCGCCTGGGGATACCCCATCACGTGCTCGACTTGCAGCAAACCTTCGACCGCAACGTTGTCGAGCGTTTTATGAACGCCTACCAGGAGGGGCTGACGCCCAATCCGTGCATCATCTGCAACCGCCATATTAAGTTTGGCGCGTTGCTGGATGCGGCGCTGGATATGGGCTGCGACTACATCGCCACAGGCCACTATGCCAAAACGAGCCAGGCGCCCGACGGCACCTGGCAGCTGCATCGCGGCGAGGACCCCAAAAAGGACCAGAGTTACTTTTTGTATTCGCTCACGCAGGAGCGCCTGGCGCACACGATCTTTCCGCTGGCAGGCCTAGACAAAGAGCGCGACGTGCGCCGCATAGCCGCCGAGCAGGGCTTTACCAACGCCCAGAAGGCCGAAAGCGAGGACATCTGCTTTATTCCAGACGGTGACTACGCGGGCTATATCGAGCGCCGTTGCGAACATCCCGCTGCACCGGGCGACATTGTGTGGCGCGACGGCAGCGTGGTCGGGCGCCACAACGGCGCGCTGCGCTACACCATCGGCCAGCGCAAGGGCCTGGGCGTCGCGATGGCGCATCCCGTGTACGTAACGGGTGTCGACGCCGTCAACAACACCGTACATCTGGGCGAGGCAGAGGACCTGACGGCCACGGCGCTCACGGCCAACGACTGGATCTGGAGCGCCCCTGCCGACCGCATGGAGGCCGAGCTCGATGCCGGCGGCATTCGCGTGGGCGCCAAGTACCGCTACCGTCAAAAGGACCAGGCGGCGACCCTTACACGTGGCGCCGACGGACAAATGCTGCTGACTTTTGATGAGCCGCAGCGAGCCATCGCCCCCGGCCAGGCCGTTGTAGTCTATCGCGGCGACATCGTCCTCGGCGGCGGCACGGTGACCGGCGCACTTAAGTAGCCGCGGGTTTATCGCTGCACGTGTCGAAGTACCTCAACAGCGGCACCAACCTCGATTATGCGACGCTCGAGGCCGCGGCGGATGGCCTCGAGTCGACCCTCCGCCGTGGCCCATTCGCTCTGCGAAAGAATCTCGATCGCCTCATCAACAAATCCGTTGAGCCGCGATGAATCGAACCAATCGAGCAAATCCGCAAGCGCCAGCTGGACGGAAGGGTCGGGCCCAAACGGCTTAGCGGAAAACCCAAACTCCCCAGCTGCGAGCACGGCAGTTGGTACGTTGTACCACAGACAGTTGCCGCTATCGAACAGCGGAGCAGGTTTTATCTCCAGGGTGTCGACATTACGGATGATGCCGAAGTTTCGCCAATGGCGGTCGCTGTTGGCCAAAAGGGCATCGCAGACAATCATCTGCGACATAGACCTTCTCACAGCGGCCTCATCGGCACCATGCTTGCCAAGGCAGCGACAGTATCGATCGTATGTCGAGTTTCCCCGCTGGCCACCAAGTGCGCCCTTAACGTAAACAGCCGGAACGTATTCCTCGCGGCCGTCAAGAAAATCCTCGCACAGGCACGCAGGGCCATCGAACATCCGCTCAACCGTATAAGGAACAAACTCGCCCTTGGGAAGCAAACGACGATGCAGAGCCGTTGCAACCGCCTCATTAAAGGGCCGTTGGTCGTCCATGCCGCACCCCTTGACCAGAACGCGAACACCGTTGCGAATCATCCACGATTTAGGAAGCTCGCCCTCGGATGTGTTGTCGGGATTTTTAAGACCGATACCTTCCAGCCAACCCGAACGCTCTTCGGGCGCCGATCGCTCAAATTCATTCTCGAAGTAATTGATGCTTTGCCATTTGAGTTCGGCGCAATCGGCCGGCCGCAGCCAATAACAATCCGAAAGCGAAAAGCCCAGGCACCGAACCGGAACCTCGATGCCACTGGCAATTCCCAGTTCACGATAGCGCGAGACGAGTCCAGGGCGGACGTCAGGCACCGACCGATGGCTCCACCACACGTTGAGCTCCCGTTTATTCACCGTAGGAGAAGAGCTCGAGCATGTGCCAAACGGCATTCGTTGCGCATCGAGGACCTCGGCGATTTCGAAGGGAAACTCACGCGTCGGATCAAATGAGACATGCGCGACCTCATGGTCGGCCGACATCAGCGTAAACTTGCGTCCCACATCGGCCGCAGGACGGCGTCCTCGCTTGCGGACCTTTTGATAGGCGATCGCGGAATTATACTCAACCATCTTCCGTCCACCCACAGTATTGCATGCGAGCGTTCCGGATGCCGCCAGTTGCGATATGCGAGCCTTTGTGACGCCTAGTAGGCGGGCGGCATCACCCATAGATAAGTATTCCGATGTATCCATGCGCCGCATCACCTTGTTAAGTATTTCACGCGTTAAATAACTTATCTTATACAGGATAATACTAAACAGACTGAATTGAAAAAAGGCCCGAGCAATCGGGCCTTAGAGCAATTGGTCAGCCAAGCTATGAACCGCTTCCCCTAGCGCTGGACGTAGGCGCGGACGAGCTCGAAGGTGTTACGCACACCGTCGATGTGACTGCGCTCGTAGTTGTGGCTCGCGTACACGCCGGGACCGATCAGGCCGTGGCGAATGTCGTAACCGGCCGAAAGCGTGGCCTCGACGTCGGAACCGTAATGCGGGTACACATCGATGGCGTAATCGAGCTCCAGCTCGCGCGCGATGTTGGACAGCGTGGTTACCAGGTCGTAGTTGTACGGACCGCCCGAATCCTTGGCGCAAATCGACACCATGCGCTCGGTGCAGCCCAGGTCGTCGCCCACGCAGCCCATGTCAACGCTGATCATCTCGCGCGTGTCGGCCGGCACAAAGGCACCGCCGTGGCCGACCTCCTCGTACACGGTAAAGAGCAGCGACACCTTACGCGAGAGGGTCACCTCGCCGTCGGCAACGGCGCGAGCCAAACCCAGCAGAATCGACGCCGACAGCTTGTCATCCAGGAAGCGGCTCTTGATGTAGCCACTCTCCGTCACCGTGGTGCGCGGATCCATAGCGATGATATCGCCCGTCTGAATACCCAGCTCGAGCACATCGTCTTTGCTGTCAACGTTCTCGTCGAGCAAGATCTCCATGTTCTTCTCGATGGTCTTGACCGGTTCATCGGCCACGTGCGCCGAAGGCTCGGTGTTGAGGACCACACCCGTATACACATTGCCGTCACGCGTGTAGACGGTGCAGTTCTCGCCATCGGCCGTAGACCACTGGTGCCCGCCGAGCGTCGTGGGACGCAAGCGACCATTGTCCTTAATGGAGCGCACCATGGCGCCCAGGGTATCGACATGGCTCGCCAATACGAGCGGCTCGCCCTCGCCGCCAAGTTCAACCAGCACGTTACCCTTATTAGAACGCTCAGGCCCAAAGCCCATATCGCGCAGGGTCTCCATTAGATAATCAGTCGCCGCACGGGTATAGCCCGTAGGCGAAGCAATCGAGGTAAGCGCCTTCAACTGCTCAGCAATATAGGAGAGCGTAGAATCCATCTGGGACACCAAAGTCACCCTTTCATATCGAATTAAACCCACAGCAACAATACCACCACGCACAATTATTTACCTA
>CAKXKM010000116.1 GCA_934876235.1 Collinsella sp. AF02-46-1 | reverse complement strand
CTCCTAAATATCCTTTTCGTAACGAGCGGGGTCCTTGCATGCGTGCGAGGGCCCCGCTCGGCATTAAAGGTGGTTTGGGCAATCAAAAGGCCCCTTTCGGGGCCTTCTTTTTATAAAAATTCGCCTACTCGGTGGACTTCGGGTTCTAGGTCTACGTCGAATTGGTCTTTGACGGTTGCTTGGATGTGGCGGATGAGTTCGTCGACGTCGGCTGCGGTGGCGTGGTCGGCGTTGACGATGAAGCCGCAGTGTTTTTCGCTCACCTGGGCGCCGCCGACGGCGTGGCCGCGCAGACCGGCGTCCATGATGAGCTTGCCGGCAAAGTGGCCCTCGGGGCGCTTGAAGGTGGAGCCGGCGCTCGGCATGTCGAGCGGCTGCTTGTCCTCGCGGCGTTGGCGGTAGTCGTCCATGTCGGCCTTGATCATCGCGGCGTTGCCCGGGGCGAGATTGAAAGTGGCCGAAAGCACGATAAAGCCGTCGTCGGCGATGCGGCTCTTGCGATAACCCAGGTTGAGCTCGTCGACATCGAACTCGATGATATTGCCGCTGCCGCGGGTGCCGTCGTCGAGCATGCGAGCGGGCTTGTAGACGCGTACAGATTCCAGCACATCGGCCATGCAGGTACCGTAGGCGCCGGCGTTCATGTAACAGGCGCCGCCGACCGATCCGGGAATGCCCGAGATGGGCTCCATGCCGGTAAGGTTGGCCTCGGCTGCCGCGGCTGCGACATCGGAAAGCAGCGCACCGGCGGCCGCCGTGACATGCGTGCCGTCGACCGTAATGTCGGAGAGGCCCTCGCCCAGCGCTACGACGACGCCGCGGATGCCCTTGTCGCCGACGAGCAAGTCGGAGCCGTTGCCCACGATGGTGAGGGGCAAATTGCAGCGATAACAGGTATCGAGCGTGGCGACGAGGCCCTGCTCGGTATCGGGCGTGACAAAGACGTCGGCCGGGCCGCCGATCTTAAACGTGGTGTGCTCGCGCATAGGCTCGCTCATCAGCACGTTGTCCTCGCCGGCAACGCCAGCGAGCGCGCACAACAGGTCCTCGTTAAAAAAGTCGTTCTCGTGCATACGAATATCCGCCTTTTGGTGGTCGTTGTCATCAATCGATTGCAATATACCCCACCCGGACGGATTTGGTGCGCTGGCGGCGATAAAACAGCCGTCCACCGGATTGGTAAAGTATTTATCACCGAGGTAGATGGGCAGTCGCTATACTTTCAAGAGATTGCGCGTAAACCCGGAAGGAGCGAGATGGCCAACAAAGTCACCCTCAAGCAGATCGCCCAGGAGGTGGGGCTTTCCCCCTCGTCGGTCTCGCTTGTTCTCAATAATCGGCCCTGTCGCATCTCGGAAGAAAACCGCAAGCTCATCAAAGAGGTCGCGGCGCGCAACCACTATGTTCCCAACCAGATTGCGCGCAGCCTGGTCATGCGCGAGTCGCGCACGCTGGGCCTTATCGTCCCTAACATCGAGAGCCGCTTTTTTGCCTCGCTCGCCGGTAGCCTGGAAAAGCGCTGCCGCGAGGACGGCTATGCGCTCTTCATTACCAGCTCGGGCGGAAGCGCCGATGACGATCTGGAGCTGCTGCGCCAGCTGGTGACGCGCGGCGTTGATGGCGTCTTCCTGGTGGTGGGTGACGAGTTCTCCGATGATCGCGCCCTGCGCGAAGAAGTCAGCCACCTGCCCATCCCGGCCGTAATGGTCGACCGTGCCATTGAGGGGCTCGAGTGCGACAAGGTGATGTTCGACCACGAGATGGGCGGCTATATGGCCACCCGCTATCTGATCGAGCAAGGCCACCGCCGTATTGCCTGCCTGGTTAATGCCCGCCGTTCCAATACGGGTCGCAAGCGACTTGCCGGCTATGAGCGCGCGCTGCGCGAGGTTGGCCTGCCGATCGACGCGCGTTTGGAGTTTGAGAGCGAGTACTACATTCCGAGCGCATACGAGGCCTCGGAGGCAGTGCTCGCAACTGACGCCACTGCCGTGTTCGCAAGCTCAGATAACATTGCCCTCGGTTTGCTCAAGCGCTTACACGAGATGGGGAAGAGCATCCCGGGCGATATCTCGGTGGTGAGCTATGACAACTCGGCGGCCGACGTTCTCTTTGAGCCGGCGCTGACCGCGATTGAGCAGGACCCTGGTGTCCTTGCGGAGCATGCTTTTGGCTGCATGTCCAAGCGTCTTGCCGGTAGGGGCGGCAGGCGTGCCGAAGAGGTCGTTCTGGAGCCGGAGCTTATCGTTAAGGACAGCGTGCTCGAGCTTACTAAACACAACTAAACACGTTTACCAATTTGCAGAGACCGAATGTGGAGCACCTGTGACAATCAACGCCGCAGGTGAATGTCGCGTTTTGCTAATCGATGGGATTGATAAGGGTGATAAAACGTTTTTTCACCATGATAAAACGTTTTAGCAAATATACTGGTCCCAACGAAAGGTTGCCGTATTGGAGGGTGACCGCACAGCGAAGGGACATAAACAATGGCTAAAACACTGGGGACGCCGTGGCAAAAGCTGGGCCACGAGGTGCCGGCTTCCGAGCTCGAGGGCGTCGACCTGTATTGGCGCGCATCGAACTATCTGTCCGTCGGTCAGATCTACCTTCGCTCTAACCCGCTAATGCGCCCCGACTTTGTCGACGAGAAAACCGGTGAGGTGCGCGACTTCGGTCGTCCGGACGTTAAGCACCGCCTGGTTGGCCACTGGGGCACCACGCCCGGCATCAACTTCCTGTTCGGTCACGTCAATCGACTGATCGCCGACCACAACCAGAATGCTATCTTCTTGATGGGCCCTGGTCACGGTGGCCCCGCCGGTACTGCTCAGTCGCTGCTCGACGGCACCTACCGCGAGATTCGCCCCGACATCACCAATGACGAGGCAGGCCTGCAGAAGTTCTTCCGCCAGTTCTCTTATCCCGGCGGCATCCCGAGCCACTTTGCGCCCGAGACGCCCGGTTCCATCCACGAGGGCGGCGAGCTCGGCTACACGCTCAGCCACGCTTACGGTGCCGTCATGGACAACCCGAGCCTGTTGGCCGTGGCCGTGGTGGGCGACGGCGAGTCCGAGACCGGCCCGCTCGCGACCTCTTGGCAATCCAACAAGCTCGTGAACCCGGCAACCGACGGTATCGTTTTGCCGATCCTGCACCTCAACGGCTACAAGATCGCCAACCCCACCATCCTTGCCCGCGTGTCCGATGAGGAGCTCACCAAGTTCTTTGAGGGCATGGGCTATAAGCCGCACTTCTTTGTCGCCGGCTTTGACGACGAGAGCCACGCAAGCATTCATGCGCGTTTCGCTGCCCTGTTTGAGCAGGTCTTCGATGAGATTTGTGACATCAAGGCCACCGCGCAGGCCCAGGCCGCCTCAGGCGAGACCGTGGTCCGCCCGGCCTACCCCATGATTGTGTTCCGCACGCCCAAGGGCTGGACCTGCCCCAAGCAGATCGACGGCAAGAAGACCGAGGACTCCTGGCGCGCGCATCAGGTGCCGCTGGCGAGTGCCAAGGACACCCACGAGCACTTCCGCGTGCTGCGCGAGTGGCTGCGTTCCTACAAGCCCGAGGAGCTCTTTACGCCCGAGGGCCAGGTGCGCCCCGAGGTGACGGCCTTTATGCCGACCGGCGAGCTGCGCATCGGCGCCAACCCCAACGCGAACGGCGGTAAGGTGCGTCGCGAGCTCGAGCTGCCCGATATTCATGCCCACGAGGTCCCCGTCGACACTAATGGTCATGGCTGGGGCTCTACCGAGGCCGCCCGCGTCTTTGGTGAGTACACTGCCGACGTTCTGGCCAAGAACATGGATGACTTCCGCATCTTCGGTCCCGACGAGACCGCGTCCAACCGCCTTCAGGCTGCCTACTAGGTGACCAAGAAGCAGTGGGACGCCGGCTTCTACGAGGACGAGGCCAACGACGAGCTGCTGGCAGGCTCCGGTAAGGTCGTCGAGCAGCTGTCCGAGCACCAATGCGAGGGCTTCCTCGAGGCCTACGTGCTCACTGGCCGTTCCGGCGTGTGGAGCTCCTACGAGAGCTTTGTCCATGTGGTCGACTCCATGGTCAACCAGCACTGC
>CAKXKM010000115.1 GCA_934876235.1 Collinsella sp. AF02-46-1 | reverse complement strand
CCATGTGGGGGTGATGGCGACGTGCATTTTTGCGAGTATTCTGCAATCGAAGGCCCCTGCATACCGACCTCGGGCAAAAAATCGGGATTTCTCGATGTTTTCTACGAATGATGGGCGGGGTTATGGGCTGACAGCGTTTGATTTGCAGGGATATTCGCGGTCTTTGGCATTTATCGTAGCGCCCGAAGCTCTTGGTTATGTTGAATACTCCTAAAAATGCACGGCGCTTAGAGGGGGACCTTCGCGAAAAAGGAAACCGCCCCGTCGAAGTATGCGTTCGACGGGGCGGTTTATACATTTGGCCGATTAAGGATGCGCTGCCAAACTACTAGAACTTGACGGTCGGGGCCTGGCGGGCTGCTTCGGCGGCCTCAAAGCCCTGGCGCTCCTTAAACTGGAAGATGCCGGCAAAGATGACAGCCGGGAACGTCTGAATGGCGTTGTTGTAGCTGAGCACGCAATCGTTGTAGCTCTGGCGTGCATAGCTAATCTTGTTCTCGGTATCCTCGAGCGATGCCTGCAGCTGCGTAAAGTTGGTGTTTGCCTTAAGATCGGGGTAGGCCTCGGCTACGGCGAAGAGCTGGCGCAGCGCACCGGTCAGCACGTTGTCGGCTTCCATCTTGGCCTCGGGCGTGGTGGCCTTGACGGCGGTGTTACGCGCACTGATCACGGCGGAGAGCGTCTCTTGCTCGTGCTTGGCGTAGCCCTTGACGGTCTCGACCAGGTTGGGGATCAGGTCGTTGCGGCGCTGCAGCTGCGTATCGATGTTCTGCCAGGCGTTATCGATGCGGTTACGCTTGGTGACCATGTTGTTGTAGATGCCGGCGATGGCGCAGACAATCACAATGACAACAACGATGCCGATGATGACGGTAATCATGATGTCTCCGTTTCGAATGGCCGCGGCGGCATGCGCCAGCTGCCGTTGGTATAACGCTACTAGTATACCCGCAACGTTTTGCCGTGCCGAACTTTCCGGTAAGCGTTGTGTTTTCGGCGGGGTCGGTACCGGGGCAAAGCGCGCGAGGTACAGGTGTAAGATATGCGACAGATTGACGAGTGTTGTCTTTGCCCTGAGGATGGCGATACCAGTGGACCTTCGCATCAAGAAAACCTACCGTGCCCTGTTCGATGCCTTTACCGAGCTTCTCGAGGAGCATCGTTTTGAGGACCTGACGGTTGCCATGCTGTGCGACCGCGCCATGATTCGCCGCACGACGTTCTACAAGCACTTTCGCGACAAGAACGATTACTTTGCCTTTTATATCGATGAGCTCATGTCGGGCTTGCCGCAAAAACAGCCCGATGAGGCCGGCGCAGTGTCTGCCGAGGACGTGCGCGCGCTTCGGCACGCGATTTTGGACGATGCCATGGATTTGATTCTGGCGCACGAGCAGCTCATGGATAACATTTTGGCAAGCAGCATGTCGGGCATGTTGACCAACGTTATTTGCGACCGCATTGCCCGCTCTATCCGCGAGCGTGTGATGAACGTGCTTGCCGAGGATGCCCTGGCCCCCGTGTCGCTCGAGACGACGTCTGAGTTTGTCGCCGGCGGTATTATTCGACTTTTCACGATATGGTGGGAATCGGGCCACGATCTTGAGCGTCGACCCGAGATGGCCGACGTGGTCGATGCGCTGTTTGAGCGGACCATGACGCCGGTGCATCACTAGAAGTGGCGGAGAGAGGGGGATTCGAACCCCCGGAACGCTCTCGCGCTCAACGGTTTTCAAGACCGCCGCATTCAACCGCTCTGCCATCTCTCCGTGAGTCGTAATGATAGCATCGTTTTGAATTTGCAACAGGGAAGGCGAACGATGACGATCACCGAAATCGACGAGAAGTTCATGCGCGAGGCGTTGGCGGAGGCGCGAGCCGCCGCGGCGGTGGGCGAGGTGCCCATCGGAGCCGTAGTGGTGCGCGACGGCGAGATCGTCGCGAGGGCGCATAATCGTCGCGAGCTCGATCAGGACCCTTCGGCGCATGCAGAGTTCGCGGCCCTGTGCGCCGCTGCCCAGGCGCTTGGCCGCTGGCGCCTTTCCGACTGTACGGTCTACGTGACGCTCGAACCCTGCTGCATGTGCGCGGGGCTTATGGTCAACGCGCGCGTGGGGCGCTGCGTGTACGGCGCGGCCGATGCTAAGGCGGGCGCTCTGGGGTCGCTATACGACCTCAATGCCGATTCGCGCCTGAATCATCGGTTTAATGTGACGGCTGGGGTCTTGGCGGATGAATGCCGCGAGCTGCTGAGTAGCTATTTTGGCGGTCTGCGCGGAGCGGGCGGCGCTGATTGCGGTTGTGGGGCCGATCTTGAGGCGCATACCGCTCATGCTGAGGCGCTCGCGTGTGCCGAAGAGGATGCTGGCGCGGCGGTTGACTTTGGCCCCGCGTGCCGCCGGCCCCGTCGCGTGCTGCTAGCGATCGACTCCTTTAAGGGCAGCGTTTCGAGTGCACAGGCGGAGGCGGCGGTTGCCGAGGGCGTGCGCCGCGTTTGGCCCGATGCCGAGCTGAACGCTTTGCCGCTGGCAGATGGTGGCGAGGGAACGCTCGACGCCATCGCCGCGTGCGGCGGTGAGATTGTGACCTGCGAGGTGGCAGGTCCCTTGGGCAAGCGCACGTCTGCCCGGATGCTGGTTGATGTCGAGCGCGAGTCCGCGGTCATCGAGATGGCCGAGGCGGCCGGCATTGGGTATTCGCCTTGTACGGAGTCATCGGCGCTGGCTGCTACAACCTATGGCGTGGGCGAGCTCATGCTTCGCGCGGTTCGCAAGGGCGCAAAGACACTCTATATTGGTCTGGGCGGCAGTGCCACCAACGACGGTGGCGCCGGCATGCTGCAGGCGCTGGGCGCGCGTGTGGTCGATGACCAGGGCTGCGATATCGCTCCCAGTCTTGCAGGCCTTGAACACGTGGCGAGTATCGATTTGGCGCCATCGCTTCGGGCACTGAATGGCGTGCGTGTCGTGGTGCTTTCGGATGTCGAGAATCCGCTCGTAGGGCGTCGCGGTGCGCTGGCAGTGTTCGGTGGACAGAAGGGTCTGCCGGCGGATGATGCCGAGGCGCTGGGCAAGTACGACAGCTGGATGGTCGGCTACGGTCGTCTGCTCGATACGGCAATTGTCGAGGCTCGGGCCCAGGGGTTGTTGCGCACACCCGAGGGCGCACGGACATTTGGCTCGGTGCTCGGCGTGCCCGGCGCAGGTGCCGCCGGCGGCCTGGGTGCCGCGCTGTTGGCACTTGGTGCCGAGTTGCGTTCGGGCGTTGAGACCGTGCTCGACCTTGTGGGATTTGACGAGCGCGTGCGTGATGTCGACCTGGTCATAACGGGCGAGGGCAATATGGACGAGCAATCCGCCGCCGGCAAAGCGCCGGTTGGTGTGGCCCGCCGTGCCAAGCGATATGGCAAGCCGGTGGCCGCTGTCGTGGGCGGTCGTGCCGACAACCTGGATGCGGTATGTGAGCAGGGTATTGACTTGGTTTTGCCGATTTGCCGCAAGCCCATGGACCTGGAACAGGCACTCGATCCGCAAGAAGCCACAACCAACCTCATCTGCGCCGGCGAGGCAGCTGCCCAAGCCTATGACCTCGCTCGCCTCTAAAACCCATCCCCCCAATAACTTGCGGTGAAATACGGAGTGTTTTTGCCTTTAAGGTGCCAATTCAGTCCGTATTCCACCGCAACTTCGTGAATTGCCATCCGAGGCTGGTCGACATGGGTCTCGAGTCGGACCGTTTGCCACGAAATGCGGCCATCTACTACGTTTGACCGAGCTACCTCGACCATCCCGGATTTTGTGAAATTAAAACCGCAGGTAGAGAGCTTGCCGATTTCCGAAAAAGTCGGCTATGGTCGACCCCTGCGGTCTAAACGTAGTAGATAGACCCTTTTCGTGGCACAGCACCAGATCAGTCTATTTAGGACGGGGCCTCCTTGACTACTTTCGCCACCCTGATGCCCCACCAGTCAAAAAGTAGTCAAAAAAGCCCCGTCCCAAATTAGCTGTCTTGCCCCATCGGGCGGGAGCGGGTAAGATATACCGAGCGCCTAGCGCGTTCGATGGGTTCGGATGACGACATGTTCCGAATCTGGTCAGGTCCGGAAGGAAGCAGCCATAAGG
>CAKXKM010000114.1 GCA_934876235.1 Collinsella sp. AF02-46-1 | reverse complement strand
GGCTTCTTGCGTCCTGCGGAATATTTTGGGAGGTAGCCCAAACAGCCCCGGCGGGGTCCTGTGTAGTTACCCTTTAGGCGGAACTCTCCTAATGGGTTGAGCGTTCTGGATTCTTGCTTGCTACCGTTTATCGCGTATAGCTACCGTTTGCGGAATAAGTAACACTCCTTAATAAACCGTGTAGAATCTCAGATAAGCACGGAGTTTTCCAGGGAGACGCTGTCCTTTGTTGTGTGCAAGGGGCGGCGTCTCTTTGGCGCTTGGAGGCCGTTCTGCAGCAGGACGGCGGACGTGCGTCACATATTCAAAAGCCAACGTCGAGATGGGTTGTGATGATAATGGGCAAGTACGTAATCGTGGTTGAGTCTGGTTCGGATGTGACGCCGGAGCTCTGCGAGCGCTATGGCATCGTGCGCGTGCCCATGCATGTCACGATTGGTGACGAGACCGTCGAAGACGGATCGATCGACCCGCTTGAGATTTACTCGCGCTGCAACGAGTTTGGTGTGATGCCCAAGACCAGCGGTTGCTCGCCGGCGGATTTTGCGCATGTGTACGACCGCATCCACGCCGAGCGGCCCGATGCGACCATTTTGCATCTTGCGTATTCCGAGGTTACGACCTGCTCGCATCAGTCGTCGAAGATTGCGGCAAAGGGCCGCGATTACGTCTTCTCCATGGATACGCGCTTTGTGTCGGTGGGCCAGTCGCTTGTCGCCGTTGAGACCGCCAAGTATATCGAAGCCCATCCGGATGCCACCGTCGACGAGATCTTTGCCTTCACCAATTCGGTGATGGACCGCGTGCTGTTGGGCTTTGTCCCCACCGATCTCGCCTTCCTTAAGGCTGGCGGTCGTTTGTCCAACGTGGCATTCCTCGGTGCCCATCTGCTCAAGATTAAGCCCTGCATTGAGGTAACGGGCGGTAAGTTCGTGGCGACCAAGGAGTTCCGCGGTTCTATGCTCAAGTGCGCCCGTGCCTTTATTGACCACATGGTTGCGAAGGGCGATATTGATTACTCGCACATTGGTTTGGCGTATTCAGTGGGCCTTTCCGAGGAGCTGCGCGACGATATGGAAGTCTATGCGCACGACCTGGGCTTTAAGGACGTTACCTGGACTCAGGTCGGCGGCGTCATCTCGAGCCACTGCGGCCCGACCGCCTTTGGCGCGGTGCTTACGCTTAAGGCGTAGGGCCTGGCGTCTATCGATTTCTATTGCTTCGGCGGCGAGCGGGTTGTGACAACCTTCCCGCCGCTTTTGCGTGGAGTCAAATAGGACGATCAAATTGACCGCTAAACCGTTTCGCCATCAGGCGTATGGGCTAGAATGGCTCTGGCATTTTAATTGACAAAAACCAAAGAGAGGCAAGGTTGCGGGAATGGCTGAGATGACGCTTGAGGGTGTGGATGCTCATCCCGAGGACTCTGCGTATGCCCTGGGTCGCGTGCATTCGATCGAGACGATGGGAACGGTCGACGGACCCGGCATCCGCTTTGTGGTGTTTGTTCAGGGCTGTCCCATGCGCTGCGCGTATTGCCACAATCCCGATACCTGGTCTGTTAACGGCGGCACGATGGTGACCGTCGAGCATCTCATGGACGAGTTCCAGAGCAACCATGAGTTCTACCGTAGCGGCGGCATTACCGTTTCGGGCGGCGAACCGCTCCTGCAGCCCGAGTTTTTGGCCGACCTGTTCCGTGCCATGCACAACAACCCCGATGGCCGCGTACACACCTGCCTAGACAGCTGTGGCTATGCATTTGATCCCAAGCATCCGGAGAAGTTCGATGCTGTTCTCAACGAGACCGATATGGTGCTGCTCGACATCAAGCATGCCGATCCGGTTGAGCATAAAAAGCTGACCGGTTGCGATCCTGCGCGCATCCTGGCGTTTGGCGATGAGCTTGCCCGTCGCAAGATTAAGGTTGTTATTCGCCATGTGGTGGTGCCGGGTATCACCGACACGGCGGAGGAATGCGAGAAGCTCGGTCGCCTGATCGCTCCATGGCACAACGTGGTGGGCCTGGAAATGCTGCCGTATCACACGATGGGTGTCGTCAAGTACGAGCAACTGGGTATTCCCTATAAGCTCGAGGGCGTGCCCCAGATGGATACCGCGCGCATGCCCGAGCTGCGCAACGCCGTCATGACGGGCATGAAAAAGCGCCGCGCCGAACTCAAAAACGCCATCGGCTAGCGGCACTCATTGGGGACAGACTTAAATGAGTGCCCCGGGCACCTAGTTGATTGCTAAAGAGCCCCGTCAAGTTGCGGTGGAATAGTTCTTGTTTTTCGGCTTATGCCGCCCAAACAGGAACTATTTCACCGCAACTGCGTTTTGGGCAAAGATGCGCAACGGAATCGGTGTTTTTGCATAGAAACGCCTGTTTATTGTTTAGAGACACCTTAAACGCGACTGAATATCTTTGGAAAGAAATGCCTGCTATCGACATCGATGGCTGTACCTATGTCATGAGCGTCATGACATCGATGCCGTGGAGCGACCGCTCGAGCGAGGTTACGGCCGCGATTGCAAAGGCGCTGTTTGATACGCGAGCTGCACTGGCTTAGCGTGTTCGTTTGGCGAGGTCAAACAAAATGCTGGTACCATACCGTGGTTGAGAATTTCGTATAGGTTTGGGGAATGGTATGGCTACCATCGCGATTATCGGTGCGCTCGAAAAAGAGATCATGCAGATTAAGGAAGAGCTGAGCGACGTTTGCGAGGCACGGGAGGCAGGCTTGACCGTTGTGAGCGGTGGGCTCGACGGCCTGACAGTTGTCGCCACAACGGCGGGCATGGGCACGGTGAACGCCGCCGCTGCGACACAGCACCTCATTAGCAAGTATGCTCCGCAGGCTGTTGTGTTTTCGGGCATTGCGGGCGGTTTGAACCCCAAGCTCCATATCGACGACGTGGTCATTGGTAAACGCCTGCGCTATTTGGATACCGATACCGCGCTTATTGCCGAGTCCGCACCGGGGCTCGAGGAGTTTGGCTCGACGCCTGCGCTGGTCGATATTGCCGCCGATGTGCTTGCTGAGCGTGGGTTTGTTGACGCTTCGACAAATGCAGTCGCTTCGAACAAGGGCACCAAGCAGTTCCTGGTCGGCACGATTGCCACGGGTAACCGCTTTGTGACGGGCGCCGCCATGCGCAACGACGCTATCGAGGCGACGCATGCCGATTGTGTCGGCATGGAGGGCGCGGCAATTGCCCATGTCGCAACCAAAAATGGTGTCGATTGCCTGGTGTTACGCGCTATCAGCGATAATTGTGACGAGGCGTACGATGCAATTTGCGAGCGCGAGTTCGATCTGTTCGAGTACGCGCGTGTCGCAAGTGACATTACGCTCGATATCGTCCGCCGCATTGCCGCTGCGCAATAGCGCGTCTATTTGTAAGAACCTACGACCAAGGAGTGTCCATGGCCGATTCCATTAACTACCAGCTTGCCAAGTTCGTCGCCAGCTACGGCAAGGTTTCGCAGATTCCCGAGTCCACCTGCCCTGAGGTGAGCTTTGTCGGCCGCTCCAACGTGGGCAAGTCCTCGATTATGAACAAGCTCTTTGGCCGCAAGAACCTGGTCAAGGTTTCGAGCACGCCGGGTAAGACGAGCAACATCAACTTCTTCGAGGCCGACGACGTGCATTTTGTGGACCTGCCGGGTTACGGTTTCGCCCGTCGCTCCAAGGCCGAGCGCGACCGCTGGGCAGAGCTCATCGGCGACTTCTTTGACTCGGAGCGCAGCTTTAACTTGGTCGTCTCGCTGGTGGACATTCGTCACGACCCCAGCAAGCTCGATCATGACATGATCGACTACCTGCAGGGCAACGAGTTCAACTTTATCGTCTGCCTCACCAAAGCCGACAAGCTCAGCCGCACCCAGCAGGCCCGCCAGGCGGCAGCCATCAAGAAGCAGCTCAACGTCCCGGCCGAAAACGTAATCATCACAAGCTCCCAAACCGGCACCGGCATCGACGAACTCAAGCGCCGCATTGCCGAGGCGTGCCTCTAATAGGTGCTTCAGTCTAGCAAGAGCCCCTACCAATAAAAAGCCAAACTATCAGCCCGGCGCCCCTTCAAAGCGTGGGTCCCTGTAGACATCCTCAGCAAGGTAGGCGCAGGGACGGTCGGGATGTTCCCTCAAAATCATTCCGCAGCGCGAAGGCCCCTTGTCCGTCGCTCCGTAGGAGCAGGACAAGGG
>CAKXKM010000113.1 GCA_934876235.1 Collinsella sp. AF02-46-1 | reverse complement strand
CCCCTACTGTTCGATATCCATGATGTCGACGAAGCCCGTGGCCTCAAACACGTCCATAACGTACTCGTTGGGGTGCAGCACCTTGAGGGTACCTGAGATCTTGTTCATCTCCTTTTGCGCTGCAAGGAGCACACGCAGGCCCGCAGAGGACACGTACTGGACCTCGGCAAGGTCGATCACGAGCCCCGTTACCCCCTCAAGGTTCTCCTTGAGGGCCGCATCGAGTTCGGGCGCCGTATTGGTGTCCAAGCGACCGCTGAGCACGATCTGCAAGCTTGCCCCATCTTTGTTCACGTTGATATCCATCTTTGTTCCTTTCTGGTCACCGCTCCTTGGAGCCGGCATTCCTGTATTCCTATACATACGTCTTGACTATGCGGAGCACGTTTCTTGCACCCACACGGCGATAAGCGATGTCATCGACATTTTTCTTTACGAGCAATATACCCAGCCCGCCGATGCGGGCAGTGTCAGCATCGGCGACCTTTTGGCCTTCAAAGGTAAGGGGGTCGTAGGCAACTCCCTCATCGATAAGGGTGAGTGTGAGCGCGTGCGCATCGTCATCTGTCTGCGCTTCGACCACCACGGGACGGCGCTCGACGCCATCGGGAAAGCCGTAATGGCATATGTTGACGAACAGCTCCTCCATCACGAGCATCAGGCTCGAAAGCATCTTGGGCGTCATGCCGGGGCGAGCACAGAGCGGCCCGAGCCACCCAAACAGCTGCTCAAGTTTTTCCTCCTCGGGAGCGAGTTCAATGCGGCTCGTGCAGGTGGGGCGGCCAAAGCCCAGAATCGTGATATCGTCCGCCTGGGGAGCATCACCGGCAAACGCGTCCACGTCGGCGGCCAGGCCGTCAATAATGGCCTCCATCGATGCCGTGCCTTCAACCATAAGCGCATGAATGCACTTCTCGAAGCGCCCCTCGCCATAGAGCTCGTCGTGCACGTCCGCCGCCTCCGTAACGCCATCGGTGTAGATAATCATCCGATCGCCGGAGGCAAGGTCCAGCTCACCCTGTCGGTAGCGGACCACATCCATAGCGCCCAAAACGAGACCCGGGCGCGGCCTAAAGTACTCAGGAGCGTTGGCGCGAATCACGAGCGGAGGGTTGTGTCCGGCATTTGCAAAAACCACGTGCCCCGTCTCGCAGTCGAGCACGCAGGCGAAGGCCGTCACAAAGAGATTCTCATCGTTGCGCTCGCATAGGAGTTTGTTGACCGCCGTAAATGCGGCACCCATATCCTCGCAGGTCTGAATCTGTTCGCGTAACAGCCCCTGGGCGCGCATCATAAAGAGGGCCGCGGGCACGCCCTTGCCCGAGACGTCGCCCACCACAAAGGCGATGCGCCCCTCCCCTGCCTCAAAGACATCGTAAAAGTCGCCGCCCACCATGCGTGCCGGGCGCATAAAGCCCGCGATATCCACGCCCGAGGCACCGATCAGGCTTGAGAAATCATGCGGTACGGCCGCCAGCTGGATACGACGGGCAACATCGAGCTCGGCCGCCACGCGCTCGCGCTCGGCGGTCGCATCCGCAAGGCGTCCAACATAGTCAACCAAGTCCGCGCGCATCTTATCGGTGGCATCAAAGAGCTCGCGCACCTCGTATGACGGCTTGATCCCGGCCTCATCGATTTTGGTATCAAACAAGGCATCCGCGTTATGCGCCGCCAGCACCGCTTTGGCCGCAAACGAGCGACTCGCCTCGGTCAAGCGTTCGATCGGGCGCGTGAAGTGCTTCTCGATCAAGCCCATCGCGGCGATCGCGGGCAGCACGAGCGCGACCGTCATGACGCTCACGTTGAGATATATCCGGTCGATGATAACAGCATAGTCCGATTCGGTTTTCAGAAGGCGACGGTACGGCCCCGCAAGGGCTTCGATGCCAATGACCACGGTCGCAACCAGAATGGTCGTCGTTATGCAGCGCTGCGAGAGGTTCATATGAGCGGGGCGTTCATAGGGCGTTTCGACAAAAAACGGCGCCCGAGGCTTTAGGGGTGAAAACTCCAAGGCAATGAGCAACGGCATTCCCAAATAGATAAGAAAGAGCTCGTTGTTCAGAAACCGCACCAGGTGAATATCAAGAAAGGCCATACGGTCCGTCTCGAACGGCATGAGCATGAGCGTCACCGCCGCTGCAGCCGCCACGGTCGCTACCAAGAACAGCGCGACCTTCTTAGCCGAGGCGAGACTCGGATACGGGTTCTTGCTATAACGGCGAATTACGTACCACATTACATACGGGATGGCGTTGTAGATAACCTGAATCGCAGTGTACACGGCAAGCATGAGCGGGTTCGATTCGCCCCCCATGTCAGAGACAAGATTTCCCGCCGCACAGCCCAGGATCCCCGGCCAGCCAAAAAAGAGTCCGAGCACGGGGCCGACGCCCGATGCGGGCCGAAGTTGCGTTTCGCCGTTAAAGACAGGAATATTCAGGAACACCGTGAGCACGATGTAGTAGACAAGCCCACAGACCGCAAACGTGACAAAAGGACGCGCCAACGGATAGCGCTGCTTGATGTGTTGAATCGCAGAGGGCATGCGACCTCCCGTGAGCGAGGCAAACGGTTCTATTGACACCTTATTCCCCAAACGCACCAACAGCACAACGACACGGCAATAATTAACCTGTCCCTTTTTGCGTTAAAGGAATCCCCTCCTGTGCGCGGTGGCGGATCCCCGGCCCGGGCGGGCCGGGAATCCGACGTGCTCGTCGGGGCAACGTTACCTGCCAAAAAGGGACAGGTTTAATTTGGTCGGTTTTATCTGCGGAAACGTCGCGCTCCAGCGGTGATCCGCCCTCATCTGTCATAGGGAAATCGGCGGCGCTTTCGGAAGTATGCGGCAAATTCTGGACCTGCCGAGCACACCGGGGTTTTGCGATAATAAACCCGCAGGTAGAGCGCTTGAGCATATGCGGTGTGGTCGACCCATCGAGATTTTGCCGCATACTTCCGAATTTCAGGCGAATATCGCTCAAAATAACCGTCCATATAACGCAAAATAGGCCGCTTCCCCTAATGGGAAGCGGCCTCAAGCCTTACGAATAGACGATGGTAAAGGGTAATTCTGTTTCGGTCTCTCCTGTTGATGTGTACCTCGTGCCCTCGAGGGTTACCGAGACCACTTGATCGACATTGATCAGCTTTGTCGGAACCGAGATGTTCTCCCCGCTATTGCGCGTCAGCGAAAAATAAGAATTGTACGCGCCTGCAGCATCGTCTTCGATAATCTGCTCCGATCCATCCTTGTAGGTAACGGTCAACTTTTTCGTGACCGCGTCAATGCCCAGATCATCGATGTGCGTCTGGATGGAAAACGGGCTAATCTCAAGAGGCGAGTCGTCGGAGCGGAGCTCCTTTGTATCGACGTACGTTCCGACGCTAAACTCGGGTGTCGATGCCTCGACATGCTTCGCATCCTCACCTTCGCCCTCCGTCCAACTGATATTCCAGGTGACCGCATGTCGTAAATCTCGATCGCGATTCCAAGATGCAAAGTACATCGTGCCGTTAATGACCGTGTCGCTTGATGTGTCTTTATCAATGGTGCAGCGTGTATCAGCCCATTCCTCGCCGAAGTTCATGCTGGGCGTGCCGATGCCCTGTTCTTCTTCACCATAGAGAACAAGTTCGCCAGTCTCTGCTGCCGGCTTGTAGTAGTTAACACCATTTGGATTGGACAACGTAAACGTCACGGCACCGCAACCGTTTTTATCGATAGCCATATCATGAATGTCGAGTGTATAGCCGTTGCCCTCGACGGACAGATTGACCTTCTGTACTGAACCCTCCAAGCTTTGGGGCGCAATGCCGTCACCAAACTCTCTGGTGTAGGTATATTTAGTCCCCGACGAGCCACCTTGAGTCCAGGTAATGGACTCTCCGTTGCCGTGGTTTCCCCAGGCAGAGGCAAAATAACTGGAATTGACGACGGCATAGGCGACCCCTCCGGTCGCCAGCACTCCGGCAAGGCATCCGATTACGGCAACATAGAGAGGCTTCGCGTGGCCCTTTCGATGAAGCGGCTCACCCGCAGCAGCATCAATAACACGGTCGGCAAGATCGCTATCGGCTTGGATGGACTCGAAGGCCTGCTTGATTTGATTGGATTTCACGGCCGCCCTCCTCTAGGATGAATTTGAGCTTCGATCTACCGCGAGCTAAACGCGTTCGAACGGTCGCGGCTGGCACATGCAATAACTCGGCAATCTCTGAAGTCGAGAAGCCCAGATAGTAATAG
>CAKXKM010000112.1 GCA_934876235.1 Collinsella sp. AF02-46-1 | reverse complement strand
ACTAACAAAACAGCCTGCCACGCTGTGCGCGTTCGTCATCATCCCGGGGGTTATCTGATGAAAGAAGGTGCGCCGGCTTTCGCCGGCGCTTAATGAGGGGTTTAGTTGGTAGCCATCTTTTTTGCTGCAGACTCGACGTAACTGTCCATCTCATCGACGTCGCAGACGTCTTCGAAACGGACGGGTTTGGATTCGAGTTCGGCGAGCTGGGTCGGGGCGACCGTGTTGGTGGCCTGCTCGAGCACACGCATAGCCTCAAAATCATCCTCGGGAACGTCGAGCCCCAGGGCGTCGCAGCAGGCGCGTGGGAACTTGTAGGGGCTGGCGGTCGAAAGCAGCACGCGGGCCTTGGCGCCCTCGGCGGAAGCGACCTGCTCAAAGACGTGGTAGCCGCAAGCGGTGTGCGGGTCGATCACGTAGCCGTTCGCGTCCCAGCAGCTCTTGATGGCAGCGCGGACCTCGTCCTCGCTGGCCCAACCGCAGCCAAAGACGCTCTGAATCTTTGCCAGCAGTTCGGCGGGTACCTCGTAGCGGCCGGTCTGGGCAAGCTGCTCCATAAGGCCGGCAACGAGCTCACAGTCGCCGTCGGACAGGAAGTAGAGCATGCGCTCCAGGTTGGAGCTAATAAGGATGTCCATCGACGGCGAGATGGTCGTGAAGAACGGGCGGTTGCGGTCGTAGACGCCGGTGGTCAGGAAGTCAGCCAGAACGTTGTTCTTGTCGCTCGCGACGATGAGCTTGGCGACGGGCAGACCCATGCGCTTGGCATAGTAGCCGGCCAGGATATCGCCAAAGTTGCCGGTCGGCACGCAGAACTCCACGGCATCGCCGGCCTTGATGGCGCCGGCGCGCAGCAGCTGCGCATAGGCGGCAAAGTAGTAGACAACCTGCGGCACCAGGCGGCCGACGTTGATGGAGTTGGCGCTCGAAAGCACGGTGCCGGCGGCCTTCAGGCGCTCGGCCAGTTCCTTATCGGCAAAGATACGCTTGACGGCGCTCTGGGCGTCGTCAAAGTTGCCGCGGATACCGCAGACGGCGACGTTTTCGCCTTCCTGTGTGGACATCTGCAGGTTCTGGACGCGGCTGACCTTGCCCTCGGGATAAAAGACGGTAATGCCCGTGCCCGGAGCATCGGCAAAACCAGCGAGTGCGGCCTTGCCCGTGTCGCCTGACGTGGCGGTGACGATCATGATGCGCTCGGCGCCGCCGTCCTTGGCGGAGGTGCGGGCCATAAGGCGGGGGAGCATCTGCAAGGCGACGTCCTTAAAGGCGCTCGTGGGGCCGCCAAAGAGTTCCATCACATAGGTCTGAGGGGCGTCGGCGCCCGGTGCGGCGTCGAGTTTGACGAGCGGCGTGACCTCTTCGCTCGCGAACGTGCCGCGGTAAGCCTCATTCACACAGGCCGAAATTTCTTCGTCCGTGTAATCATTCAGTAACATTCCCAACACATCTTGAGCGATTTCAAAGTACGATTTATCTGCAAGCGAGCTGATATCGACCTGCTGGGTGCCGAGCTCGTCCGAGACAAACAAACCCCCGTCGGGAGCGATGCCGGTACGGATTGCCACCTTACTTGAGCACGATAAAGTGCGTCCTCGTGTACTATGATAAGTTCCCATATAACACTGCTCCTCGGATGCCTTGGTCCCAATCGGTGAAACCATGGTATCAGAGCGCGCAAAACAGGTTTGCAGAGGCTTTTAGAAAGGTAACCTCCAGCCCATGATTAAGATTGCCAAGTTTGGCGGCTCGTCTGTCGCCGACGCCGAACACTTTAAGAAGATCAAGGCCATTGTCGATGCCGACCCGGCCCGCCGTTTTGTGGTGGTTTCTGCCTGCGGTCGCCGCTTTAAGGGCGACACCAAGGTGACCGACCTGCTCTACCTGGTTAACGCGCACGTTAAGTACCATGTGTCGTGCGAGGAGCTGCTCGAGGACATTGGGCAGCGCTATTTTGATATCGCTGACGAGCTGGAGCTCACCTATCCCATCCGCGAGGAGTTTGCGGCCTTTGCCGAGCGCGCCCGCTCGGGCGGCTACTCCACCGAGGAGCTCGTGAGCCGTGGTGAGTACTTCACCGCTCGCCTGATGGCCGAGTACCTGGGTCTGCCGTTCCTGGACGCCGCGACGGTCGTGGCGTTCCATCATGACGGTACGCTCAGCATGAACCGCACCTCCGAGCTGGTGCAGGAGTACGGTCAGCAGGGCGGCTTTGTCATGCCCGGTTTCTACGGCGCGACGCGTGAGGGTCAAATCAAGCTGCTCGACCGTGGCGGCGGCGATATCTCGGGCTCGATCCTGGCCAAGTGCCTAGGCGCCGACCTGTACGAGAACTGGACCGACGTTTCGGGCTTCTATTCTGCTGATCCTCGCATTGTGCCCGAGGCTCAGCCCATCGCCCGCGTTACCTACGAGGAGCTGCGCGAGCTTTCGTACATGGGTGCAAGCGTCCTGCACGAGGAGGCCGTGTTCCCTGTGCGTGAGGCGGGTATTCCGCTGGTCATCAAGAACACCAATGCGCCGCAGGACCCAGGCACCATCATTAGCGAGACGGCTGATGAGGGTGAGGCAGAGCCCATCATTACCGGCGTGACCGGCAAGCGCGGTTTTGTCGCCATCAACGTCGCCCGTGACCGTACCAAGCCCCGTGTTGGCTTTATGCGCCGTGCGCTTTCGGTCTTCGAACGCTATGACGTTTCCGTTGAGCACATGCCCACAGGCGTCGACCGCTTTGGCGCCGTGGTGCAGGAGCAGGACGTTCACGATTCGCTGTACTCGCTTGTGGGTGACATTCAGCAGGAGGTCAAGCCGCTCGAGATTGAGGTTGTCGAGGGCTTGGCACTTATCGCGACCGTCGGTCGTAACCTGCGCGGCCGTGCTGGCATCTCTGGCCACCTGTTTGGCATGCTTGGCCAGGCGGGCGTGAGCGTGCGTATGATTTCGCAGAGCTGCGACGAGATCAACATCATCATCGGTGTCGAGGAGAAGGACTTCGACCTGGCGATTCAGACCATTTACCGCGCCTTCTCGGACGAGAACGGCATTGTGAAGGTCTCTGATCTGGAGGCTCCCGCGCCGGGCGATCCTGTCTTGGCCGCGCTCCACAAATAGCTGCTATCTTGCTAGATTGTTGAGTCATGTCTCAAAAATCTACGGCGGGGCGTTTCGTTTCGATTTCGTTTCGACGGGGCGGGTTTCATGCCCGTCCCGTTTTTGTATAAACTGGGCAAGAACATTTAGCCTGCTCGGCGTGCGGGCAAAAGCCACAACCTTTAAAGGGGGAAGCATGAAACAGTACACGGTTGCTATTTTGGGCGCGACGGGAGCCGTGGGCACCCAGATGCTCGAGTGCCTCAACGAGCAGGAGTTTCCGGTTGGCAAGCTCAAGCTGCTAGCGAGCGCGCGCTCTGCGGGCAAGACCGTCGAGTTCCGCGGCGAGCAGGTTGTGATCGAGGAAGCTTGCCCCGAGGCCTTTGAGGGCTGCGACATCGTGCTCGGCGCTGCCGGCGACGATATCGCGAAGGAGCTGCTGCCCGAGGCCGTCAAGCGTGGCGCCATCGTGGTAGACAACAGCCATGCCTTCCGCATGGATCCCGAGGTGCCGCTGGTCGTGCCCGAGATCAATGCCGACGATATCAAGTGGCATCACGGCCTTATCGCCAATCCCAACTGCGCGACTATCATCGGCCTGGTTCCCACGTGGCCGCTGCATCAGCTCGCCGGCGTGAAGCGCATGATCGTCTCGACGTATCAGGCGGCTTCGGGTGCCGGCGCTCCCGGTATGGCCGAGCTCGAGGCTCAGCTGGCCGCCCTGGGTCGCGGCGAGGAGATTCCCGAGCCGCGTGCATTTGCCGCCCAGCTGGCGAGCAACCTGATTCCGCAGATTGGCGGCGTCAAGGAAGAGGGCTTTACCTCCGAGGAGATGAAGCTGCAAAACGAGGGCCGTAAGATCATGCATCTGCCCGAGCTGCGCGTGAACTGCACCTGCGTGCGCGTGCCCGTGCTGCGTTCGCACTCCGAGAGCATTACGCTCGAGTTTGAGCGCGATATTACGGTCGAGGAGGCCCGTGCTGCGCTGGCTGCCGCTCCCGGCGTCAAGCTGGTTGACGATCTGGGTGCCGAGGGTGCACACGACCGCTTCCCCATGCCGATGGATACGTCCGACCAGGACCTGATTTGGGTCGGCCGCGTGCGTCGCGACATCTCGAACCCCGAGGCCGCGCGCGGCATCACCTTCTGGTGCTGCGGCGACCAAATCCGTAAGGGCGCGGCAACCAACGCCGTCCAGATCGCTAAGCTGCTCTGCGAGTAGTTTGACCTGTCCGGCGGGGGCCGGGCTTGGTTTTCAGAACGTCCTCGAC
>CAKXKM010000111.1:2832-4482 GCA_934876235.1 Collinsella sp. AF02-46-1 | reverse complement strand
GTGGAGACGAGGGGGATCGAACCCCTGACCTCTTGACTGCCAGTCAAGCGCTCTCCCAGCTGAGCTACGCCCCCGTGACGTGGAGATACTATAGGGGAATGTTTTGCTTGATGCAAGGGGGAATTTTGATTGATTGTCGTATCTTACGGGTTTTCCTGGGATGGGACTGAATTAGCTATTTTGGCGGGTATGATAATAACTTACTGGGTTTATTAGTTTTCTGGTTGAAAAAAGTCTCCTACCATTTTGTTAAGCCAATGGTTGGATTTAAAGCGGAGCAACTCATTGAAGTTATAAAATCTCTGGTTGAAATCGTCTTTGCCAGGGAGGACCGACCATGGCCGAGAAGTTCGCGTTCGACTACGTGAACGAGATTTTGGGTATCGTCAACTACGTGCGCGAAGTGCTACGCCCCGCCTTCACTACTGGGACTGCCGAGCCGCATCTCAATCGCATCATCGCGTGCAGCAGCCTGACGATTGGCCCGCGCATCGACGTCCCGGAACCGCTCTTCGTGACCGAGCCCGACCGCGACGACGAGATGGTGAATGAGTTTATCGAACCGAGGACAGATCTGAGAATCGACGCAGAAACGGGCGAGGTGTTATGAGCATAGCAGCAATTGCCGATTGGGAGCCCATGCCCTCTACGTGTTTAAAATGCAGCGACAACGAATACGGGTTCCCTACCGTCGTCTGCCGTACGCCCAGCAGACTTGTGGAAGAGTGCGAAAAAGCTTTCGACGCAGGGCTGCTGCTCGCCGCTTTGACTCTCGTAGTGACCATCCCAGACGTATGCGCAAACATCGACGGGACGGATTACCGAAAATGGTGCAAGGAGTACCTGGAGCTCCCGAACGATGGGAGAAAAATGACCAATGCGCGCAAGGGCGAGAAGCGCCCAGATGAGATAAAAGAGGGGTTTGAGACGATAGAGGATCGAGGCATCTTTACGGCATCGGATCTCTATCAGCTTCGCTGCGCGGTGATCCTTCGGGGTCGTCGGTCATCGAGGGAAGGGGCGAAGCGTATAGCCCCTACAAAGCCATCGGGGTTTGCGTTCAGGGCGATGCGCGCGGGATAATCGCGAGTTATGGGCATAAAGGAATCGGCCATGGAAGCCAACAAGACTGCGAGTTCGATTGCGTCGTCAAGCTTGAAGGGCTCATCTCTCTCATAGCAAAGGGTGTGTGGAAATTCGTCGAGGAAAACCCCGAGCGCGATCGAGAATACTCAACGGGGAAAGGACTTTCCCGCCAAGGCGTGGTGGACTTCAGGCCTTTAATCAAAAAGCAAAGTTGTTAAGCATGTGGTTAGATTTGCATACGAGCGGGTTGTTAGATAAGTGGTTGGATTAAACAGAATCCCGTTTGCGGAAACCAAACAATAGTTTAACAACTTCCAACCACTTATTTTACTTACCCTTTTTTGCGTTGCCAAAATTAGCCAATTCAGCCCAGTCCCGATAAAACCCTCACGCCAGCAAATAGCCGATCGCAACGCCTTGATGAACTTGGATCTTGGCCGTACCCCTAACGACATTGGAGATGCCGGTGTCAGCCAGTAGTCCCAGGGGGCTGTGGTCTAGCTTCCATTCTAGGCCGTGTTCGCTTACCTCGGTGTTGGGGGCACTGGCGATGATAGAAAACGT
>CAKXKM010000111.1:0-2822 GCA_934876235.1 Collinsella sp. AF02-46-1 | reverse complement strand
ACCTTGTCCTCGGCAATCCAGACCGGAGCGTCCTCGTAGCCCGCGAGCAGGCCCAGTACGGAAAGCGCCATATCAGGACGGCCGCCCGTAGCGCAGGTCGCAACCACTTCGGCACCCGACCAGCGACGGCGGACGGAATCGAGCGCCAGAGCCAGGTCGGTATAGTCCTTGTACGGGTCGTGGCGCTCAACTTTAAAGTCGGTGGCGGCATCGATCAGCGCGCGGCCTGCGTCGCTCACCGTGTCGGCATCCCCCACATATACGTCGCAGCCCAGTCCCGCGCCCAGCAGCGCGTCGAGTCCGCGGTCCACGGCGACAACGTGGTCGCACTCCCCTGCTAGCCTACGCAACAGATCCGCGCTCGCCACTACGGGCGAGCCGCAGACCACTAATACCTTGCAAGCCACAGCCCTCGCCTATCCCTCAAACGAAAGCACGCGGGCCAGATCCAGCTCCTCGTAGCTGTCGATAAAGATATCGCAGCTGGCGCGTACGTCGTCGCGCTTCATGCGGCCGTGCGGGTCATAGATGCCCACACGCTTAAAGCCGGCGGCGCCGGAGCTCTTAAGGCCAAAGACCGCATCCTCAAACACCCATGCGCGCTCAAACTGATGCCCATGGTGCTCCTCCAGACGGCGCAGCGCAAGCTCGTATACGTCGGGGAACTGTTTGGAGCGTCCTGCCTCACCCGTCGTGGTAACAAACTCCATGTACGCGTCGAGCCCGGCTCCCGCTAGCGCAGACTTAACCAGCTCGGCCGGCGTGGACGTGGCAACGCACATGACAATGCCCGCCGCCTTCGCCTGCTCCAAAAATGCCAGAAGCCCCTCGCGCGGCGGCACCTTGGAGTACCCATCAATCAGGATGTCGCTCAGCTCGCGATACAGCTCCTCGCCATTCTCGCCAATGCCCCACGTGTCGTGGTAGGCCTGGCATTCGTCCTCCAGCGAAAGATGCTCAAACTGGGCAAAATCGTCGACCGTCACGTCAACTCCGTGGCGGTGCAATAACTCGGGCTGGGCATAGGCCCAAACGGGGGTGCTATTAACCAGTGTGCCGTCGCAATCGAAAATAAAAGCGACATTGGGAGCGGCGGTCTGGGACATAAATGTACCTTTCGATGTCAAATGGTAAACAACCTGCTAAAAACGTTTTACCAAACGTCAAACCAACAATCAAAAAACCCTTATTGGTAAAACTGTCAAGAGTTTTACCATCGCAATTCTGCCAGTGGTCTAAACATGGCGCTCGCCGATTAAACACCGCCGCAAATCCACTTTTCTCCATAAAAGTAACGAACAGGTGTTATCGTATTTCGTGCCGAAAGTTCCACCGAGCACGCGAGGTGGAACGAATCATAGAACTATCGCCGTCCCTTCGATTCGTGCAGCCTTGGACCTTTCGCATCTAGTCACCAAGGCAACACGCTGCCGCGTCATGATGGGATCAAACGTGAGCGATACAAAGCTAAAGCCAGCAACTAAAAAGCCCGCTACCCGTAAAGCCGCCCCGCACGCACCGGAACTCTCCAAGGACGATGTCTACCTGTTTGGCATCGGCACGTGGGAGCGCAGCTGGGAAAAGATGGGCGCGCATCCCGACACGCAGAACCGTACGCGCGGCTGGCGTTTTTGCGTTTGGGCGCCCGATGTAAAGAGCGTGCATGTCATTGGCGAATTTAACGACTGGAATGAAGAAGCCAACCCGCTGGTGCCAGTGCATACGAGCGCTATTTGGGAAGGCTTTATTCCTGGCGCCGAGCAGGGCCAGCTCTATAAATACCTTATCGAGACCAACGAGGGTGAGAAGCTCTACAAGGCCGATCCGTATGCCTTTAAGGCTGAGTGCCCTCCGGGAACGGCGAGCGTGCTGTGGACCCTCGATGGCTACAAGTGGAACGACGCCGCATGGCTCAAGCGCCGCGCTGGCCACAACCACATGTCGCAGCCGCTCAACATCTACGAGGTGCATATTGGCTCGTGGAAGCGCCACGGCGACGCGCCGCAGGGCGAGCCCGACGAGTACGGCAACTACCCTGGCCCCATGGATCCCTTCCCCGCGCAGCGCGGCGAGTTCTACACCTACGACGAGCTGTCGGTGGAGCTCGTGGACTACGTGCGCGACATGGGCTACACGCATATCGAGGTCATGCCGCTCATGGAGCATCCCTTCGATGGCTCTTGGGGCTACCAGACGACCGGCTACTATGCCGCCACGTCGCGCTATGGAAACCCGCAGCAGCTCATGCACTTTATCGATGCGTGCCACGAGGCTGGCATCGGCGTGATCATGGACTGGGTGCCCGGCGGTTTTTGCGCCGATGCCCACGGCCTTGCCACCTTTAACGGCCACATGCTGTTTGAGCACGAGATTCACCCCAACTGGGGCACGCGCAAGTTCGACTTCGCCCGTGGCGAGGTCCGCTCCTTCCTTGTTTCCAACGTGCTGTATTGGCTCGAGAACTTCCACGTCGACGGCATTCGCATGGATGGCGTGTCCAGTATGCTGTACCTCAACTTTGGAATTGACGATCCGGGCCAAAAGAAGTTCAACAAGTACGGTACCGAGGAGGACCTGGACGCCAGCGCGTTTATCCGCCAGGTCAACTGCGCCGTGGAGGCCCACTTCCCTGACGTGATGATGATGGCCGAGGAGTCCACCGCGTGGCCGCTCGTGACCTACCCGCCGCAGGACGGCGGCCTGGGCTTCCACTACAAGTGGGACATGGGCTGGATGAACGACACCTTGGATTACTGCCGCACGGCTCCCGCATATCGCGGCATGAACTATCATAAGCTGACCTTTTCCATGATGTATTACTA
>CAKXKM010000110.1 GCA_934876235.1 Collinsella sp. AF02-46-1 | reverse complement strand
AGCCCCCATACCCTCGTTCGGTCAGACGCGCCGCCGCGTTGCTGCTTTGTGCCGTATAATGTCCACTACCTATGACGCGATACAAAAGAAAGGTGTTTGCCCATGCAGGCACAGAAGGCGGAGGGAACCCGCGACCTTATCGGCGCCGAGATGCGCGCCTGGCAAAAGATGCAGCAGATTGCGGCCGGCGTGTTCGAGCCGTTTGGCTTTAAGCCCATCGAGACGCCCGCGATCGAGCAGGTGGACGTCTTTGTCCACGGCATCGGCCAGTCGACCGACGTCGTTCGCAAGGAGATGTTCCGCGTCTTTAGCGGCGCTAACCTGGAGCGCGTCTTTACCGAGGGCACCGACACAAAACTCAAGCCCAAGCAGCGCCTGGCGCTTCGTCCCGAGGGCACGGCCGGTGTGGTGCGCGCAGTCGTGGAGAACAACCTGGTGCCCCAGGGCTCCACGCCGTTTAAGGCTTACTACGCCGAGGCCATGTTCCGCGGCGAGCGTCCCCAGAAGGGCCGCCTGCGCCAGTTCCACCAGGTGGGCATCGAGTGGCTCGGCGCTCCCGATCCGGCGGCAGACGCCGAGTGCATCATCATGCTCATGGAGTTCTACAAGCGTCTGGGCTTCGACCTTTCCAAGCTTCGTCTGCTCATCAACTCGATGGGTGACGCCCAGTGCCGTCCGGCTTATCGCGAGCAGGTTAAGCAGTTCATCCTCGATCACGCCGACGAGATGTGCGATGAGTGCCGCGAGCGCGCCGAGCTCAACCCGCTGCGTGCCTTCGACTGCAAGAACGACCACTGCCGCGAGATCATGGCCGAGGCTCCGCTGATGGGTGACAACCTGTGCGACGAGTGCCGTGAGCACTACGAGCAGGTCAAGCGCTATCTGGATGCCGCCGGTATCGAGTATGTCGAGGATCCCACCCTGGTGCGTGGTCTGGACTACTACACCCGCACCGTCTTTGAGGTCGAGGCTCCCGGTGCCGGCGTCGGCTCCATCGGTGGCGGCGGCCGCTACGACGGCCTGGTCGAGCTCGAGGGTGGCAAGCCCACGGCGGGCGTCGGCTTTGCCGTCGGTTTTGAGCGCGCCCTGCTGGCCCTGCAGGCCTTTGGCAGCGACCTGGGTGCCGATGAGGCCCCGTGCGTCTATGTCGCCAACGCTGGCAAGGAGCTGCGCCAGAACGTCTTTGCCATTACGCAGGAGCTTCGCGTCGCAGGCATCGTGACCGAGGCCGACTATCAGGGCCGTTCGCTCAAGGCTCAGTTTAAGCAGGCCGATAAGGTGGGCGCCAAGCTCATCCTGGTCCTGGGTGGCGACGAACTTGCCGCCGGCAAGGTCAAGGTACGCGACATGCAGAGCCATGACGAGGTTCTCGTCGATCTGGCCAACGTGGTCGAGGCGGTTCGCGAGCGCCTGTAGCGCATCTTTTTGAGCTGCGGACCCGCTTGAGTGTCTCGTCCATTGCGAGCGATTGTTACGGGGGTGTTTCGCATTTATGCGGAATGCCCCCGTTTGTGTATGCCGTCCACCGAGAAATACGACCATTTAGAGCAAAAACCCTTGCAATGCAGAAAATACTTTTGTGTGGTAAAGCGCAATCAGTGTCGAAAGTATTTCGCAAGCGCCTATAATGAATACCGCATGTTACGTGCATAGAAGGAGGAATGGGAGGAAACGTGGCTGAGAACCTAAGCAACCAGTCTGTACCCGAAGCCGCGGCGCGCGTCGCTGCCGTGGTCAACCGCCTCGTTAACCGAATCGGCTCGAATGCCGAATCCAAGGAGCGTCTCGCTGAGATCGAGATCCCCGAGGAGCTGCGCGACAATCTGGCGCTGTTCTTGCGCCTGGAGCGCCGTGTGCTTAGCGAGTATGATCCCGAGATCGCGGACCTGTTCGACAAGATTTTGACAGCCGAGATTGTGGCCAACGCCGGAAACCCCGGCACCCGTGCTGCCGACGAGTCCGTCGACGAGCAGGGCGTGCCCACTGCCGACGAGCCCACCGCCGTGGCGTTTCGCGAGATCGTTGATCTGATCGACAGTCTGCCGCTCGATAAGCAGCAGGTTATCGTCCGCGCCTTTACGAGCTTCTTCCATCTGGCAAACCTGTCGGAGGAGAACTACCGCGTGGCGCAGCTGCGCGAGCGCGAGGCCGGCGCATCGACCGATACCGAGGTCGATCCCGCCAACGAGCTCACCGTCGCCTATCACCAGTTGGTAAACGAGATGGGTGTCGAGGGCGCCAACGAGCTGCTCGACAAGCTGGAGTTCCACCCTGTCTTTACCGCACATCCCACCGAGGCCCGTCGTAAGGCCGTCGAGGGCAAGATTCGCCGTATTTCCAACCTGCTGGAGGAGCGTCCGCGCCTGGGCGGCTCCGACCTAGTGGAGAACGAGCGCCATATGCTGCAGGAAATCGACGCCCTGGTGCGTACGAGCCCCATCGCGCTCAAGAAGCCCACGCCGGTCGAGGAAGCCGATACCATCATCGACATCTTCGATAACACGCTGTTCGACGTCATCCCCGTTATCTATCGTCGTTTTGACGACTGGGTGCTGGGCGACAAGGCGGGTACCGTGCCGCCGCTGTGCCCGGCGTTCTTCCATCCCGGCAGCTGGATCGGTTCCGACCGCGACGGTAACCCCAACGTCACCGCCAAGGTGAGCCGTGAGGTCGCCGCCAAGTACTTCACCCACATGGTGCTCAAGCTCGAGGACAAGTGCCGCCGCATCGGCCGCAACCTCACGCTCGAGGCCACCTACAGCAAGCCGTCTGCCGAGCTCATCAACCTGTGGAACCATCAGGTCGAGATGAGCACCCAGTACACCGCACGCGCCGAGCTGATCTCCGAGCACGAGCCGCATCGCGCCGTCATGCTCGTCATGGCCGACCGTCTGAACGCCACCGTGCGTCGCATCACCGACACCATGTACCACAGCGCAGACGAGTTCTTGGATGACCTGCGCGTCGTTCAGCGCTCCCTGGCCGCCTGCGGTGCCGTCCGTGCTGCCTACGGCCCGGTCCAGACCATCATCTGGCAGGTCGAGTCCTTCGGCTTCCATATGGTCGAGATGGAGTTCCGTCAGCACTCCGTGGTGCACGCCCGCGCCCTCAAGGATATTCACGAGAACGGTATCCATGGTGATTTGCAGCCCATGACGCGCGAGGTCATCGACACCTTCCGCGCTATCGGCTCCATCCAAAAGCGCTACGGCAAGAAGATGGCGCACCGCTACATCATCTCGTTCACCAAGAGCGCCCAGCATGTGGCCGACGTCTTTGAGCTTGCCCACCTGTCCTTTGCACACGAGGAGGATGTCCCCGAGCTCGACGTGATTCCGCTGTTCGAGCAGCTCGAGGACCTCGAGGGCTGCGTCGACGTGCTCGACCAGATGCTTACACTGCCCGTGGTGCAAAAGCGCCTTGCCCAGACCAACCGCCGCATGGAGGTCATGCTGGGCTACTCCGACTCCTCCAAGGATGCCGGTCCTACCACGGCTATGCTCGCGCTGCACTCCGCGCAGGAGCGCATTGCCAAGTGGGCCGAGAAGAACGATATCGATCTGGTGCTCATGCACGGTCGCGGCGGTGCCGTGGGCCGTGGCGGCGGCCCGGCCAACAAGGCCGTGCTGGCGCAGCCCAAGGGCTCGGTTAACTGTTTCTTTAAGCTCACCGAGCAGGGCGAGGTCATCTTTGCCCGCTACGGCAACCGCACGCTGGCCCAGCGCCATGTTGAGTCCGTTGCCGCCGCAACGCTTTTGCAGTCGGCCCCGAGTGTCGAGAAGACCAACACCGAGACCACGCAGAAGTTCTGGGATATGGCCGAGAAGCTCAACGCCGCAAGCCACGAGCGCTATCTGGACCTGCTGAACACCGAGGACTTTACACCGTGGTTCTCGACCGTGACGCCGCTGACCGAGGTCGGTCTGCTGCCGATCGGCTCGCGTCCCGCCAAGCGCGGCTTGGGTGCCAAGTCGCTCGACGACCTGCGTACCATTCCGTGGATCTTCAGCTGGAGCCAGGCGCGCATCAATCTGGCCGCTTGGTACGGCCTGGGTACCGCTTGCGAGCAGTTTGGCAATCTGGACCAGCTTAAGGCTGCCTACCAGGAGTGGCCGTTCTTCCGTACCTTTATCGACAACATCGAGATGTCGATTGCTAAGACCGATCAGCGCATTGCCAAGATGTATCTGCATCTGGGCGACCGCCAGGATTTGTCCGAGAAGGTCTTCACCGAGATGCAGCTCACGCGTAAGTGGGTTCTTGCCATCGTCGGTGACGAATGGCCGCTGCAGCGCCGCCGTGTGCTCGGCTGCGCCGTCCGCGTGCGTAATCCCTACGTCGACGCCCTGTCCATCGCCCAGGTCCGCGCCCTTCGCGAGGTGCGTATGAACCAGGACGAGATGGCGGAGGAGAAGAAGGCCGAGTACATGAGCCTGATTCTTTCGACTGTGACCGGCGTCTCGGCAGGACTGCAGAACACGGGGTAATCGATAACCCTGTGGCTCTCACCGGGACCCGACGGGTTTCCCTCTGAATGCGTCCTCGCACTTGAAGCCCCCTTATCCTGCTCCTTCGGAGCTGCGGATAAG
>CAKXKM010000109.1 GCA_934876235.1 Collinsella sp. AF02-46-1 | reverse complement strand
GGCCTCATGCGCGAGGACGTTTTCAAAACCAAGCCCGGCCCCGGCCGGAGGGACCACGAGCGCTACAGGTTCTTGACACCCATCGCGCGCATGGCGTTCAGGATGGCGATGATCGCCACGCCTACGTCGCCAAAGACGGCAAGCCACATATTGGCGATACCCAGCGCTGCCAGCACAAGGATCAGCAGCTTAATGCCCAGCGCAAAGATTATGTTCTGCCAAACAATCGACATGGTCTTGCGCGCCACGCGGATCGCGCGGGAAATGTTGGACGGCTTGTCGTCCATCAGCACCACGTCGGCGGCCTCGATCGCGGCGTCGGAGCCCATGGCGCCCATGGCAATGCCCACATCGGCGCGCGTAAGCACAGGAGCGTCGTTGATACCGTCGCCGACAAAGGCGAGCTTGCCCTTGCCACTTTCGGCCGCGAGTAGCGCCTCAACGCGCTCGACCTTGTCGCCCGGCAGGAGCTGCGCGTGGAACTCGTCGAGACCGAGTTGCTTGGCCACAGACGCTGCAACCTCCTCGCGGTCGCCCGTGAGCATGACGGTACGGTTGATGCCAGCGGCGTGCAGGTCGCGGATCGTCTGCTCGGCATCGGCCTTAACGGTGTCTGCAATCACGATGTGGCCGGCATACACGCCGTCCACGAGCACGTGGAGGATCGTGCCGACAACCTCACAGTCCGGCGCTTCAACGCCGGCCGCGGCGAGCATCTTGGCGTTGCCAACGACGACGTGCTTGCCGTCGATGGTTGCCGTCACGCCGTGGCCCGCGTCGTTGGCGGAGTCGCTCACGCGCTTGGGGTCGACCTCGCCCTGGTAGGCGTCGCGCACGGACTGCGCGATGGGGTGATCGGAGAACGACTCAGCAAGGGCTGCGACTTCGAGCAGCGACTGCTCGGTATAGCCAGCCTCGGGGTGCACCGCGACGACTGAGAACGTGCCGTTGGTGAGGGTGCCCGTTTTGTCGAAGACGATGGTGTCCACGTCGGCGAGCGTCTCGAGGTAGTTGGAGCCCTTGATGAGAACGCCCAGCTTGGACGCGCCGCCGATGCCGCCAAAGAAACTCAACGGTACGCTGATCACGAGGGCGCACGGGCAGCTGACGACCAGGAAGGTCAGGCCGCGCAGGATCCAATCGGACCAAGCGCCAGTCACCAGGCCGCCGCCAAGCGCGAGCACCGCGGCAGCGCCAGTGACGGCGGGGGTGTAGACGCGGGCAAAGCGCGTGATGAAGTTCTCGGTGCGCGCCTTCTTTTCGCTGGCATTCTCCACGAGCTCCAGAACACGCGCGACGGTTGACTCGCCAAAGGGCTTGGTGGTGCGCACGTGGATGAGGCCCGTCATGTTGATGCAACCGCTGATGATATCGTCGCCGGTCTTGGCCGGGCGGGGGACCGACTCGCCCGTGAGTGCGGCGGTGTCGAGCTGGGTTTCGCCCTCGACGATGACGCCGTCGATAGGCACGCGCTCGCCGGGCTTGACCACGATCACGGTGCCGACGGCGATGTCATCGGGAAAGACCTGTTCGAGTGTGCCGTCGGCTTGCTCGACGTTAGCGTAGTCGGGCGCGATGTCCATCATGGCACTGATCGACTTGCGGCTCTTGCCCACGGCGTATGCCTGGAACAACTCGCCGACCTGGTAGAACAGCATGACAGCGGCGCCTTCGGCCATGTGCGGGTCGGTGTCGGGGAAGAGCACCATGGCAAACGCGCCGATGGTCGCGACGGCCATGAGGAAGCTCTCGTCGAAGGCCTTGCCGCGGCGGATGTTATTGAATGCCTTTTGCAGTACGTCGTAGCCGGCAATCAAAAACGGCACGAGGAACAGCACAAAGCTGGCGTAGATGTTGCCGGGCTCCCCAAATGCGATAGCGAGGGCGCCGAGCTCGTCGAGGGCATAAACAACGGCAAAAATGCCCAGTGCTACCAGGATGCGGTTGCGCTTATGCTCAAGGGACTCTTTCTTCTTGCGCTTCTTCTTTTTCTTCTTGGGATCGGCGGCTGCCATGATTCAAACCTCCCATTTGAGTGTATGAACACTTGCTCATATAATTTCGCGAGCAAAGGCCGCGGCAAGCGCGGCCTCGCAGGTCAACGTATGCGCGGGTTAGAGAATGATCTCGCAGTCCGGCTCAGCGTCGGCGGTGAACTCAACGACGCGGTCCAGGACCTCGTCGAACTTGGCGTCGTCGGCCTCGAGCGTCAGCTTCTGGGTCATAAAGTTGACCGAAACGGACTTGACGCCCTCGAGCTTGGCAAGTTCGTCCTGAAGCTCGCGCGCGCAGTTGGCGCAATCGATCTCGTCGAGCTTAAACTGCTTTTTCATGGTGGGTTCCTTTCCCTGTGTTAGCGGTCTGGGTGCCGGCCGCGCTGATACCGTGGGTGATTGCTATTCGCAGATATGGCTCATGCCCTGGTTAAGCATGGTGTAGACGTGATCGTCGGCGAGCGAGTAGAGAATGTTGCGGCCGTCGCGGCGGAACTTGACCAGGTGCGACTGCTTAAGCGTGCGCAGCTGGTGCGATACTGCCGACTGCGAGGTTGCGGTCGCCTCGGCGATGTCGGCCACGCAGAGCTCGCGGCCCATGAGGGCATAGAGGATCTTGATGCGTGTGGTGTCGCTGAAGACCTTGAACAGGTCGGCCAGGTCGTACAACAGCTCCTCGTCGGGAAGGTCCTCGGGCGAGCAGGTGGTGGGGACGATCGGCTCGGTGGCCTCGATGCCAGTCTTTGTTTCATCAGCGTGGCTGCTCATTGCAACATCCTTTCATATGAACATGCGCTCATATAAATTACTTCCGATTATATGAGCGCATGTTCATATGTCAATACAATTTACGTTAACTTCGATGACTGCTTGCCGCCTCTGCGATTTTCTGCGGGTTGGGAGACATCGACGCAATGCTCGCCAACATATTTCGAGATGTTCGGCCAGCATGCTAAGAAAGCCACCTTGAGAAGCTTTAGGACTGTTCATATTTGTACTTTATCGTGTTAAATACAGCGAGAATCAGTTCTTCCTCTACGGGAGTTCCTGCAGAATCAGTTTTATCTAAAGTTATATTGAGCATTGCTGCAGCCAATCTGGCACATCGGTGGCCGAATAAGTCGAAAAATGTAGGTGGACATCCGCAGAGATCGCCTTTAGAAGAGCGAATTCTCAATTAGATCAATAATCGTGTCGTCTTCCGTGCGGTTTTCATCGATTTTTGCGAACATGTCGCATTCCCAAGGCCCATTGATTTCCTCAGCAAGGGCCCCGACGTGTTGCATGTCGTCGGGTTCTGGCACATCGTTGATGCTCGGGTCATCAGCTTGCGGATATTGGCTTGCAATTTCGCGCTTGGCGGCCTCTTCTTCTTTGAGTGTCTCCAGGACGCGGCGACCGTATTCGAAGTAGCGCCGCAAGACAAATTGACGAAGAGTTTCTTGCAGGATGGCGAAGTTATCCGGGAGTCGACCGGGCCATATCTTCTCGCGAATGCGAATCGCTTCCATGACCCGCCTAAAAGCGGACTGCTTGAAAAACGAATGACGACTAACTGTGATAACGGCATATCCCATGTTTCGCAGCGTGTTTCGGCGTTCCTCGTCAATTGATTGCTGTTCGGGCTCGTCGTGGTAAAAGCCGTTGTATTCGATATCGGTCATCGAATTCTCGAGCAGTGCGTCGAGGTAGAAAACCGTCCGTCGCGTTAGGGCGGCGTATCTTTTGGGGACTGGGATCGGATAGTCCGTTTTGATAGCGCGTATGGCTAAGCCACCCATTGACTTGGGCATTGTCAGCATCATGACAAACGCCGTTTCGAGTGGGGAGCGACAGCCTTCGCGTACATAAGAAAGTGCCTTAAGTGCTTTATTAGATCCACGATACCCCGATGCCTCTGAAAAGAAGGCTCTGAGCTCTTCAACGCTGGTTAGGGCTGGGCGCTCGCGATATTGAGTTTCGTCGGACGTTCCAAGCGCGTAGGAGCCGCAGATTTCAAAGTAATACTCAACGAGCTCCGAAAGGTTGAGGTCGGCTGCTGCTTCTAACGCGCACAGCTTGATATCGACGATGTGGACGTTCGGCTCGAGTTCTAGGTAGCTTTCTGCATCAAACGTATAGCGCGTGCAGTGGCAGATGCAGCCCTTGCGGTGCCTTTTGGCATTATTGGAAAACGTCAGCACATGGATGCTTTCAGAATCGACATTCTTTCTGTTGAGCCATGCTCGCGCCGCTTCCAAGTCGGACGTGGTCGGCGCAGACACCTTGACCTTTTCCATGGGTATGGGATCGGTCGCGTAGCTTGCGAGCGAGTTGACTGTTTGGTATACAGCGCGTGCCGTGGTATGTGACAGAACGATTCCCATACGCGCATGATGGCATAGCGGACGCCATATACGCCCGAAACTTCGGGCAACGGTATTGGGGCGCGGCTTATCTTCTGCGAACGGTGGGTTTTTGAGCTGTCGTATTGAGGGGGGCAGCTTCGGCTGGGGAGGTTTCTGTCGGCTGCCCCATTTTGGTGAACTTTAGTTGCGGATTCGTAGCTTCTAAGCGGTTTTGCCGACCGCTCAGATGCCTCACCAACATAATTTGAGTTATTCGGCCTTATCCTATACGAATGG
>CAKXKM010000108.1 GCA_934876235.1 Collinsella sp. AF02-46-1 | reverse complement strand
CAAGTATCCTGCGCCGCGTGGTTTTCGTCATAAGGCTGCCACTCCCTTTGCTCCCGGTAAGGAGGGCGCTGTCCGCTGCGGCTTCTTTGAGCGCGGTTCGCACAGAATCGTTGCCGTGCCCGAATGCCCCGTCGAGGTACCGGGCGCCCGACAGATTCTTAACGGCATCGCGCGTGAAGCTGAGCGCCTGCACATTCCCGCCTTTAACGAGGACAAGCATCTGGGCTTGCTCCGCTATGCCGTCGTCCGCTGCGGTTGGCGTACCGACCAGATTATGGTCACCCTCGTGACCGCTCAGCGCGACTTGCCGCATGCGCAGGAGTTCTTTGAGGCTGTCGCCGCACTCGATCCGCATATCGTCACCGTTGCCCAAAACATCAACGGACGCCCCGGTAACGCCATCTTGGGTGAGGAGACTCGCATCGTCTATGGCGCCGAGTGCATGCGCGACCAGCTGCTCGGTTGCGAATTCGATATCTCCCCTACCGCGTTCTACCAGACCAACCCGCAGCAGACCGAGCTGCTCTACCAGCTCGCTATCGATGGCATGGATCTGCGCCAGGACGATGTGCTTATGGATGCCTACTGCGGCAGCGGCACCATCGGTCTTTGCGCAGCTAAAGAAGCCCAGAACAAGGGTATCGGAATCATGCTGCTCGGTGTGGAGCGCAACCCGGCGGGCATTGCCGACGCACGCCGCAATGCCGAGCTCAACGGCCTCACCCGCAGCGCCTGGTTTATGGCCGACGACGCCACCGATTACATCCTGGACGCTGCCGATAACAACGAGCGCGTTGACGTTCTCTCCATCGACCCGCCGCGCGCCGGCTCCACACCCGAGTTCCTCGAAGCCGCCTGCGCACTTAAGCCGCGCCGCATCACCTATATCAGCTGCAACCCCGTCACCCAAGAGCGCGACCTACACCAGCTCCTCGACGGAGGTTATCGCCTGCTCAAGATCACGCCGGTCGACATGTTCCCTCATACCGACCACACCGAGACCGTCGCGGTCCTCGAGCGCCGCTAATCCACCGGCACAAGAAAGGGGGCGGCCCGTCTGGACTGCCCCCTTCGCTTGGTTTATGAACTCCGCTACATCCCCTTGCGCAGGTCGCACACGCCGGCTGCCGCCATCTCGCGCAGCAGCGTCTCGCGATCGCGCGTCACGATCAAATCCAACGGGAAGTGAATCTCGTCGAGCATCTTGCGCGCCTGGTCGAGCTTGCCAATGGCCATACCAATGTGTGCGTCGGTCGAGACACCGATCCCCACGCCCAGCTCGGCGCAGCGCTCGGCAATCTTGCGACACACGTTCCAATGCTCGGCATCCGTGCCATGCTCAAGACTATGGTTGTTGATCTCGATGATCTTGTGCTTGGCCTTGGCCGCCAACAGCACCTCATCGATATCGAACGGCACGCCCGTACGACCCGTATGCCCAAGCATGAACACCTTGGGGTGCTCCAGGGCATTGATGTACATCTCGGTCGTCTGGGCGAGCGTCGCGCCTTCAGCGAGCTGCGGGTTATGCACGCTTGCCACCAAATAATCCAAATTACGCGTCACCAAATCGAACAGCGAATGCTCACGACTATACGAATCGCCGGCGATATCGAGCGAAACGGGAATGTCCTCGCCAAACAAGCTGCCGTCCAGCGAAACGATATCGGCCTCGGCGCCGCGAAGCACCAGCACGCCGCTCCAAATGCGCGGCCAGATATCCTGGTTAATAAAGAATTGGAAACTGCGCAGGTCATTGGGACAAGGCGTAACCATCGAGCTTAAATGATCGGCTGAACCGAGCACCTGAAGGCCGCGCTCTGCCGCCCAATAGATGTTCTCCTCGATGGTTGAGTACGCATGCGCAGAGAACATCGTATGAGTATGAATATCACAAGAAAGAAGGTAGGGCATCGGGTCTCCTTGTCCAGTATGGCCGTCGCGTATATTCATTGTACGCATAGCTTTCGGCAGTCGTAAAACTGCTTCATCCCAATCACACAACGGCATAAACAACGGGGCCTGGCTTAGCACCAAACCCCGTTTCACGTAAAACATTGCAAGCAGAGCGCTTTACTTTCGACGATATTCGTCGGCCAGTTGCTTCCAGGCAGGCAACGAATTGACGATGGTCTCGTAGCTCACACAGTAGCCAAGGCGGAACCAGCCCGGCATGCCAAAGCTATCCGAAGGCACCGCGAGCAGCTCATACTTCTTCGCGCGCTCGCAGAAGGCGTTCGCATCGGGCTCCAGCGCCTTCACCCACAGGTAGAATGCACCATCCGGCTCAACATAGGTGTAGCCATACTCCGCCAGTGCATCGGTAAGCGCGGTGCGGTTGCGTGCATAGGCCTCGACATCGCTCGGTTCATCAATGCAGTCGATGATCACACGCTGGAAGAGGGCCGGTGCGCACACGAAGCCCAGCGTGCGGGCGGCACCGGCGACGGCCGGCATAAGGCGAGCAGCCTGCGGATTGGTATTGGGGACCAAAATCCAGCCCACACGTTCACCCGGTAGCGAAAGGGACTTGGAATACGAATAGCACACGATGGTGTGCTCATAGATCGAAGGCACCCAGGGCACTTCGGCGCCATACACAATCTCGCGATACGGCTCATCCGAGATAAGCATAATCGGATTCTCGGGATCGCGCTTGGCGTTGACCTCGCGTAAAACATTGGCCAGTCGCGTCAGGGTATCGCGCGTATACACGGCGCCCGTCGGGTTATTCGGTGAGTCGATAATGACGGCAGCTGTCTTGTCGGTAATCGCCTTGAGCACGTTATCCACGCTCAGCTGGAATGTGTCCTCGTTAGCAAGCGCCTCGACACACGTGCAGCCAGCCTTCTCGATCCAGACGCGATACTCCGGAAAATACGGCGCAATGACGATAACCTCATCGCCCGGGTTCGTAACGGCGTTGAGCGTGCAGGTGAGCGAAGCCGCCGCGCCTACCGTCATAAAGACATCCTTGCCCTCGTAGCTCGTGCCAAAACGGCGGTTGAGCGACACGGCCACAGCGGAACGGCACTGCGGCAGTCCCGGTGCAGGCGTGTATCCATGCAACTGATCGCTCGGCAGCTCCAAAGCCTTCTTAATGGATTCAGCCACGGCAGCAGGCGCCGGAACGCTCGGGTTGCCCAGCGAAAAATCGAACACGTTTTCCGCGCCGATTTGCGCCTTGCGCTCAAGGCCATAGCTAAAAATCTCACGGATGATGGAGCTTTCCGCACCGCGAGCATACATAGTTTCGTTGATCATCTGTTCCCCTTTCGCATAGGCGGTATTGTACGCTTTAGTCGAGCAAAGCGCCGCAGCAATGTTGATTGGGGACAGACTTAAATGCGTGAAAACGCTCATTTAAGTCTGTCCCCAATCAACAAAGGAAAAAGCCTCCGCAGGTTTCCCCGCGGAGGCTTTCGCCACAAAGACTATTTGTCGTCGTCGGTGTCGGCACCGGCATTGACGGCACAGTCATCGTCGGCATCATCGGATGCGACTTCGGCATCTTCCTGCATAGCCGCCTGCGCAAATGCCGCAGCGTCCGCCGCAAGCTCCTCCTCGCTCATGCGCGGCGTGCGCTTCTTGGTCGGCATGCCGGCCGCCTTGGCATTGCGCTCCTCCTTGGCAGCCAGGATATCGCCCTCGCGCTCAAGGTAGGCGTCCCACTCGTTGTCGAGCAGGGCGTTCACGGCGTCGCCCTCGACGGTCTCGCGCTCAAGCAGCACCTTCGCCATCAGGTCGAGCTGATCGCGACGGGCATCCAGGATCTCGACCGCACGACGATGGGCCTCACGCATAATGCGCTGAACCTCGATATCGATGCGGCGCGCCGTCTCCTCGGAGTAATCCTGGTGATCGGCGTAATCGCGACCAAGGAACACCTGATGCTGCGCCTCACCAAACACTTGCGTGCCCAGCTCCTCGCTCATGCCCAGGCGCGTGACCATCTCGCGCGCCATCTTGGTCGCGCGCTCCAGATCGTTGCTCGCGCCCGACGTGATGTCGTCGCACATGAGCTCCTCGGCAACGCGACCGCCCAAGAACACGGCGAGCTCGTCGAGCATCTCGTTCTTGGTCTTGAGGAAGTGGTCCTCCTGCGGAAGCTGCAGCGTGTAGCCCAGCGCCTGGCCGCGGCTGACAATCGAGATCTTGTGAACCGGATCGGAATGCTCCAGGATGTGGCCCACCAGGGCGTGACCGCTTTCGTGGTAGGCAATCGTGGTGCGCTCTGCTTCGGTCATCACGCGACCCTTGCGCTGCGGACCGGCAATCACGCGCTCCATCGACTCCTCGACCTCGTCCATCGAGATCACGGAACGATGGCGGCGGGCAGCCAGCAGCGCAGACTCGTTGAGCAGATTTGCCAGATCGGCGCCGGTGAAGCCAACGGTCATCTGGGCGAGCTTCTCAAACTTCACGTCCTCGTCCATCGGCTTGTTCTCGGCATGAACGCGCAAGATCTGCTCGCGGCCCTTCACATCCGGACGGTCGACCGTAACCTGACGGTCAAAACGACCGGGACGCAGCAATGCCGGATCCAGGATGTCAGGACGGTTGGTCGCGGCGATCGGGATGACCGACTCGCTCTCTTCAAAACCGTCCATCTCGACCAGCAGCTGGTTGAGCGTCTGCTCGCGCTCGTCGTGGCCGCCGCCCAAGCCGGCTCCGCGCTGACGTCCCACGGCATCAATCTCATCGATGAAGATGATCGACGGGGCCTGAGACTTGGCCTCCTTAAAGA
>CAKXKM010000107.1:688-5128 GCA_934876235.1 Collinsella sp. AF02-46-1 | reverse complement strand
CAACGGCCTTGGCCAGCAGCGTCTTACCGGTACCCGGAGGGCCCACCAGCAAAACACCGCGCGGGATCTTGGCGCCCAGCTTGCGATAGTGGTCCGGATCGCTCAAAAAGTCGCGGATCTCCTCGAGCTCCTCGACTGCCTCGTCTACACCGGCAACATCCTCAAACTTGACCTTGGGGCGCGTTGCCTCGTTGGTCTTGGCGTTGGTCTTGCCAAACTGCATGTTCCTGTTGTTGGCGCCCATCATCTGGCGCATAAAGTAGAACATGATGGCGATCAGGGCAATCGTCGGCAGCGCGCTCATCGCAAAGTCGGCCCAAAAATCGGGGTCATTGGTGTTGACGATGTACTTGGTATCGGGGTGCTCTGCCATAAGCTCGGCAAGCGAATCGGAGCCGACATAGGTCGAGGAGAAGCTCTTGAGCTCGCTCGTGTCGCCCTTGTCCTTTTTTGTCTTCCAGTAATGGCCCGCCACGCTTCCGTCTTGAACCGTATAGGTCAAATCTTCGACACGGTCCTGCTTAATGGCATTGACCATCTCACTCGTCGCGAGCTTTACGGTATTGCTGGAATTGGCAAAGCCGGAGCCCATGTTAAAGAAGGCGTAGCCCAGAAGCGCGCAAGCCAAAATAAAATACAGCCAGCCCGTACGCGTGGGCTTCTTGCCTCCGGGCATCCCCGGGATCTTAGGCTCCCGGGGAGTCTGGGAATTGTTATCGTTACGGTCGTCGGGCATCTTACGAATAAACCTCCGATTTCAAAATGCCCAGATACGGAAGGTTACGATAGCGCTCGGCATAGTCGAGGCCGTAGCCCACCACAAAGGCATCGGGGCAATGGGTTCCAACATACTTGGGCGTGACGGCCGAGGTACGGTCCTCAACGTCCTTCCACAGGAAGGCGGCGACCTCCAGAGAAGCGGGCTTGCGGCTCTCGAGGTTCTTCATCAGGTACTTGAGCGTCAGGCCCGAGTCCAGAATGTCCTCGACGATCAGCACGTCGCGACCGCGGATGTCGATATCCAGGTCCTTAATGATACGCACGATGCCGGAGGACTTCACGCCGTCGCCGTAGCTCGAAACAGCCATGAAATCGATGTTGGTCGGCAGCTCGATCTTGCGCATCAGGTCGCCCATAAAGACCACGGCGCCGCGTAGGACCGCAATCAGCACCAGATCCTTACCCGCGTAGTCGCGAGTAATCTGCTCGCCTAGGCGAGAGACGATACCGTCGATATCCTCCTGCGTAAACAGAACCTTCTCGATATCCGGATGTTGAGAAGCCATGACAACCCTTTCTTGTGCTTATCGCCCACACACCGCCGTATGGACGCGAACTACACATTCTAGCAGCGCACGGGGTATATTTACCAGCCCGTGCGCCATCAGCGCGGGAATACCGTCAACGCCGCACAGAAAAGCTGGTGCGAGGAGCTAATCCGCGTCAACCACGCGAAGCAGATAGGCCACGCGCGTCGCCGCCGTGCACTTAAAACGTTCGTCCGCGCGAACGCCCGCGACCCATACTACGGCACCCCCCGGAGCCGTTCTTACCACGGGTACGCCAGAGCGGTCTGAAACAGGAATGCGCGCCTCGTTCAACAGGTCTGACACTTTCTTGCTTCGGCCGTTCATCCCCAACGGGCACATCACGTCTCCCGGCACAGGGCTATCCACCCACAGGCGCGCCGATCGTGCCTCGGTGGGAATCTCCCCGCGCGAGCCGACTAACATCCGCTCGCTATCGCGGTCGGCAAACCCCAGGGCCGCCGCATCCACCAAGGCCGCAACCTTTCCGGCAGCAGCAAGCTCGCGGGCACGGTGCACGATATCGCACCCCGGCTCCACAGCCATCGGCTCCGCTGTCAGCATATGCCCCGCCCCCAGCGGCAGACGACCGGGAACGGAGATCCAATCGGCCACTAAACCCTCGCGCGCCGCCGGGGCCTTGAACGCCAGCGTGCCAAACTCCACACGGGCATCAATTCCCGCAGGAAGCGTAACCGAGCCCGAGCCCGCAGCGACGCAGGCGAGCACGCGCTCCACGTGCCGCATCTCCGGTCGCGCGTCGGGATCGATGCGCTTAATCGCCAATCGCACGATACGCCGTGCAATCACAACCTCAGCGGCGGCAAGACGGCGCGCATCGAGCACAAGTGCGCCCGCCGCTTCCTTGCGCAGGCAGCTTCGAAACGCCTGTGCCGAAAGCTGGGAAAGAAAGGCGTCTTCGTCGCCCAGAATTTCGCAAGCGGCGCCAATCGTCTTACAGACGCTCGCGTTGCGCTGTGCCACCACCGGCATCACCCGATGGCGTACATAGTTGCGCAGGTACGAAACGTCCTCGTTGCTTTCATCTTCCCGCCATGGCTGACCGTGCACCTGCAGATAGCTCACGAGTTCATCGTGCGTGAGGTCGAGCAAGGGGCGAACCACGATGTTCCGACGGCGTGGGATGCTCGATAGACCAGCGGGCCCCGACCCCTTAATCGCATTCATCAAAAACGTTTCCGCGCGGTCCGACGAGGTGTGCGCCGTACAGATGCGGGCCGCCGTCCGCGGTGCGCCCGTCTGGGCGCAGAGCTCACGAACGCATCTCCGTGCCGCGGCATAGCGTACCTCACGGGCAGCCGCCTCGATATTGCCCAATTCATCATCAAAATAGGCGTGCTCAACACACAGCGGCAAGCCATATTGCGCGCAGAGCTCGCGCACAAAGGCCTCATCGCCATCGGACGCCTCACCACGCAGATGATGATTTACATGCAGTACGTGCAGACGCTCGCGCGCAATGGAAGCGACACCGCGACCGTCCATGATATCCAACTTTGATGTGCATGCCATAAGAAGCAAGGCCGTCGAGTCCGCACCACCTGATACCATGAGCACCACGGGGGCAGCCGTCTGCCGCGTCGCCAGGGCGTAATCATCCGCCCGCGACGCAGCATGATGTCCATAGTGCTGAGATACCGTTGGCATTCGCTTCCTCCTCTATTCGTCCGCACCCATTGTATCCTTTGGAATCTTATGTCTCGCCTGCACCTTCATATCCTCGGCAGCGGCTCAAAAGGCAACTGCACACTCATCGAGGGACCGCAAGGTCTCATCATGATCGATGATGGCCTGTCCCGCCGCGAGACACTTAAACGCATGGCGGAGCTTGGCCTCTCGGCAGACGACGTTGCCGCGCTTGTAATCACCCATGAACACAGCGACCACATCAAAGGGCTCGATGTATGGTGCAAGCACTGGCATGGTCCCCTCTTTGCCAGCAGGGGCACGCTTTCGTGCAAAGAAACCCTCGCACATCTACCCGTAGAGGAATTTGACCCCGGCGACACGCTTCCCATTGCCGGCATCCGCGTGCGAACCTACCCAACATCGCATGATGTCATCAATCCTGTCGGTTATCGATTTGACACTCTCGATGACTCCATTGGCTTTGCCACCGACACCGGAGAGCTAACCAAACAAGCTATAGACACCCTCGAAGACTGCCGAGTCCTCGCGCTCGAAAGCAACCACGATGTGACCATGCTGCGCGAGGGAGAATATCCCCGCTTCCTCCAAGAGCGAATTTTATCAGCAAAAGGCCATCTTTCTAACGACCAAGCCGCCAACGCAGCGCGCGGACTCGTCACCGATCGCACCGAGCAGCTCATTGCCATGCATATCAGCCAAGATAACAATCGCCCGAGCCTTACCGTCAAAAGCTATGCCAAAGCTTTAGCCGCAACCTTGGATGACGAGGTTGGCAGCTCCGCCACCCTTCTCCAAGGATCGCGAAAACTCTCGATACGCCCCGCAAGCCAGTATCAACCGACAACTATTCAATAGTCCACTCAAGACAACAAAAGGGGACTGGAAATCACTTCCCAGCCCCCTTAACTCATACTCTCGGTTACAGCAGAGCCATCGTTAGTCGATAGAGATCTTCGTGACGTTCTTCTTCTCGACAATCTTGGGAACCGTAACGGTGAGGATGCCGTCCGCATACTTAGCAGAGAGGCCCTCGCTCGAAGCGTCCTTCAGATATACGCCACGCGTCGCGCTGTACGAGCTAAACTCCTTCTGCAGGTAGTTCTTGCCCTCATTCTCCTCGTCCTCCACAACGTTCACGCTAATGGACAGACGGCCTTCATTAAGCTCAACATCGATGTCATCCTTAGCGACGCCGGTCAGATAGGCCTTGACCTCATAACCATCGCCCTTGTCCTCGACATCAACGGGGAACGCCTTGGAAGCAATCGAGTTGTTTGCAAGGTCGGTCATATCATCAAACAGGTCGAACAGCGAGCTAGCAGAAGGGCGAACGCCAAAAACCGAACGATAAGGAACCATGCTTGCCATGTTTACCACTCCTTTTAAGGACTGCCGAGCCATCTTCTAGGTGGTTGGGACTTCTTTTGACGCTCATATATATGCCCAACCGCTTCTTATATAT
>CAKXKM010000107.1:0-678 GCA_934876235.1 Collinsella sp. AF02-46-1 | reverse complement strand
CTAAGGTTTTGTCTAATAAACGGAATTTGAACGAAGGCTTAAATAATGTATGCAATCCCATCAAAACTAGACGGCTGGCTTACAATGGGCGCATACACGATATTGATGACGAACTAAGGGCATCATGGACGATCAAAAACAGGACAACACGTTTATGCCGGAGCAGGACGAAGCATCCAGCCCGCAACCGATTCGATTCCATCGCCCCCACATCTCGCAAGAGCCTATCAATGACCCAGAGCCCAAATATGTGACAAGAAACCGATATCAAACACTCGAAGAAGCGCAAACGGGGCGCAAACATATGGGCGTCGCCTCGGGAGACCCTGTATATCTGAAAGACGCACCATTATCTAAAAACAGCGCAGCTAGTGATGAGCCGATGAAAGCATCCGCCGCTCATCAACAAAGAGGGCCTCGACCCAAGCAAACCTTGACGCATTCGGCTCGCTATCTCGAAACGCCAAAACAGGGAAAGTCAATCTTCGTTTCGTCAAGTAAACGACGCAAGCAGCATCAACTGACAATCCTGCTTATGATCATTGCGGCCATAGCAGTTGCCCTTGTTATACGATTTATTTTCTTTAAATAAAGGCTCAATACCGAAAACAACAAGATCGTCTGGTGTAATTGAGTCATTTACACCCCGTAAACGCAAAAAAGGGGGAGGCCGCGAGG
>CAKXKM010000106.1 GCA_934876235.1 Collinsella sp. AF02-46-1 | reverse complement strand
GAGTGGTTCTGCATGGTCACATCGAAGATAAACTGCGGATCGGCGTTCTGGTCGAGCAGCTCAAGAATCTTGTCGTAGGTTGCCTGGTCGGTCACCATGCCGCGCAGGGTATCGGCGCCTTGGAAATCGTTGATGGACAGGAACTGGTCAAAGCCAAAGTCCTTGTAGACGTTCTCGCGGTTCCAGTTGGTCGCGTGGTTGGGGTGCATGGCCGTGGTGGAATAGCCGAGCGATTTGAACTGCTCTGCCAGATTCCCGGTCGTTTCCATGTTGTAGATGGTGTAGGGGTACACGCCCGAGCCCAGGTTGGCCATGGAGTTGCCGGTCATAAACTCAAACTCGGTATTGGCCGTGCCGCCGCCGTAGGCGCTCACGTAGAGCTTTCCGCGGCTGAGGCAGTTGGACAGGTTCTTAAAGTACTGCGGACCTTCGTAGCCGGCGCGCATGTTCTGGTAGATCGACAAATCCGAGAACGTCTCGTTCATGATAGCGATGACCGTGGGCTTCTCGCTGTCGAACTGCTCCTTTGCGGCGGCGCGCTCGTCGCTCTTGGCCGCGTCGGATTTGTCGTAGGCCTTGGCGTACTTTTTGAGCGTGGCCTTGGCGTCATCGACAGAATAGTCGGCGGGTTTGGGCGGCTTGATGGACTGTGCCGCGCTAATAAAGGCAGGCAGATAGCCCTCGCGCCAGTAGCTCTCGAGCGGACGCCAGGTGTAGACGGTGATGCCGAGGGTGTTGTAGTAGTCGATGAGCGTGACATGCGCGGTCACGCCGCCCAGGCACAGCACCGCCACGAGCAGGTTGGTGAGCAACATGCGCTTGGCGTTGGCGGCGCCCTTCTGACGGTGCGGCGCGACCAGGCCGGCGTACTCGCACAGCAGCATGGCGATGGCGGTAAAGCCCATGGATAGCACGCAGAACAGCGAGATCGAGAAGGTGTAGCCGGTGCCGGCGACTGCGGCGGCGGTGGAGATGGCCGAAAGGTCGCCCGGCTGGATGGGCATGGATTTAAACGTGATGACAAAGAACTCGGCAATGCCCAGGACAAAGAGGGCAAAGGCCAGGACCGCGGGAGCTGCGCCGTGGCGCTGGAATAGGAAGAACAAGCCAGTCATGAGTGTGGCGATGATGGCCCACTCGAGCAGGATGCACAGGGGGTAGACCCAGGTAAAGTCGTGGTTGGACGAGACCTCCATGCCCAGCAGCGCAAAGACGCCGGCGAGCAGCAGGCACAGGACGGCGGCGACGAGCGGTTTGCCCACAAAGGCGCCGCGCAGGCGGGCGAGCTTGCCGGTGGGGGCGGGGGCGTCGGGCTCGGCGAACGCAAAGACGCGCGGGGCGATGCGGTCGCGGGCGATGCTGGCCCAAGCGCATCCGGTGAGGATGGCGTTGGTCAGGATGAGCATCACAAAGGCGAGCGGCTCGTTTTGGGCGACGAGGCCAATGGCACCCCAAATGGTCAAAAAGAGCTGGAACAGGCCGAAGGCGACGCTCCACCCAAGAGCGCTTTTGGCAACGGTGCCCGACTGAGCGCGAATGGCCTTGGCCTCGCGCAAGACAAGGTAGACGGTCGCCGCAAGACCGACGAGCGAGATGGCGGCAGCGAACATGCTGAGACTCCTCACAAACTAAAACCTACGAAAGCGGGGGTTTACCCGATTGTTACCAAGATATGCGCTGCAATTGGTGTCTGCGCACAACAACCAGCCATATTAACGCGCACGTGTGGCGGTGTGGCGCAATGTGGTGGCGACCTGCGCGATAATGGACGGGAATTACACGGAAACGTAAAGGCTTCTTAAAGAAATGGCGAGGGTAGGGCGATGAGCGAGCAGGTTTGCGAGGCGGACATGGGCGGCGGCGGAGCTGCGGGCGTGGATACGTACGGCTATCCGGTCGAGACTACGGGCAACGCGGTACTGGACATTTTGGAGCACCGCTCGTCCACGCGCGCTTTTGCGCGCGATGACGACGGCCGTCCCGTGGCGGTGACCGACGAGCAGCGGGCGGCGATCTTGCATGCGGCGAGTCGCGCGCCGTCGGCGGGCGCCATGATGATGTATTCCATCGTGAGCATTCGTGAGCAGGCTACGCTGGACCGTCTTGCCGACCTGTGCGACCACCAGCCCATGATCGCCAAGGCGCCCTGGGCACTCATATTTGTGGTCGATTATGCCAAGTGGATCGATCTGTTTGAGCACGTGGGCTGCTTTGAGCCCGAGTTTGTCGAGCGCACGGGCAAGGCGCCCCGCCCCGCGCCGGGTTTGGGCGACTTTGCCATCGCGGCGCAGGATGCCGTGATCGCTGCGCAAAACGCCGTGGTCGCCGCCGAGGCCCTGGGGCTGGGGAGCTGCTACATCGGTGATATCGTCGAGAATGCTGAGGAAGTTGCCGCACTGCTGGACTTGCCTCCCTATACCATGCCGCTGTCGATGCTCATCATCGGCACGCCCCGCAAGGAGCGCCCGGCGATCGCGCATCCCGTGGTGAACCTGGTGCACGATGAGCGCTATCGCCGCGCCGATACCGCGACCATGGATGCGCAGGTGGCCGAGATGGATGCGATGTCTCGCCCGCACGCCCGCGAGGTGGGCGAGCGCGTCATCGACATCTACACCCGTAAGCACACGAGCCCCTTTATGGCCGAGATGAGCCGCTCTATGGAGTGGTGGTTCAAAAACTGGCTCGGAAAATGACGAATGTGACAAAGGGGGCGTCCCTTTGTCACATTCCATATCGCCGCGGTGGCCTAAAGGCCGCATAAATGTTTATCTAGCTGGGAAAACGGTGCCATTAAAATATGGGCTGATTACATATAATCCCGTCGAACGTTAAAATTGGGAGGAAACCGGCTTATGGAACAAAAGGCAAAGGAAGTAGCCTCGCACGCTGCGATTCCTGTGAGCATCTCGGCGATGCTCGTCACGCTGGGCGTGGTGTATGGCGATATCGGCACCAGCCCCATGTATGTAACCAAGGCGCTCGTTGCCGGCAACGGCGGCATCGGAAGCGTCACGCAGGAGTTCGTGCTCGGCGCGCTCTCCCTTGTCGTGTGGACGGTCACGCTGCTGACGACCGTCAAGTACGTGCTGATCTCGCTGCGCGCCGACAACCACGGCGAGGGCGGCATCTTTGCCCTGTACAGCCTGGTCAAGCGCTGCGGCAAGTGGCTCATCATCCCCGCCATGCTGGGCGGCGCGGCGCTGCTCGCCGACGGCATCCTGACGCCTGCCGTTACCGTCACCACGGCCATCGAGGGCCTGCGCACCATCCCGGCGGTCCATGCCGTGCTCGGTGACGACCAGGGTCGTGTCGTCGCCATCACGCTTGCCATCATCATCGCGCTCTTCTTGGTGCAGCGCATCGGCACGGCCAAGATCGGTCACGCCTTCGGCCCCATCATGACGCTGTGGTTTTTGTTCCTGGGCGGCACGGGCCTGTTCTTTGTCTGCCAGTATCCCGCGGTGCTGCTGTGCCTCAACCCGTTGCGTGGCATCGCTTTTCTGCTGAGCCCCAACAACCATGCGGGCATCATGATTTTGGGCAGCTGCTTCCTCGCTACCACCGGTGCCGAGGCGCTCTATTCCGACATGGGCCATGTGGGCCGCGGCAACATCTATGCCACCTGGCCGTTCGTTAAGTGCTGCCTGCTGCTGTCCTACATGGGCCAGGGCGCGTGGCTTATCAACAACGCCGGCAACCCGGAGCTCATGGGTATCGCCGACCTCAACCCCTTCTACCAGATGCTCGCCCCGGGTCTGCGCCCCTTTGCCGTCGGCCTTTCCACCGTCGCGGCCATCATCGCCTCGCAGGCGCTCATCACCGGCGCATTCTCGCTGGTGTCCGAGGCCAGCCGCCTGGACCTCATGCCGCATATGCAGGTCTTCTATCCTGCCGAGACCAAGGGCCAGCTCTACATCCCCATGGTCAACAACGTCATGCTCGTGGGCTGCGTCGTCGTGGTGCTGCTGTTCCAGAACTCGGCGCACATGGAGGCCGCGTACGGCCTGGCCATTACCCTGACCATGATGTGCACGACAATGCTGCTCTTCTTCTATCTGCACGTGGAGCGCAATCTCAAGGTCGCGCCGTGGATCTTTGCCGCCTTCTTCCTTTTGCTCGAGGGCTTCTTCTTTGTGAGCTCGCTCACCAAGTTCTTCCACGGTGGCTACTTCACCATCCTCATGGCTGCACTCATCATGGGCATCATGGTGTGCTGGTACAACGGTACGGCGGTCGAGCAGCGCCAGTTTACGCTGCTGCCGCTGCGCAGCTACCTGCCGCAGCTCAAGCGCCTGCGCGATGATGATCGCTACGAGCGCCTGAGCGACAACATCGTGTACCTGACCAAGGACACCCATACCGATTACATCGACCGTGATATCGTCTACTCGATCTTGGACAAGCATCCCAAGCGCGCTCGCGCCTGGTGGTTCGTGAATGTCGAGACCATGGACGAACCGCATACCTTTGCCTATTCGGTCGAGACGTTCGGCACCGACTACGTGTTCCGCGTGCATCTGTACCTGGGCTATAAGATCAACCAGCGCGTCAATGCTTACCTGCGCCAGGTTGTTCAGGACCTGGCTGCCAGCGGCGAGCTGCCGGCGCAGACGCATGACTACTCGGTCTACAAGGACCCGGGCAACATCGGTACGTTTAAGTTCGTCATGATCCGCAAGCTGCTGGCGCCCGAAAGCGACGTGGAGCCCAGCGAGCGTACGGCCATCACGCTCAAGTACATCATCCGCCGCGCCGCCGGCACGCCTGCGCGCTGGTACGGCCTGGAGAACTCCAACGTGAGCTTTGAGTACGTGCCGCTGTTCACCAAGTTCAAGGCCGTGAACAAGATGCAACGCCTGGCTCCCAACGAGCGCCCGTAGGCGCCGACAGGTTGCACGGAGTTGGTTTTCGATGGACAAGATTGGGGCCGGGGAGGCAAACATGGATGCAAAGATGCTTGATGGCCGCGAGGTGGTTGCCGAAGTGGTGCGCGAGGCACGCGCCGATGCCGCCGAAGATCGGTTCTTTACGAATCGGGCCAACATGGACATGGCCGATCGCGTGATTTCGGTCGTGGCGCTGGTGTTTGTCGCGGCGTGCGTGTGCGCACTGCTCGCGCACGCGCTGTTTGTCTAACGACCGCAGGCTGCAAAGGCTATACACTTGGAACCACCACAAGGGGAAACCACCACAAAGGTGCCTGTGAACTGCCTCCCATTTCTTGGACATCGGGAAATGGGAGGTTTTCCATGAGTATAGACCTCAGGGTGAAGCACG
>CAKXKM010000105.1 GCA_934876235.1 Collinsella sp. AF02-46-1 | reverse complement strand
AGGCAGAAATCAGCACGTTTCGAAGCGTTCTGATGGCAATTGGCAGGTTAAGGGCGAGGGAGCAAGTCGCGCTTCTTTCGTTACGGCGACCCAGAGCGAGGCGATAAAGCTCGGTCGACGCATTTGCTCCAATCAAGAATCGGAGTTGATTGTCCATCGTCGCGACGGACGGATTCGCGCAAGGGATTCCCATGGCCACGACCCCTACCCACCGAGGGGATAAGGGTTCGGCTCCATAGCGATAGCGGCCCGTAATGGTGTGCCCACTGTCGTTAAATGACTTCATCATTGGGGTGAAGGTTGTAAACGATGCTGTCGATTCGATATTCGCATTGGAACGCATATTTGGGCGTTTTGAAAACGAGGTTGTGCGGTATGATGCTTCACTTCATTGAGGTGTAGAGTGCATATCTCAATACAAAAGCTCTTTGGGGGCTTTAAGGGTGACGCTTTCTGATAGAGTGTTGCCCTTTTTTCATGCATGTAATGCGTAACGTGCTAGCTAAACGCCATTCCGGCAATGGGATGGTCGAGTATAGGCGGTTTGGCACCTTGCGCCTGCTGTCATTGGTGTAGTAAGCACTTGATTTAGCCTACTTAAAGTCTATAATCAAATAAAAACTATGATATAGCTTTTAAAACAATGAAAAGAATGTTGAGTACCATGCTTTGCCAGTTCACCTTCAGGAACTATAGATCCTATCGCGACGAAACTGAGCTTTCCATGCAGGCAACATCGATGAGGGAGTTCGAGCGCTCCCTCATAGAGTGCCCTGACGGGCAGAGTTTTCTTCCGGTGGCTGCGGTATACGGGCCTAACGCTGGCGGCAAGTCTAACCTGCTCGAGGCGCTTGACTACATTCGTTCGGCGGTGGCCAGGCCGATCAGATTGCTGTCTGCCAGCACTGATGCGCCAGAGGGTAACCGTCCTTCGATACCCCGTTGCTCTGCGTTTGAGTTCGATGACGTGTCTGCTGCCGAGCCCACCGAGTTCGAACTCTATTACCGCGCGGGTGAGCATGAGTACCGCTATGTTCTGTCTGTATACGCCGATGAGATCGTGTCCGAAGGGCTGTGGCGGCGTAAATTGGGAGCGTCGCGTACGGCGATGCTGTTCGAGCGCGAGGATACAAAGGTTGAACTCGGTCCCACACTGCGTAAGCTTGTGACGGCTGCGAGGTTCAACCCGAGCCTGCCGTACCTATCGTTCCTTTACATCAACTTCGATGCGCCGGTGGTCAAGGAGGCTGCCAGCTGGTTTCTTGACGGGGTGTTCCTGAACTATAACAGCTCCTATCTGGAGCAGATGCTCGAACAATTGCTCGACGAGGATGACTCACCCGAGGTCACGCGTTTTTTGCGCGCCGTTGATGTGCGTATTGATGGCTTCAGAGTGGAGAGGGCGCCGGAGTGGCGCGGCCAGCGCGTCTTCGTGAGGCACGAGGTGGGCAGCAAGGCATACGAGCTGCGTTTATCCGAGGAATCTGCCGGAACCCAGAAGCTCATGGGGTTGGCTGCGTATCTGATGACAGCGCTTGAGCGTGGTGGCACCGTTGTGGTAGACGAGCTCGACGCCAAACTGCACCCGAAGCTTCTTCGCTATGTGATTCTGCTGTTTAAGGATCCTGGGGTCAACAAGAGTGGCGCGCAGCTCATCTTCTCGTCTCAGGATGTGTCAACCATGCGAAACGATGTGTTCCGCCGTGACGAGATATGGTTCGCTGCGCGCGGCGAGGGGGAGGCGAGCCAACTGTGGTCTCTCGCCGACATCCACGAGGCAAACGGTAATCTGGTAAGCAAGAACGCGGCTTTCGACAAGCAATACCTGTCCGGTCGCTACGGCGCCGATCCGTATCTCACCCGCATCGAGGAGTGGGATTAGCATGGTCCTTTTCATGAACAGAAGCCGCAGGTAGAAGCGTTGCTACTATCCAGTGTTGTCGGCATGTCTTGAATTTGCCGCATACTTCCGGATTGGGCGCTCATTTTGGACTCTCGAAGTCCCCACATTCCCTAAAAAAGTTCTTAAAACAGCCTTAAAGGCGTTCCAGCTCGCGTTGACAGCGTAAAATACGCATGTTTGACTATGACAGAAGTGGATTTTAGGGGAGGGGTGCGCCATGGAGGTGCTGGTTGTTGGCAACACCGCATATGTTGACGATGACTTTTGCGCCAAGGCATTCCCTGGGGACCACGTTAAGGTTGTAGCCGCGCAGGAAGCGCGCCGCGATAAGTCGTCGCCCCATGCCTCGTGGAAAGAGCTGCTCCAGCACTTGGAGCAGGCCTACGAGTTCGACCGCGTGGTCTACTTATCCAATTACCTTACCCCGCATACCGATACCGTGGGCGATATCGAGCTGCTGCGCTCGGTCTTTCGTACGTGCGCGGGTCGCCGGGTCCAACTGCTGTATGTAGCGGGGCCCGCGGGTGCCGAGGGTGCCGCCGATGCCACGGGGCGAACGGGCAAGGGCATTATCGCGCACGCAGCCAACGACCTGTGCCGCTACTACGCTGCTCGCGAGGGCGTTCAGACCAAGATCCTGCGCGTGCCGTTCCTGTATACCGCGTCTGCCGCGCTGGAAGATCCGTTTTTGGTGCCGCTGTTCGACGCGTGCTCAACCGGATCGGTTGCTCTGCAGGGCGCGCAGGATGCGGCGTTTCCCCTGCTGTGTGCCGAGGAGCTTTCGGTGCTGGTACGCCGTATCTTCGACAGCTGGAATGCTAACTTTGAGACGCTCGACGTAGTCGATACCTTCCATCACACGGTGGGTGAGGTGGGCGACGCCCTCAAGGCGCTGTTCCCAGGGCTCTCAGTTGCCTATGGCGATTCTGCCGGCTACGCCCTGCCCGCCAGCGACGTCGCTCGCGTGCGCTATGGCTGGTTTCAGCGCTACGACTTGCTGCGCGACCTCTCGACCATTTGGGCTCGCTGGGATGCTGGCCGTGCAAAGAAGGTCAACCCCTTGCGCGCGGCCATCGACCGCATTCAAATGCGCACGCTGCCTGTCAAATGCTTGGAGACGGGCGTTGCCTGGGTTCTGTTCGAGGTGCTGGAGCGCTTGTTCTCCCAATCGACCCAGCTCAACGTGCTCGATTATCGCCTGCTCTACGTGGTGCTGATCGGCACGCTGTATGGCTTGGACTTTGGCCTGGTTGCGGCGCTGCTGGCGTCGGTGGGTTTGGCTGCGAGTTACTTTACTCTGTACGGCTATACCTTCCAGGGCCTGTTCTACGAGCCGTCCAACTGGCTGCCGTTTATTGCATACTTTGTTGTGGGTGCCGTGTGCGGCTATGTGCAGCTGCGCAACAGCGAAGCCATTAGGGCGGAGCGCGATCATAACGAGTTAGTGCGCAACCGCAATACGTTCCTTACGCAGCTCTACCACGACGCGATCGAGGACAAGCGCGCGTACAGGCGCCAGATCGTGGGTCGCCACGACAGCTTTGGCAAGATCTTTGCCGTGACGCAGGAGCTCGACGTGTTCAACCCACGCGACATCTATCGCAAGTGCTGCGAGCTTCTGGGCGAGATCCTCGAGAACGATTCGGTGACGATCTACCATGTTTCTGGCGGAGCATTTGCACGCCTGGTGGCAGCAAGTCCCGCGATTGCCGAAGATGCCGCACGCTCGCTTACGCTTGAGCAGCTTGCGCCCCTTTTGGGCGACGGGGGTCGTTCGAACCTGTGGGTGAACCGCGAGCTGACGCCGGGGCTTCCCATGTTTGGATACACAATCGAGCGCGATGGGGCACCCGCCGTGTTGATCTTTGTGCGTAGTGCGGCCGAAAACCAAATGACGCTCTATTACCAAAACCTGTTCCGCATCTTGTGCGGCCTGGTCGAAAGCGCGCTGGGCCGTGCCTTTGACTATGAGGCGGTGGCACAGGATAAACGCTGCGTTGACGGCACTTGCGTGCTCAAGCAGGCTGCCTTTGGCCAAGAGCTCGCGGCCGTGCAGGCGCTGGCAGATGGCAAGATGGGCAGCTTTTTGCTCCTGCGCGTGGTACCGGGCATGGAGCCTGTCGGCGAGCTGGTGGGCGCAATTGGGTCGGCAATCCGCGAGAGCGATGCGGCGGGCCTGGTCGATGGTGACATGCTCTACCTGCTTATGCGCCAGGCAAAGGCGTGCGATCTGCCCATTATCCGCGAGCGCCTGAGCGCAAAGCAGATTGCGGTGGAGCCCGTCGACGGCGAGGACATCGTGGCGCTGCTGCAGCACATCGCTTACACCGGCGACGGTGAGGGAGGTGTCGCTTGATCTCGCTTGTCGTTGCTGCCGTCTTGCTGCTGATTCATGCGCTGGTTTGCCTGATACTGTGGACGCTCATGAAGTTGGGCCTGCTGCCGGTGCGCGGGCACATGCTGGCTGTAATAGTGTTGGTGCCGCTGTGGGGCCCGTTGCTGGTGGTTCTGCTATCGGTCCGCAGCGCGGTGTTTGGCGAGGGGCTGAAAGAGTCTGCGCTGGAGTCGCTGCGCTTCAACGACGACCTTCATCGCAGCATCCTAGTGCACGACCGTGAAGCCGATGCGGGCGTGATCCCGCTCGAGGAGGCGCTCATCGTCAACGATCCGGCAGACCGGCGTCGCCTAATGCTCTCCATGCTCACCGAGGAGCCCGAAGCGTACCTGGCGCAGCTGCAGGCGGCTAAGCTTAACGACGACGTTGAGGTGGCTCACTATGCCGCGACGGCGGTGGCGCAGATCTCCAAGGAGTCCGACCTTAAACTGCAGCAGCTGGAGCGTGCCTTTAAGACGGACCCGAGCGCGCAAAACCTCAACGAATACTGCGATTTTCTTGGTGAATACTTGGGCTCGGGTCTGGCCGAGGGGCGCGTGGCTCAGATTCAGCGCCAACAGTACGCGCGTTTGCTTGCGCGTCGCTGCGAGCGCGAGGACACCCTTGAGCTTCGCATTCGATACGCGACGGCGCTGGCCGATGTCGGACAGATCGACGAGGCGCAGGCCGTGACCGACCAGCTGGTGCTCGATGTGCCCGAGGAGCAGGAGGTTTGGATGCTTTGTCTGCGCCTTGCGGTGATGCGCCGCGACGGTGACGAGGTCCACCGTGTGATTGATGCGATTGACAAACAGCATGTATACTTGAGCGCCGCCAACCGCGAGGAACTGGCGTTTTGGCGCAACGGAGAGGAGGCCCGATGAGCGTGGTACAGCATATCCGCGACCGTGCGGGCCATTTTCGCTGGATGGGGCTGCTTGTGGTGTGGGCGGTCTTTATTGCCATGGCGGCCGTGCTGCTGGTGGAGCGCGCCGGCGTGCAGTACAGTGCGGGCCAGCATAAGCTGGGGATGCTTGCCGCCAACGATGCGGTTCCGGCCTCCTCGGCAATATTTGGCCAAAAGCCCACGTGCCTGGTCATTACCGATTCCGATCAAGCTGGCGTCGAGGACGTAAAGGAGCAGTTCGACCAGATT
>CAKXKM010000104.1 GCA_934876235.1 Collinsella sp. AF02-46-1 | reverse complement strand
TCTCGGGGTCGTTACCGCACTCGGCGGCAACGGCAACCGACGCACCCGTGGTGGTCGGGCCGACGAGGGCCTGCATGCCCCAGTCGAGCAGGGTGTTAAAGGCGTTGACGGCCTTCTCGCCGTCGGCCTGGTCATCCTCGGCCTTGCTGGCAAGCGGCAGCTCCTTGGTCGAGAAATCCTTGCAGCCAAGCTCGACACCCTGGGTAACGGACTTGCCGTAGGACGCGTTGGCGCCGGTCAGCGGGCCGATGGTGCCGATCTTAAACGAAGCGTCGCCCGAAGCGGAACCGCTGTCGCCGCCGTTGGAGGAGCAGCCAGCTAGAATAGACATCGCCCCCAGACCTGCTGCGCTCGCGATAACGCTCCTGCGATTCATAACAGGGTTCAATGACTTACCGGTGAGGCTCGACATGCGGCTCTCCTCTCAAATCTCGTCGGGTTTCGGTTACCCAACAGGCCATCCTTCGCCGTGTTCGGCGTTCGCAAAATAGTAGACGCTTTAGTTGAGAAAAGTGGCGATTATTTCAACTTTTCTTTTGTTTTGTCCGTTTATCCATAATTATGCGTATTTCTATTGGTTTATGCAGTTTAGCCACTTTATTGTGTGAAAGTAATGTTTCCATTCCGTTACAAGCGTCCCTGCCCTGAATAAAACGGCCTCACCGGTCGCACTTTTGCGCACTTAGGCGGCGATGTACTTGCCGTCCTGGATCACATAGGCTGTGGCGGGCTTCTCGACTTGGCCCTCGTCGTTCCACGTGAGCTCGCCCGTCAGGCCCTCGATCTTGATCTTGCGCATGGCCTTGGCAAGATCGCCGGCAATGTCGGCGCCGTCGGCCGTGATGTCGATGTCTGCCTTATCGATAGCCTCGACAATCGCATGGACGCAGTCATAGGCATCGGCGGCAAACTGGTTAGGCGTCTCGTCGTAGGCGTCCTTATATGCCTTGACGAAGTCGGCGTTCTTCTCATCGTCGGCAGAGAACGGGGTCATGAGCAGCACGCCCTCGGCAAGGGAGGTGTCGAAGCCCTCAACGGAGAGCAGGCCGTCCATGCCGTCGGTACCCATGAGGGTCATGTCGTATCCCATGTCCTTGGCGTTCTTGAGCAAAACGGACGCCGGCGTGTAGTAGATCGGCGCAAAGATGAGCGTGGCGCCGGCCTCCTTGGCCTTGGTGAGCTGGTTGGTAAAGCTCGTGGAGGAGTCGTCCTTAAAGGTCTCGGTATCGACGATATCAAGTTTGGACTCCTTGGCCTGCTCGGCAAAGGCATCGGCAACACCCGAGCTGTACGTATCGCCGGAGTTGTAGAACAGGGCGATCTTGGCGTCTGCATACTTCTCGGCCAAGAACTTCGCGGCGCTGGCACCCATGGTGGGATCGGTGAAGCAAACCTGAGAGACCGTTGTCTTATCCTTGGTCACGTCGAGCGACGAGGCCGAAGGCGTGACCATGAGCATATCGTCGGCGATCTCGCCCGAGACAGCGACGGCGGCACCAGTCGTGACGGGGCCGACGAGCGCCTGCATGCCCCAGTCGCACAGGGTATTGAAGGCGTTGATAGCCTTCTCGCCGTCGGCGACGTCATCCTCGGACTTAAGCGAGAGTTTGAGGTCCTTGGTCGAGAAATCCTTGGCGGCAAGCTTGGCACCCTTCTCGGCCGAAACGCCATAGGTTGCCGCGGCGCCGGTCAGAGGGCCGATGACACCGATCTTGAAGGTCTTGCCGTCATCGGCGGTGCCGCCGTCCGAGCCACCCGACGAGCAACCAGCGAGTGCTGCGGTGCTGCCGAGCGCCGCAGCGCCGGCGAGAAAGTTCCTACGGCTGAGCGTGCTGTTGATGTTGAACATGGTGTCCCCCTTTTTTCGCTGGCCGCGGTGCGGCCGTCTTGCGGTACAGGGCAAACCTTATGGCGCAAACGTTGACAGTTTGTTACGGAAGTCCGTTTGTAGCGAGCGTGTTTCCAATGTTTCCGCAGCGTTTCGGGGGTGCCGTTTTGTGCGGCTCCTGTTGCCTGGCGAGCACGCGCCCCCGGTTCACGCTAGAATGCACTCAACCTTTAAGCGGTTTATCCATCCATAAGATGCACGAAGGAGTTATCTATGAGCGAACCCCTGCGCACCGTGAACGTCGGTCTGATCGGTCTGGGAACCGTCGGCGGCGGCGTGGCCCGTCTGATCAAGAGCCACCACGATGAGTACCTGGCAGCCTACGGCATCGACCTTAAGCTGACCCGCGCCTGCGCGCTTGCTTGGGAGCAGGCCGAGGCGGCAGGCATTGAGCGCGAGGCCTTTACGAGCGACTGGCACGATGTCGTCACCGACCCCGCCGTCGACATCGTCGTCGAGCTGATTGGCGGCGAGCATCCCGCAACCGAGATCTTCACCACTGCCTTCGAGAACGGCAAGCATGTCGTCTCCGCCAACAAGGCCCTGCTGGGCCGCCATGTCGAGACGCTTGCCGAGAAGGCACGTGCGTGCGGCGTGCAGATTAAGTGCGAGGCCAGCTGCGGTGGCGGCATCCCCATTGTCAGCACGCTCGAGCACGACCTGGTGGGTAACAAGATCCTGACCATCGCCGGCATCCTCAACGGCACCACCAACTACATCCTGTCGCGCATGGACGCCGAGGGCGCCGATTACGCTGACGTGCTCGCCGACGCCCAGGCTAAGGGCTATGCCGAGGCCGACCCGTCCGCCGACGTCGACGGCTTCGACGCCGCCAGCAAGACGGCAATCCTCGCTTCCATCGGCTTTGGCACCCGCGTGACCACCGACGATGTCTACCAGCAGGGTATCCGTACCATCGGCGCCGAGGACATCGCCCAGGCCCGCGAGCTCGGCTACACCATCAAGCTGCTGGGCATCGCACGCAACACCGACGCCGGCGTCGACGTCCGCGTGCATCCCACGCTGATCCCCGCCGACCACATGCTCGCCAAGGTCAACGGCGCCATGAACGCTGTCTACGTGGTAGGCGACGCCGTGGGCGAGACCATGTTCTACGGTGCCGGCGCAGGCTCCTTCCCCACCGCGAGTGCCGTCGTGGGCGACATCCTGTCGCTCTCCGAGCAGATCAGCCGCGGCGTTGCTCCGCTGCCCGAGATTGAGCCCTATGGTCACAACCTCGCCTTTAAGCCCATGGACGAGCTCCAGACCAAGTACTATGTGCGCCTGAAAGTCGCCGACCGCGTGGGCGCCCTGTCCGAGACGGTCGACATCTTTGCCAAGCACAACATCTCGATCTCGCTCATCAACCAGGTCGAGGACGGCAAATCGGGCGTCAGCGATGCCTGCTCGGTCATCTTCCTAACGCACCGCGCGCTCGAGAAGGACGTCCAGGCTGCCGCCGCCGAGCTTGCCAGCGTCGACTGCGTGGCCGAGGTCGCCAACGTCCTGCGCATCGAGGACGTTGAAGCTTGGACCGAAGGCGTCATGGCGAACTAGCCCAACGCTCGCCTAGCAATACGCGCCTTGAGGGCTCCCGTCCGATGTGGGACGGGAGCCCTTTTGTCACCTGCCCTAAGCACAACGGCAGAGCACATTTGCGCGAGCCGCTCATCGGTAACGCGGGCTACCGTTCACCGATATGCAAACACGGCCGATTCCGGTTACGGCTACGCTGTGTTGCGAATGTCCGCCCGCGATGAGAGGAAGCACCATGTTGCTCGAGGGCAAGAAAGCAATCATCACCGGAGGCACACGCGGTATCGGCTATGCCATCGCCTGCCGTTTTATCGAGGAAGGCGCTGCCGTCACCGTCTTTGGCTCGCGCCAAGAGACTGCCGACACGGCCGTTGAGAAGCTGACAGCCGCCTATCCCGACGCCAAGGTCTGGGGTCGCTCCTGCGATCTCACCTCGCTCGAGGCCGTGACTGAGGCCTTTACGCAGACTGCAGCCGACATGGGCGGCTTGGACACGGTCGTCAACAATGCCGGTATCTCCCAGCGTTCACCCCTCTTGGACTACACGGCCGAGGAGTTCGCAAAGGTCATGGACCTTAACGTCGTCGCCGTCTTTAATGGCCACCAGGCTGCCGCCAAGATCATGACCGAGGCCGGCCACGGCGGCACCATCACTACCACAAGCTCGATGGTCGCCAAGTACGGCCAGCCCTCCGGCGTCGGTTACCCCACGTCCAAGTTTGCCGTCAACGGTATGGTCCAGTCGCTCTCGCGCGAGCTCGCTCCCATGGGCATCCGCGTCAACGCCGTCGCCCCCGGCGTGACTAAGACCGACATGGTCGCCAACCTGCCCGAAGAGGTCATCAAGCCCATCATCGCCACCATTCCGCTGGGTCGCATGGGCGAGCCCGAGGATGTCGCCAACGCCTTTGTTTTCCTGGCGAGCGACATGTCCTCCTACGTCACGGGCGCCGTGCTCCCCGTCGACGGAGCCGCCCGCTCCTAAGGAGCCACAAGCTTTGGCTTCAAGCTTCAACATAGCTCAACCAAAAAGGCGCGCCGTCTGAATCAACTGCAGACAGCGCGCCTTCTCCTGTTATGAAAGGGAAACTATGTCCCAGTATTTCGGATCAGAACGGGGCACGGTTTCCCCCAGGACCTCCTTGCGGAAACTGCATCCCACTCTGAGCGCCCATTCCGGGACACAGCTTCCCGAAGGGCGGCTGAGTCGTGCCATCCTAATCAAAACGCGACCGCATAGCGCCCCTAAGATAACCAGTTCTCATGCTGGAGCAAACGCATCAGGTGGCGTGACCGCTCACCGACATGCAATTTGTTGCACAGTAAAATCGGCTAGTGGCACCCTTATCCTTTATTTAGCGAATAAGTTCAAGGAAGGGAGAATGTCATGCCAAGACGGCAAACACCGCTCGAGGTCATGTTCTCCCTGTTCAAGACTTCATTTACCCTGAGCCATCGCGCATTTGCCGAACTGTTACTATCCGATCTGCCGTTAACAAATGGACAGCCTACCGCCCAAATGGCACAGGACACCAGCTGGCTTTCGCGCACGATTGTGCACTCGCAGCCGGGCTCCCTAGAAGATCGCTACTTTGCCGACTGGTCCTGCGCATCGAATCAAATCCTGCACAAGCTACGGGAAAAAGGGTATTCGAACGCCGACATCTATACCATGATTGCGGCAGCGACTGACACGATGGCTCAAGCGCTCGGTGCCTGTGGGCGTAATGGGCTCCTTTACCGGAACGCCGCCTCGCGCCTCGTCAGCAGCCAGCCAGACAAAGATGACAGGGCTCTTATCTCAATCACGCTCGTTGTTTCGACCGCCTGTTGGTGCGATCCGGCCCGTGCTATCGCGTACATCAGGGACCGCTTTGAATTCGCAGAGAACGTCAGGTCGTTTACCCCCTCAAGTATTTCTTTCTGTCCATGCGATTTAAAACAAACGGGCACCGAACGTGCGATCGGCCTTATCAGGATCGACAACGAACTCGTCGTCGGGGGCCCTTATGT
>CAKXKM010000103.1 GCA_934876235.1 Collinsella sp. AF02-46-1 | reverse complement strand
AAGCTCGACCGGAAAGCGCGTCCCATTATTTGGCGGGATTCTGGGCCCCAGTTTCCCAAAGGGCCCTGTTTGGGAAACTGGGGCCCGCTCTGAGTGCAAATTCCGGGTCGTAGTTTCCGCGGAACAACCCTAGCGGAAAGCTCATCCCATTCCGGACGCAGATTCCGGGACGCACTTTCCGCAACGCCCGGTCATCCCATGCCCTCACAATCTCGGCGTATAAAAAACGAGGGAAGGCACGTGTCCTTCCCTCGTTACGGGCAATATGTAGCCGCTTGCCTACATCAGGCGCAGGCTGACGTCCTTGAGCTGGGCGCCGCTAACGGCACTCGGGGCGCCCGACATGAGGTCGGAGCCGCTGGCCGTCTTGGGGAACGCCATGACGTCGCGGATGGAGTCGGAGCCGGTGAGCAGCATGCACACGCGGTCCAGGCCCAGGGCGAAACCACCCATCGGGGGCGCACCAAACTTGAGGGCCTCCATGAGGAAGCCAAACTGAGACTCGGCGCGCTCTTCGGTAAAGCCCAGGAGCTTAAGCATGGACATCTGCATCTCGGCGTTGTGGATACGCATACCGCCGCCACCGGCCTCAAAGCCGTCCATGACAAAGTCGTAGGTGCAAGAACCGGCTGCCAGCGGGTCGGCCTCGATCTTGGCGATGTCGGTCTCGGTCGGCAGGGTAAAGGGCTGGTGCTCGGCTGCATAGGCCTTGCGGTCCTCGTCCCAGTGGAACAGCGGGAAGTTGACGACCCACAGGAAGTCGTGGCCCTCGCGCTTGATCTCGAGCGCATTGGCCATGTGGGAACGCATGCCGCCCAGGATCTCGTCGGAGAGCAGGCGCGGGCCGGCGGCGAACATCACAAGGTCGCCGGGCTCGACGTCCATGCGCTCGCGCAGGGCAGCCATCTCCTCGTCCGAGAAGAACTTGACGATGGGGCTGTTAATGGAGCCGTCCTCGCGGAAGGCGATCCAGGCAAGGCCCTTGGCGCCAAACGTGGAGGCCACGCCGGCGAGCTTGTCGATCTTGGCGCGAGCCCAGGCACCGGCACCCTTGGCGTTGATGGCCTTGACAACCGAGCCTTCCTCGTTAGCGGCAGTCGCGAAGACCTTGAACTTGGAGTTGGCAAAGATGTCGGTCAGGTCGACCAGATGCATGCCATAGCGGGTATCGGGCTTGTCGGAGCCATAGGTGTCCATGGCCTCCCAGTAGTTCATGCGACGCAGCGGCGTGGGCATCTCGACACCCATGCGGCCGAAGGCATCGGCAAGAACCTCTTCGAGCGCGCTCATAACGTCGTTCTGGTCCACGAAGGACATCTCGATATCGACCTGGGTGAACTCGGGCTGACGGTCGGCACGCAAGTCCTCGTCGCGGAAGCACTTGGCAACCTGATAGTAGCGCTCGACGCCACCGACCATAAGCAGCTGCTTCAGGAGCTGCGGGGACTGCGGCAGGGCGTAGAAGTTGCCCGGCTGGATGCGGCTGGGGACGATGAAGTCGCGGGCGCCCTCGGGCGTGGACTTGAACAGGGAGGGCGTCTCGACCTCCATGAACTCACGGTTGTGCAGCGCCTCGCGAATGGCAAAGGTAAAGTCGGAGCGCAGCTTGAGGTTGGCCATCATCTCGGGACGACGGAGGTCCAGATAGCGATAGCGCAGACGGGTGTCCTCGCTGGTCTCGATGCCGTCCTCGATCTGGAACGGCGGGGTGACGGACGTATTGAGCACCTCGGCGTGGTCGGTCAGGACCTCGATCTCGCCGGTGGCGAGCTTGGTGTTGGTGGTCTCCTCGCCACGGGCGCGCACGACGCCGTGAATCTTGATGGGCCACTCGGGACGCATGGTCTCGGCGATCTTAAAGGCGTCGCCGTCGGAGTGCTCGGGGTCGAAGGTAAGCTGCGTGATGCCCTCACGGTCGCGAAGGTCGCAGAAGATAAGGCCGCCGTGGTCGCGGCGACGGCTCACCCAACCGGTGAGGGTGACCTCTTCGCCCACGTTCTCGAAGCGAAGCTCGCCGCAGGTACGGGTGTGCATGGAATGCTCATCGATGGGACGGGTCTGGCTCATACCAGTGATCCTCCTTTATGGATCTGTGCCGCCCCGTGTCGTTCCGGGCGGCGTCGTACAGATTTACCCGGCCTGCGTAAACCGCGCAGCCAGACATGGCGTTCTATGTTATCGCACCTGCGTCGATGTGCCGCGAAAAAGTAGCTCCTGCCCAAAGACTTGACGGAGACGAAACAATTGACGCACCGTGGCCGTCGCCGACGCGCGCCACGTGCGACAATGTGCCCCAATACAACTGCACTCGGAAAGGCCCGCCATGACTGCACGCCTCATCGTTATGGATATCGACTCCACGCTCATCAACCAGGAGGTCATCGACCTGTTGGGCGAGGAAGCCGGCGTGGGCGAGCAAGTTGCACAAATCACCGAACGCGCCATGCGCGGCGAGCTCGACTTTAAGCAGGCGCTCGAGGAGCGCGTGGGGCTGCTTGCCGGCTTGGACAAGAGTGTGTTCGAGCGCACCTTTGAGCGCGTGACGTTTACCCCCGGCGCGCTGGAGCTTGTGCGCTCGGCACACAGCAAGGGCTGGAAGGTCGGCGTGGTAAGCGGCGGCTTCCACGAGGTCGCCGACAAGATCGTGGCTGCCGCGGGTATCGACTTTTGTCTGGCCAATCGTCTGGAGGTCGTGGACGGTCAGCTCACCGGTAAGCTGGCGGCAGACATCGTGACCAAGGAGTCCAAGCTCATCCAGCTGCTGGACTGGGCAGTTGAGTGCGGTGTCGATATGGCCCATACCGTCGCAATCGGCGACGGCGCCAACGACATCCCCATGATTCAGGCCGCGGGCACGGGCATCGCGTTTTGTGCCAAGCCCAAGACGCGCGAAGCCGCCCCGTTTGCCATCGACGAGCGCAATCTGATGCTCGCCATGGACATCATCCTGCGCGACTAGCCAATCCGTCTAGCAATTGAATCAGTCTGTCCTATAGTTTCCGAACAATTCTGTCTTAGTGTTCGGAAACATACCCTTTGAGTGCTAAACTTTGCGCCGTCGAAGGGAACATATATGGATAAGCGAGATCTAGAGCAGCTGCTGAGCGATGTTGCCGGCGGAGCAGTCACCCCTGCCGACGCCCTCACGCGCATCCAGACGGCTCCGACCGCCGATTTGGGCTTTGCGCAGCTCGACCTTTCGCGCGGGGTGCGCCAGGGAGCCGGCGAAGTTGTCTACGGCGCCGGTAAAACCGCCGAGCAAATTGCCGCCATTATCGAAGCGCTGCGCGATGCCGGCCAGGAGCGCATCCTAGTCACGCGCTTGGATGCCGAAAAAGCCGCGCGCACCGCTGAGCTTCTCGGCAACGACATCGACCTGGGATATGTCTCGAACGCCCAGCTCGCCCTGGTAGGTGGCAAGCCCTCCCCCACCGGCAACGGACGCATCGTCGTCGCCTGCGCCGGCACGAGCGACTTGCCCGTCGCCGAGGAAGCCGCGTTGACGGCCGAGTTCTACGGCAACGAGGTCGGTCGCCTCTACGACGTGGGTGTCGCCGGCCTGCACCGCCTGCTCGCGCATGCCGAGGAACTTGCCCAGGCACAGGTGGTCATCGCCATCGCCGGCATGGAAGGCGCCCTGGCGAGCGTTGTCGGCGGCCTTGTGAGCTGTCCGGTCATCGCCGTTCCTACCAGCGTGGGGTACGGCGCGAGCTTTGGCGGCGTAGCCGCGCTGCTCGCCATGCTCAACTCCTGCGCCAGCGGCGTTTCGGTCGTCAATATCGACAATGGCTTTGGTGCCGCCTACCAGGCAAGTCTTATCAATCATCTGAGCGCCGGCGCGTCCTGCGCCCGCTAAGGAGCATTTCATGTCAAACCATCAGCACACGCTTATCATCGACGGCACCTCGGGCATCAGCGGCGACATGACCGTCGCGGCCCTGCTCGACCTGGGCGCCAGCGAGGAGCATCTGCGCGATCAGCTCGCCACGCTTCCGGTCAGCGGCTTTGAGATTGCCGTGACGCGCGTAAACAAGCATGGCATCGACGCCTGCGACTTTGACGTTCAGCTGGCAGAGGAGCTCGAGAACCACGACCACGACATGGCCTGGCTCTACGGCAACGAAGCGGGCACCGAGCACACGCACGAGCATGAGCACCACCATCATGATCATGGCGAGCACGAACACGAGCACCGCCACGAGCATGACCATGAGGCCCACGGTCATGGCCACGAGGGTCACCATCACGCCCACCACCATCACCACCGTTCTTTGGCGGACGTCACCGCCATCATCGATGGCTCTCAGCTGAGTGATGGCGCCAAGCGTCGAGCGCTCGCCATCTTTACCGCGCTCGCCGCCGCCGAGGCCAAGGCCCACGGCAAAACGCCCGAGACCGTCATGTTCCACGAGGTGGGCGCCGTCGACTCCATCGTCGACGTCTGCTCCGTCGCCATCTGCCTCGATGACCTGGGCATCGAGGACATCGTGGTCGAGTCGCTCTCCGAGGGTCACGGCACCATCCACTGTGCCCACGGCCTTATGCCCATCCCCGTCCCCGCTGTCGTCAACCTGTGCCAGGCGGGCAATATCGCCCTCACGCCCGCACCGGTCGCCGGCGAGCTCGTGACGCCCACGGGCGCTGCCATCGTCGCCGCACTGCGCACGTCCGAGCACCTGCCGGTCCGCTACCGCATCGAGGCCGTCGGCTACGGCGCCGGTAAGCGCCCCTACGAGGGCTGCTCCGGCACGCTCCGTTGCCTGCTCGTTCACGCGGACGCATAGCCATGGACGCCCGCAAGGCAAAAAGCCGCACCGCCATCGTCGCAGCATTCTCCGAGCTCCTGCGCGAGGAGGACTACGGCAAGATCACCGTCGGCGACATCATCGCTCGCGCCCATGTTGGTCGGGCCACGTTCTACGGCCTCTTCAAGAGCAAAGATGACCTACTGTCCGAACTCGTGAGCGACATTTGCACCCACGCCCTCGACGACGATGGCACACCGCTCGACGACCCACTCGTGCAGGTCGAGCATATCCTCAACAACCTCTGGGAGCGCCGCCAGGGCGTTCGAGCCCTCGTAGCCGGCGCCGGCTCACGCGTCTTCGCCGACTGCTTACGCAAGACCATCATGTCACGAGCAGCCGAAACCGTCCCCACCGACCCAAACGGCCCCGCCGCTACCATGGACCGAAGCTTCCTACTACACCACATAGCCTCAAGCTTCGTAGGAATGGTCCAATGGTGGGCCTGGCACAACTTCCAAGCAGATAAGGCCGAAGTAGCCAAAGACTACCTCTCAGCCATAAAACCCCTCTTCAACTAAGTAAACCCCTCATCCCAAAGTTCCGCCCCAACCAAAAGCACAATCCATCCCAAAGTATCGACAACAGCCCAACGCCCCTACCAGCAACAAGCCCCTCCCATCCAAATTCAGATATATATGTTGGGTTGCTTGTACGAACGCAACAAAGGCCCAGCAGCTGGCCGCATGGGGTAACTTCCCAGCGCATTCCGCAGGACGCAAAAAGGCTCGCCGCACGAAGTGCGCAGCGAGCCTTTTTGCATGTCCGAGG
>CAKXKM010000102.1:5240-5645 GCA_934876235.1 Collinsella sp. AF02-46-1 | reverse complement strand
CAGTTCGATGGCGAGATTATCTCCAGCAATTCGGGCGTCTTTGGAGCCCGCGCGCTTCCGCAATGCCTCGACCTCATCGTCGACGAATTCTCCCCGCTCGGAAAATAGGAGGACCCTATGAACGACAATCCCCTGATCGGCTTTATTGTCATCGTCTTGGCCATGCTCGTCGGTTACGCCATCAACGTGATTCACCGCCGAAAGAAGTAAATCCACATTGGTATGATATTCATCCAGTTATCGCCTCTCCCGCTGTTTATGCATTCGTCAAACAGCGGGGGATTTTCATTTCGGGCATTCCCAGCTACTTTATTCGGCTACAGTAATTACAGGGCGTCTTTATTAAAGTAAAGTTGCAAACTGAGTACGATTAACCGCTCATCGCATATTTCATCACGCTTATCG
>CAKXKM010000102.1:4619-5230 GCA_934876235.1 Collinsella sp. AF02-46-1 | reverse complement strand
TCTTTCATAGATGAATATTGTTTCCAGTTCGTTACGCTAATGAGGTGTCTTTATTGGCTGAAGCCCTCTGGCGACAGAGGGCTTTCGCACGCTGGGAGGGAATATGAGTAAAACTCATCCCGTCAACGCGCTCAAGAAGCTTGGTATAGGCCTTGCATTTGGAGCTGCAACCATCATGTCCATGCCGACCTCTGCACTCGCTTGCACGCAGGTCTACATGGGCAAAAACCTTACGGCCGACGGCAACACGTACTACGGCCGTTCCGAGGACTATGGCCCGCGCTATCTTAAGCACTTTGGCATTGAGCCCTCTCACGGCCCGGGACATACGTACAGCTCGGACGAGTCTTCGTTCATGTACACCTCGACCAAGACCACGTATCGCTACACCTATGTACGCGACCATCCCTCCCAGTGGGACAACCGCTGGGATGCCTACTCTGAAGCAGGCATCAACGAGAAGGGCGTATCCTGCTCCGCCACGCTAAGCACCAGTATGAATGCAGATGCCGAGACAGCAGACCCCCCTGACTAACACCGGCATCGGCGAGTACAACTACGCCAGCGTCATCCTGGGCGAGAGCGCCACGGCCCGCGAGGGCGTCGAGCTC
>CAKXKM010000102.1:0-4609 GCA_934876235.1 Collinsella sp. AF02-46-1 | reverse complement strand
GATCATCATCGCCGACAACAACGAGACCTGGCTGTTTGCCGCGCTTTCCGGTCACCAGTGGATCGGCATGAAGCTCGCCGACGACGTCGCCTCGATCAACCCCAACATCGGCAACCTCAACTACGATGTCGACCTCAACGACCCCGAGAACTGCCTGCACTCCGAGGGCATCGAGTCCATGCCTAAGGAGAAGGGCTTTGCCGAGTACACCGACGGCAAGTTCGACGTCGCCGCAACCTATGGCGAGACCATTCAGAATTCCGGTATGCACCAGTGGACCCGCTACGTCCAGGGCCGTAACTACTTTGGCAACGAGCTCCAGGAGGGCACCGACTACGAGATCGTCAAGGACGAGCGCGAAGAGGCTCGCGCCACGACCGGCGCCTTGGTCCACGAGATGCAGCCGCTGTTCTTCCAGCCCGGAAAGACAGACTGGACTACCTTTGAGATGATTCGCTCTCTCGGTAACCGTGGCGAGAATACCCCGGGCCTTAACGCCAACACTGACGGTGCCTATGCCATCGGCACCGAGCGCAACACCGAGATTCACGTCTTCCAGGTTCGCAACGGTCTTGATCCCCAGGTTGCAACAATCCAGTGGGAAATGCTCTCCCGCGCCGCGTACTCCGTCGCCATCCCCTTCTACTCCGCACTGCTCACCGAGGTTAGCCCGTATTTCAGCGACCAGACCGTCTCCTTCGACCACTGCAAAGAGACGGACGTCGTGTACAACGAGGAGCCCGAGAACTCAATCAACTACGTCCTCATGGACATCAGCTCGCTCTGCTTTGAGAACCCTGACACCCTTGGTATCAGTGTCCGTGCCTACCTCGATGCGCTCCAGAACGAGCTCATCGAGCAGAACAAGGAAGTTGACGCCGCCATGCTGGCCGAGACGACCCCCGAGGGCCGCACTGCCCTGGCCAACAAGGCCGGCAAGGCTGCTACCGAGAACACCTACGTCAAGTGCAAGGCCCTGCTCCAGGAGATGCGCGCCTATCAGAAGGCCGAAAACTTCGACCAGCCCTTCACCCCGAGCGACCTGAACACCGAGACCAACGGCCTCAAGGTGTCCATCACCTACGCCAAGGACGCTCTTGCCACCGACCCGGTAACCCCGGATCAGCCTGGCACCCCCGAGCAGCCTGGTACTCCTGAGCAGCCCGGTACCCCCGAGCAGCCCGCTAAGCCCGAGCAGCCCACCACCAAGCCCGAGAAGCCTGGCAAGTCGGACACCACGACCACGGTAACCACCAACAAGACGAACACCAAGGGCGGCCTGCCCACCACCGGTGATCGTTTTGATGGCCGCGTGGTGGCTGCATTCGCCATCGCTGGCGTTGCCGTCATCTCCGCGGGCGGTTACTTCCTCTACCGTCGCAATAAGGAGTAACGTCTTAGCTGAGCGGGCAAGGCAGCAATGGCGGCCTCGCCCGCTTAACCCGCCTTTTTGACCGACGGGAAACCCACCTGAAATCTTTTTAAAAAAGATTTCCCCGCACACACTTCGCTGTGCTATAGTGCAGCGCAACAGCAACTAGGTGCGACCGCGCCACGGCATCACGAAAGGAGCCACCAACATGAAGAACACGATGAAGTCTCTCAACAACTGGTGGTGGCGTGATGCGAATACGATCGGTCGACAGTGAGTCCCTCACGCCTGTTTTTGCGCTCTAGGTGATTGGAAGGCCTCCGGTTTCGACCGGGGGCCTTTTTCTATCTCGAGCCCGATCGCATTCGCATCACGCGCCTCCGCTTTTCTCTTGCAATCCCCTTCCGAAAGGATTTTCACCATGTCTCAGAACACCACCGCCACCCAGCCCCGCACCGTCCAGACCGCCGACCGTGGCAAACTCGATGTCCGCGCCCTCGTCCTGCTCGCCATCCTGCTCGCCGCCGGCTTCATCCTCAACTTCACCGTCGGCAAGGCAATCTCGGGCATCTCGGGCGGCATGATCAGCCCCGAGTTCATCATCTCGGCCTTCTGCCTCACCATCCTGGTCGTTCGCCCCAACATCGGCCAGGCGCTCGTCATTGGCCTCATCTCGGCTGCCGTGATCCAGATCACCACCACTTCGCCGTTCGTCGATTTTGCCGCCGAGGGCATCGCCGCCATGCTCATGGCCGGCATCGTCAACGCCGCCGGCAAGGACGGTCAGGTCAAGCCCGCCATCGCCATTGTCGCAACCTTCCTGACCACCTTTGTCTCCGGCGCCATCTTCATGGTCATCAAGATGGCCATGCTCGGCGTGGTCGGCGAGCTCGCCGCCGCCATGTTGCCCGTCGTCGCCATGACCGCCGTCTTTAACGCCATTCTGGTCGGCGCCCTCTACCTACCCATCCAGAAGGCCCTGAAGCTCAACTAACCCACAGTGCCCCATCGGTAAAGACTGTCCCAAACAACTAGCTCTTGGGGACGTTCTTAAACGACTAGTCATTAAAGAACGTCCCCGATGACTATGAAAGGTATCCATGGAAACGATCATCAACGTCGACGATGTCTCGTTCTCCTATGGCACGCAGACCGAGCAGGCGCTCAGCCACATCTCGCTCAGCGTGAACAAGGGAGATTTCATCGGCATCATCGGGCCCTCGGGCGCCGGCAAGTCCACGCTTGCCGCCTGCCTGTCGGGTGCCGTGCCCCACCACTACACCGGCACGTTCTTTGGGTCCGTCATGGTTGACGGCCACGACACCTGCGAAGCCTCGCTCACCGACGTGTCGCAAATCGTCGGCAGCGTGCTGCAGGATATCGACACGCAGATGGTCGCCTCGGTCGTCGAGGACGAGATGCTCTTTGGCCTCGAGAACTTTGGCGTTCCCCACGACCAGATCGAGCAGCGCGTGAGCGAAACGCTCGAGACCGTCGGCATCAGCGACCTGCGCGACCGCGAGATCGCCACCCTTTCGGGCGGACAGAAGCAAAAGGTAGCCATCGCCGCCATCCTCGCCATGCGTCCGCGCGTCTTGGTTCTCGACGAGCCCACCGCGGCACTCGACCCCGCCAGCTCCACGTTGGTCTTCGAGACGCTGCGTGAGGCAAACCGCACACTTGGAATCACCATCGTCGTCGTTGAGCAAAAGGTCGCCCTGCTCTCGGAGTACTGCAACCGCGTGCTCGTGCTCAACCATGGCGAAATCGCGCTGCAGGGCGAACCACACGAGGTCTTCGCGCATACCGACGAGCTCCGTGCCATCGGCGTCGACTGCCCTCGCGTCACGCGTATCTTCAATAGCCTCGAGGCCGATGGCCTGGTAAGCGGTACCCCTTGCTTGGATGTCGATGAGGCCGAGCGCCTGATTTCGGGCATTGTCGACCCCGCACACGCAAGCAGCGACATTCAGGCACCCGCCGGCTCACCGCACGCACCGTCGTTGCGCCCTCATGCCAAGGACGCCGAACCCGTACTCACCTTCGACCATGTTGAGTTTGCCTATCCCAATGGCGGCGCCGCCGTACACGACCTCAACCTGACGCTCTATCCCGGCGAGCTCGTGGGCATCGTCGGCCAAAACGGTGCCGGCAAGACCACGCTCACCAAGCTGCTCACAGGCCTGCTCAAGCCCGCCTCGGGCAGCGTGCGCGTCACGGGACTGGATACCGCGGCCGTTCCCACGAGCCGCATCGCCCGCGAAGTCGCAACGCTCTTCCAAAACCCCGACCGCCAGATCTGCAAGGATACCGTACTCGACGAGGTCGCTTTTGGCCTGGAGCTTGCCGGCATCGACCGTGCCGAGGCTCTGCGTCGTGCTCAACTCGTTATCGACCGCTTTGGCCTGCCTGCCGATGAGGCACCTTTCTCACTTTCGCGCGGCCAGCGACAAATGGTGGCGCTTGCCTCCGTCGTAGTGGTTGAGCCCAAGATCGTCGTGCTCGACGAGCCCACGAGCGGCCTTGATTACCGCGAGTGCATGACCGTCATGGAAACGGTGCGCACCATGGCCGAGCGCGGCTGCGCCGTTATCATGGTCTGCCACGATATGGAAGTTGTTTCCGACTTTGCCGAGCGCATCGTCGTCATGGCAAACGGTCACATCCTCGACCGCGGCCGCACGCACGAGCTATTCTCGAACATCGATCTCATGCGGCGTGCCTATGTTGAGCCGCCCCAGGTTATTGAACTCTCGCGCCGTCTGGCATCTTCCGTCTCGCCCGCTTTTGCGCAGGTGAGCGAGGTCACCGATATCGTTCGCATTACCAAGGAGATGGTCCGCCGTGGTTAACGTCATCGACTACATGCCGGGCGATACGCTGCTGCATCGCCTGAACCCCGTCGTCAAACTGGGCCTCGCCGCCGCCATCATCGTCGGCATCTTCTTGTCCGACACCTACGTGGCGCTGCTGGGCTTTTTGGCACTCACCCTTGCGCTGGGTGCCTATGCCGGTGTCGTCGACCGTCTGCTCTCGCTGCTCAAGTTGCTGATTCCGCTCGCGCTTATCATGCTGGTGCTCCAGCTTGCCTTTATGCGCGATGGCAACGTTGTGTGGGGCTTTATCACCGACACGGGCCTCATCACAGGATCGAAGGCCTGTCTGCGCCTGCTGGGTGTGGCGTTACCGCTCATCCTCATGCTCATGGTGACCAAGCTCAACGACCTTGCCAACGCC
>CAKXKM010000101.1 GCA_934876235.1 Collinsella sp. AF02-46-1 | reverse complement strand
CCCCGAGACGTCGTGGTTCAAGCTGTAAAGCAGCGTTGAGCTGCGGTTTTAGTGGTTACGGCGTTTGCCATGGCGCGGCTGACGCGCACGAATTTAAAATCGGGGGCAAAAAGTTCTTGGAAAACCTCGCGCGGCTATGTTAGTATCTCTTTTGCCGAAAGGCGACGGGCGATTGGCTCAGGGGTAGAGCATATCCTTCACACGGATGGGGTCACAAGTTCGAATCTTGTATCGCCCACCATCAAAACCGCAGGTCAGAGGTGTTAAGCTTCTGGCCTTTTTCTTTTTGACACTAAAATCGAAGCGAAGTCACTTAAGGCGTTATATGTTACGCAATTCACCTTAGGTGTCGTCATTGCGCGTTTTGCAAAATGCGTCTGTGTTCATTCATTGAATTCCCTGCGTAATCTATGTGCAATTGTGGAGACAGAGACCACTGGCTCACAGCTTGTACCAGCGCGTTCATGCCTATGGCGGCTTTTCAACGGATTGCGTCAAGCTTTTGGTCAGTGTTTGGTCAGCTTCCCGTACTTACCCGCATGATGTGCCAGTAGATAATCGACCTTACCCGCAATCCGCACGGCCCGAGGCCGTAAACCAGGGGAGGCGCAAATGGACGAAATCGTCTGCGCAAATACTGCATTCCGCTATTGGCGCTGCCCACCGCAGGTGCGCGACCTCTACCCGCGCTTACCTAGCTCCGAAGATGGCTGGCGAGCTCTATCCCAAGCCCCTTTTGTAACCGAAGTTCTCAAGACACCAGTCATCACAGCAGCATCAACACGAAGCAACCTGCATTCCAAGACAAGACGGACCATCCGATGGAACAACGCCTATACGGAGAAGGTTTCCATCGACACGGGCATGGGCTTTAGCGTCACAGACCCTCTTAATACGCTATTCACCATGACTCGAAGCGTTTCTTCATGCGATCTGGTTCTGGCTATGTACGAATTTTGCGGATGGTTCTCGGTTTTTAAACCATCGCCCGCGGTTGACATGGCACTTGAGCGGGCAAAATCAGAAGAAGAAGAGCAGTACACCACAGAAAGTCTGTTTGAACTAGACGAAAACCAAGACGAGGCCCCATGGAAGCGAGTCTATGCTCGGGTGCACCAGAAGGACAGCGAGCATGATCAAAGTGGGCAGCGGGATGACGGATTCGGAAATAAAACTAACGGAAAGGGCACATCGCTTTGGATGAGAAAGCCTCTTATTGAAATAGAAGAATTACATAGATTTGCGGCGAAGGTTAAGGGCGAGATGTGGGGAAAACAATTCTGCGAAGCCGCACAGCAGGTAATGGGTATTGCTGCATCCCCGCTAGAAGTTGCTGGAATCATGTTGCTGAGTCATCCGAGGCGTGCCGGCGGAGCGGAGTTTAAAAACATATTCGTCAACGACCTAACACCGCTGTCGAATTCAGCTCGGAAAATCGCAGGTCAGAAAATCTGTTACGGCGATATCGTCATCGTAAACCCAATAACAATGAAGGCCGTGATTATCGAACTTCAAGGTGAGGTTATTCATGGATCGGGCGCTGTGCTTGACCACGATGCCACCCGAATGACAGCATTGCAAAGCATGGGATACGACGTATTTCTTGTAACCCATGACATGCTCAATGATCACGATCAGCTTGATGCCATCATTCACAGTGTGTGTGAGCGATTGGAGTTGTGCTACAAACCAAAAACCGAGGCGATGAGATGCGCTGAGACCAGATTGCGGGCCAACGTTCTGTGCAATTGGCTTGGTATTGGTAAGTAATAATTTCAATGTGAGCAATTTTAATACTTTATATGCTGTTAGTAATTAAGTGCCATTTTAAAACCATGCCGGTTTACTACGTTGGATTGAGTGTGGCTGAGCACACCGAATTCGCCGCTCGTAAAACCGCAGGTAGATCGCCTGCCCGTTATGCGAAAGTAAGCGTGAGGTCGGAAATCCGGGAATCAGCGTAGTAAACCGATCTGTTTATTAAGCGACCAGATGGATCGGGCATCGTGGGTCCTTTCGGCCCCACACCCGTTCCACGCGCCGCAAAATTGTTCAAAATTGTCCTTGCATCGTGGTCCGAGTTCCCGTATAGTACTTTTTCGCACGGGGGCGTAGCTCAGCTGGGAGAGCGCTTGACTGGCAGTCAAGAGGTCAGGGGTTCGATCCCCCTCGTCTCCACCCGAGCATTGAACTAGGCTCCAACGCAAGTTGGGGCCTATTTTCATATTAATCGATTTACACATCTGTTGGCTGGGCAGCATCTTGGCTACATATCCATTGTTAATCATGAATATGAATGTTAATAACTTTACGTCTGTGGATGGCAAAGCTAGTCCGCAGCACCAATAACAAAGAGGCCAGGCGTAACGCCCGGCCTTAAAACTCTCTGGTGGGCCCTCCGGGATTCGAACCCAGAACCCAGGGATTATGAGTCCCCTGCGCTAACCGTTGCGCCAAGAGCCCTTATGAACAGTGAATGCAATTCTAACAAAGGCAACTCAGACCTAATTTCTTCGCTTCACGACGTGAAATACTACCATGCACGAGCAAGTCGCACAACGCAAGATCAAGCCCGATGCTAATCAACAGCAATTCTAGGCGCGTCGCAGAAAAGACGCGATCTAAAAAATTTAAGGCCTTTAATTCAGGGCTCCAACACACTTTTGCGTGAAATCAACCTGATGCCATTTCAAAACCATGCCGGTTTACTACGACGAATCGGCGACCCTCGAGCACCGTGTGTTCTCCGTTTGCAAAACCGCAGGTAGGTAGCCCGCCGGTTGCACGAAAAGGCGTGCGTGGTTGGACATTCCTGATTTATCGTAGTAAACCGGCATGGTTCTGAGGCGCTGGGGAGGGGCGCTTCGCAATCGGACCCGATAATGGGACTGGCGGCGCACGGAAAACCCTGTTGAACGGAGCGCGTCGTGTTCCACGCGCCAAGTCGGCCGGCGTACGGGCTGTGCGGGGGCCAGGCGCCCCGCGGGCTGGCGCGGTCCCGTGCGCGCCGACACTCGCGAAAATTTTTCCAAAAATGTCCTTGCATCGTGGTCCGAGTTCCCGTATAGTACTTCTTCGCACGGGGGCGTAGCTCAGCTGGGAGAGCGCTTGACTGGCAGTCAAGAGGTCAGGGGTTCGATCCCCCTCGTCTCCACCCGAGCATTGAATGAGGCTCCAACGCAAGTTGGGGCCTTTTTTCATATTGGCACACAAGGTCAAAGGCGGCACCATGATCCTCCTGGTCGACAAGATCGAAAAAAGCTTCGGCGCACGCGTCCTCTTTAGCGGCGCGTCCTTCCAGATCAACCCCGGCGAGCGCTTCGCGCTCGTGGGCCCCAACGGCGCCGGCAAAACCACCATGCTTAAGATCATCATGGGCATCGACAGTCCCGACTCTGGCCAGGTCCAGTACGCCAAGGACTGCCAGGTGGGCTACCTAGAGCAGGAAACTAATCTGGAGCACAAGGACACCACCATCCTTGCCGAGGTCATGGCCGCCGCCAAGGAAATCCGCCGCATGGGCGAGCGCGCCAACGAACTGCAGGCCCAGATCACCGAGCTCTCCGAGCAGGGCAAGGACGTCGACGCACTCCTTAACGAGTACGGCCAGGTCCAGGACCGCTTTGAGCACCTGGGCGGCTACGAGCTCGAGAGCAACGCCCGAAAGATCTTATCCGGCCTCGGCTTCAAAGTCACCGACTTCGAGCGCCCGTGCTCCGAGTTCTCGGGCGGCTGGCAGATGCGCATCGCGCTTGCCAAGCTCTTCCTGCGTCACCCCGACCTGCTGCTTCTGGACGAGCCCACCAACCACCTGGACCTCGAGAGCGTCCAGTGGCTGCGCGGCTTTATCGCCAACTATGACGGCGCCGTGCTCATCGTCAGCCACGACCGCGCGTTTATGGACGCCTGCGTCGACCACGTCGCCGCGCTCGAGAACCGCCGCGTAACCACCTACACCGGCAACTACAGCAGCTACCTCAAGCAGCGCGAGGACAACCTGGAGCAGATGCGCGCAAAGCGTGCCGCGCAGGAGCGCGACATCGCCCATATGCAGGTCTTCGTCGACAAGTTCCGTTACAAGCCCACCAAGGCCGCCCAAGCGCAGGAGCGCATCCGCAAGATTGAGCAGATCAAAAAGGAGCTCGTCATCCTGCCCGAGGGCCACAAGCACATCGACTTTAAGTTCCCCGACCCGCCGCGCTCCGGCGACATGGTCGTGGGGCTCGAGGGCGTATCCAAGTCCTACGGCGACAAGCACATCTACAGCGACATCGACCTCAAGCTCTACCGCGGCGAGCACGTGGCGCTCGTCGGCCCCAACGGCACCGGCAAGTCCACCCTCATGAAGATCCTCGCCGGCCTGGAGCCGCCCACCACCGGCACCCGCGACCTAGGCACCAACGTGGGCGTGGCCTATTACGCCCAGCACGCACTCGAGGGCATGACCGAGTCCAATACCGTCCTGCAAGAGATCGACACCGTCACGCCCAAGTGGACCGTGCCGCAGCAGCGCAGCCTGCTGGGCGCCTTCCTGTTTAGCGACAACGACGCAATCGAAAAGCAGGTACGCGTCCTCTCCGGCGGTGAAAAGGCGCGTCTGGCCCTGGCAAAGATGCTCGTGGCCCCCGAGGCGCTCCTGTGCCTGGACGAGCCCACCAACCACCTGGACATCGACTCGGTGGACATGCTCGAGAACGCCCTGCAAAACTTCCCCGGTACCATCGTGCTAATCAGCCACGACGAGCACCTGGTACGCGCCGTGGCCAACCGCGTCATCGACATCCGCGACGGACAAGTCACGGTCTACGACGGCGACTACGACTACTACCTCTACAAGCGCGAGGACCTCGCAGCCCGCGCCGCCGCCGAGGCGTCCACGGAGAGCGCGCCGGCCACGACCAAGTCCGCCAAGGCAAGCGCCGCCCAGGCCGACACCCCCGCCGCGGCGCCTAAGCCTGCCGAGGGCAAAAAGACCAAGGAGCAAAAGCGCGCCGAGGCCCAAGCCCGCGCCGCGCTCAATAAAAAGCTCAAGGGCGTGCGCAACCAGCTCAAGAAGATCGAGACGGAGCTCGACAAAAAGCGTGCCCGCTATGACGAGCTTATGGAATTGATGGCAAGCGAAGAGCTTTATGCCGATCAAGACAAGTTCAACGCCGCGCTGGGGGAATATAACGGCCTTAAGCAAGGGCTACCCAAGCTCGAGGACGAATGGCTGGAGCTTTCCACCCAGATCGAAGAGGAGACCGCGCGTGAACTCTCGTAAGGCCGCTGCCGTGGCGATGAGCATCATCGCCATCGCCTGTCGCATCTGCGGCATTTTTATGAGCGCGATGACCGTGCTGCTGTGTTTTAGCGGCCTCACCGCCAAGCTGCAGATCGTGGGCTTTGTCGTCGAGCTTTCGCGCGCCCTGCCGAGCGCCATCGCCGGCTACGGCGTCATCACGTCGCCCTTTGGCGGTGTGTTCCGCTTGGATTACGCCATCGTCGCCGTGATCCTGTTTGTGATCGACTACCTGCTCACGCGCGCCTCGCGTCGCGTCCGCTAGAGGAGCGCCATGTCCAGCAGCTACATCATGAACCTGCTCGCCAGCGCCGTCGCCGTCATCGTGGGCATCGTAATCCACGAGAGCGCACACGCCGCCGCGGCCTGGGCGCTCGGCGACAAGACGGCCCGTTCGCGCGGCCGCGTGTCGCTCAACCCGCTTAACCATATCGACCCGTTTGGCACCATCATCCTGCCGCTGCTCATGCTCGCGGCCGGCGGTCCCGTGTTCGCCTTCGCCAAACCCGTGCCCGTCTACCTCAACAACCTCAAGCACCCCAAGCGTGACGAGGTCCTGGTGAGTGCGGCCGGCCCCGCATCGAACATCGCACTCGCGTGCCTCGCGGCCGCCCTCATGCACGCAACGTACGGCAACCTCTACACCAGCATGTCCTTTGCCGTAG
>CAKXKM010000100.1 GCA_934876235.1 Collinsella sp. AF02-46-1 | reverse complement strand
GGTAGCCCGTACCAGATTCGAACTGGTGATCTCCGCCTTGAGAGGGCGGCGTCCTAAACCGCTAGACGAACGGGCCACATGACATCTGCACTGCCGTGCTGCGAGGAAATATATTACGGGACAAAAAACGCAAGCGCAAGAAGAAATTCCAAATTGCCGAAATTTTGTCGCGAGGTTATGGAACGCGCAGGTCAACAAGGTAGCTAATTTGGGACGGGGCTATTTTAGCTACCCTAGGTGGAGATGAGTCAGGAGGGCTTCGCGGTTGTTGGGGATGTTGTCCTCGATCACGGCGTCGAGGGCGGCGTTGAGAAGCTGTCCCAGCTCCGGCCCCGGCTTGACGCCGGCGCGGATCAGGTCACCACCATTGATGGCAAGCATCTTGAGTGTATAGGGCTCCCCCGCCTGCAGCAGATCGTGGGCGAGCGTACGCATCTCCTCGATCGTCTCGACGTAATAGAAGCACGAGGGCGCCTTGCCGAGCGTGTCGGCACGCTTAAGGTCCATGAGCTCGTCCATCAGACGCGGCGTATCGACACCCTCGCCCGAAAGCGCGCGCATCATATTGAGCAGGCAGGAGCGCTCGGGGCGCAGCGGCTTGTCATGGTATTTGATCAGCAGGCACACATCGCGCACCAAATCGTGCGAGAGCGCCAGGCGATCCATGATGACACGCGCCTTCTTGACGCCGAGCTCGGGATGACCGTAGAAGTGGCCGCTGCCGTCGTGATCGACCGTAAAGCACTCGGGTTTGGAAACGTCGTGCAAAAACGCCGCCCACATAAGGCTCGACGAGGGCGCGACGCCGTCGCACAGCGCCAGCTCCCCTGCCACCGTCAGCACGCGGGCGATATGCTCGTAGACGTTAAACGCATGATAGACGCTGCGTTGATCAAACCCGCGAGCGGACGCGAGCTCGGGCACGGCGGCGCAAACAAGCTCGGGGTAGCGCAGCATCGCGTCTCCCCCATGGCCGGTCGAAAGGATACCCTCGAGCTCAATGCCCACGCGCTCGCGCGCCACGGCATCGAGCAGCGGCGCGCACTCGGCAAGGGCACACTTGGTCTCGGGCTCAATCACAAAGTCTAGGCGGCAGGCAAAGCGCACCGCGCGCAACATGCGCAGGGCATCCTCGTTAAAGCGGCGCTTAGGATCACCGACGGCGCGAATCAGCTTGCGGTCTAGGTCGCCCTGGCCATCGTAGCGGTCGACAAGGCCGCGCTCGGGATGCCACGCCATGGCATTGACGGTAAAGTCGCGGCGCGCCAGATCGTCCTCAAGCGAAGCGGCGCGCTCCACACTCTGAGGATGACGACCGTCGGTATAGAAGCCGTCCAGGCGATAAGTGGTGACCTCAATGCGCTCGCCATCGCAAATAGCCGTAATGCCGCCAAATTTAATGCCCGACTCAACTACGGCAATACCGGCGGCCTCGAGTGCCGCCTTGGACTCCTGCCACAGGCCGCTACAGCACATGTCGACATCGTGGCTGGGACGTCCCATCAGGGCGTCACGTACCCAACCGCCCACGTACCAGGCCTCAAGACCGGCATCCTCGAGGGCTCGCAACACGCACAGAGAGGCGGCTGACGGCTGCGTAGCGTTGAGCGAAACATTGCACATTCCTGTGGCCTCCTGCAATTGCGGGCATATCGATTGATGGTTTCCATGAAGTCTAGCAAGAAATGAGAGCGGGCGCACACGCGAACGCGCTTCAAGCACGATTGGATCCCAAGGCATCGACTACAAACATGAAAAAGCACCCGCCTCGGCAATCCGAGACGGGTGCTCTACAAAGCAAAGATGCAAGGTCCGTGCGCTGCGTTAGCAGACCTGACGGATGGCGATGCCCTTCTGATACTCATCGACCTTAGCAAAATCGCCCAGACCCGGGCACTCGACCACGTTGGCGCCGGTGGCCATCGAGAGGCGCAGGGCGTCCTCGACGCGCTCGGGAGCGTCGTGCCACACGGACAGGAAGGCGGCCAGCGAAGAGTCACCGGCGCAAACGGTCGACAGCAGCTTGACCTCAAAGGTACGGTTGGCAAACCAGATGTGCTCGCCGTTGGAGAAGTACGCGCCGGCGCCACCCAGGGTCAACAGCACGTTCTTGGCGCCCTTGGCATGCAGTTCGGCCATCGCGCCCTTGACAGACTCGTCGTCGCCACCGCTCACCTTAATGCCAAAGATGTCGAGCAGCTCGTCGTCGTTAGGCTTAATGAGGAGCGGCTCCATAGCAATGAGGTCGGCCAACTGATGGCTCGAAATATCGAGCACGAACTCGGCGCCCTTTGCCTTAACGCGGCGAAGCACCTCGGCCAGGAAGCCCTCAGAGGTGTTGGGGGGCAGCGAGCCGCTAATGACCAGGCAGGTCATGTCGTCAAGTGAATCGATGAGCTCAAACATCTCCTGCTCGTTGGCAGCGTTGATGGCGGCACCGGCATTGACCATGTTGTACTCGGTGTCGGGACCGGCGTTGAGGAACACGTTGACACGCGTGATGCCGTCAGTCCACACGGGCTTGACGGGCACGCCAAGGGCCTCGGCGCCCTTAACGATAAACTCTCCCGAGAAGCCGGCGAAGAAGCCCAGGATCGTGGTGTCGACGCCGTAGTGGTCGAGCGTAAAAGAGACGTTGAGACCCTTGCCGTTGGGGGTGTAGACAGCGTTACGGGTGCGGGTGACGGTGTTGGCGGACAGGCCATCGCAGGAGATGTTGTAGTCAATAGCGGGATTTGCAGTGAGCGTATAAATCATGAATGTTCCTTTCACGAAGCAACGTGTTAATGAAAGTATATTCCACACATCGGTAAAAGGCTAGGACAACTCGGTAAACGGTGTGGAAGCGATGAAGTACGGCAGAACATGTCTCCCCCATGGCAGAACAAAAAAGGCGCCCCGGTCGAAACCGGGACGCCGTATGCGCACGAGTTTGTCGCGTTTCGCTTACTTGCGATCGAGCTTGCGGACAGCAACGCGCTTGCTGTACTCGTCGACGTGACCAAAGTCGCCGATGCCGACGGACTCAGCAACGTTGGCGCCGGTGGCCATAGCGAGCTTCATGGCCTCCTCGACGTTGTCGCGATCCCTGTACCACTTGTGCAGGAACGCAGCGAGGGTGCAGTCGCCGGCGCAGACGGAAGAGACAAGCTTGATGTTGAACTCACGCTTGGCATACCAGATGTCCTCGCCGTTGGAGAAGTAAGCGTCACCGCGGCTACCACGGGTGAGCAGCACGTTCTGGACGCCGGCCTCGTGAGCCAGCTTCATGGCAACGCGGACCTCGTCGTCGGTGTCGACCGGCACGCCGAAGATAGCCTTCATCTCGTGATGGTTCGGCTTAATGAGCAGCGGCTTCTTGTGAGCGAGCTCCTTGAGCTTGTCGGAGGACAGGTCCAGGACGACGTCGGCGCCACGGGCCTGAGCGTGCTCCATGACCTGAGCCAGGAAGTCGGGCGTAGCTTTGGGAGGCACGGAGCCGGAGACGATCAGGCACTCAAGGTCGCCCGCGGTGTCCAGGATGTTGTAGAGCTCCTCCTGGTGCTGCGGCGTGATCGGAGCACCGGGGTTGAGGATGCCGTACTCGTGCTGGCCCGCGTTGACGGAGGTGTTAATGCGCGTGATACCGTCGGTCCAGACCGGGCGGCAAAGGCAACCCAGGTTCATGACCTCCTCGACGATGAACTTGCCCGTGAAGCCGGCGAAGAAGCCGAGAGCGACGGTGTCGACGCCCATCTTCTTAAAGGCGAAGGACACGTCGAGGCCCTTGCCGTTAGCCGTGTAGCTGGCCGAGCCGGTGCGGACGTTCTCGTCGGGCTCGAGCGGAGAGCTCGAAACCGTCATGTCGACAGCCGGGTTAGCGGTTAGCGTGTAGAACATTTACAGTACCCCCTGTATATGTGAGGGCCGCGTGGCCGGCCCATTCCAACCACGCGGTTACCTCTGATACCAAATTAGCGAGCTGCGGACTCGAGCAGTGCCTTGACCTCGGCAGCGGTGTTGCAGGCGAGCGCCTTCTCGGCGAGCTCGTCGCACTCGGCCTTGGTCCACTGGCTGATGGTCTTGCGGGCGCGCAGGATGGACGGAGCGCTCATCGAGAACTCCTCCAGGCCCCAGCTGATCAGCAGCGGCTCGAGCAACGGATCGGCAGCGGCCTCGCCGCACATACCGACCATGATGCCGGCCTTCACGCCGCTCTCGATGATGTTCTTGAGCGAGCGGAGCACGGCGGGATAGTAAACCTGGTACAGGTTGGAGATGGTGTCGTTGCCACGGTCGGCGCACATGGTGTAGCCGATCAGGTCGTTGGTGCCGATGGAGAAGAAGTCGGCGACCTCGGCCAGGCGGTCAGCGAGCAGCGAGGCTGCAGGCGTCTCGACCATGATGCCGACCTCGATGTTCTCGTTGAACTTGCGACCCTCTTCGGTCAGCTCGGTCTTACACTGCTCGACGAGCTCCTTGACAGCCAAGACTTCCTCGACGCAGGTGACGAGCGGGATCATAATCTTGACGTCACCGAAGGCGCTGGCGCGCAGCAGGGCGCGGAGCTGGACCTTGTACTGGTCGGGGTTGGCCAGGCAGTAACGCACGGCGCGGAAGCCCATGAAGGGGTTCTCTTCCTTGACCATGTGCAGGTACGGAATCTCCTTGTCGCCACCCACATCGAGCGTGCGGATGATGACCGGAGCGCCCTTGAGCGCGCTGGCGACCTTACGGTAGGCGTTGAACTGCTCCTCCTCGGAAGGAAGCTCAGCAGAATCCATGAACAGGAACTCGGAACGGAACAGGCCGATAGCCTCGGCATCGTGATCGAGCGCGTTGGGCACGTCATCGGGGTTGCCGATGTTGCAGGCAATAATCTTCTTGATGCCGTCGGCAGTCACGGACGGCTTGCCGCGGAAGGCCTCGAGAGCCGCCTTCTCGGCAGCGAAAGCCTCGGCCTTGGCAGTGTAAGCGGCGAGCGTCTCCTCATCGGGATCGGCCTCGACGATACCCTTGCCACCGTCGACGACAACGGTCATGCCGTTGCGCAGTGCGGTGCAGCTGTTGGAAACCGAAAGGACAGCCGGGATCTCGAGGGCGCGCGCAATGATTGCGGAGTGCGACGTGCGGCCACCAGTCTCGGTGACGATACCGGCAACGTGGGCCTTATCGATCGTGGCGGTCATGGACGGCGTGAGGTCGTGCACGACAACGACGGTGTTCTCGGGCAGGACGGAAAGGTCGACGACCTCCTTGCCCAGCAGCTCGGCCAGAATACCGGTGCGGATGTCGGCGATGTCGGCCGCGCGCAGACGGAACATCTCATCGTCCATGGACAGGAACATGTTCTCGAACATGGTCGAGGTGTCCATGAGCGCCTGCTCGGCGCAGGTGCCGCCGTCAATGGCGGCGTTGATGGCGTCGGTCATGCCCGGATCCTGAGCCAGGACAATGTGTCCGCTCATGATCTCGGCCTCGGCCTCGCCCACCGTCTCCTTCATGTGGTCGGCCTGAGCCTGGGTCTTCTCGCAGAAGACCGAAAGAGCGGTCTGATAGCGCTCCTTCTCTGCTGCCGAATCAGCAACCTCGTGCGGCTCAAACGTCAAGTCGGGATCGACGGCGACCATGACGGTGCCGATACCGATGCCCTCGGAAGCGTTGACTCCCTGATACATTCCCATTCCTCTCTCCGTGTCATGTGATAAAGCGTTTTGCCATATCCATGACAAAAGAGCGCAGCTACCTTAAGACAGGTCACTGCGCCCCCAAATATGAACTTAGTTGTTCAACATGCGACCCGTTTGAGTTCTACTCGCCAAGACCGCTCTTGATGAGCTCGATGGCAGCAGCCAGAGCCTCGGCCTCGTCGGCGCCGTCGCACTTGACCTCGACCTCGGTGCCGCAGGGGATACCAGCAGCCATGAGGGCCATCGGGGACTTGCCGTTGACCTCCTTCTCGGGGGTGACGACCGTCACGTCACAGGCGTACTTGCCCATGGTGGAGG
>CAKXKM010000099.1:427-6058 GCA_934876235.1 Collinsella sp. AF02-46-1 | reverse complement strand
TGGTGTTTACATTTTGCGGCGCCTTTGTTTATTGTGTTTTTTTGGGGGTTAATGGCTGGGGGCGGGGGGCCCCGGTTAAGGCCCCCCCGAGCCCCGCTGCTTTGTAAAACCATGACGGTTTAGTCACCGTTGTTTTAGTCAAACAAACTCGGCATGTCGTTTTCCTTCATGAGGGCACCGGCAGAGGGCAGGCTCTGCGCGGTGAACTTCTCGGCCGAGACGCCGGCGCCAAGGATTTCCTCGGTCGTGCCGACGGTGGTGACCGAGCGGCCCTTCTTGGCCGTAAAGGCCTGGACGCCCTGCGTGTTGGTGGTCGTCTTGGTCTTGAGCAGCGACGTGTTGAAGTTCATCAGGCGGTAGTCGCTCGAGACCAGCGCGAGGTCGCGGTCCTCCTTGAGCACCTGCGCATACAGCAGCTTGCTGCCGCCGTAGATGGCGTTCTTAAGGCGCTTGCGGTTGGTCTTGGTAACGTATCCAGAAAGCGCGACACGCACCACGCGGCCGTTCTCAAAGACGAACAGCACGTCGGCCTTGTAGTCCTCGGGGTCGATGACCCAGATGACGCTCTCGTCGGGTTCCATCTCAAGATCGGTGGGCAGGTACGAGCCCAGCTGGGCCGACTTGGTGTCCTCAAACGCCGCAACCTTGCACTTGTACACCTGGCTCTTGTTGGTAAAGACCAGCAGCTCGTGCGTGTTGGAGGACGGGAACTCGATAAAGGGTTTGTCGCCGTCCTTGTACTTGAGCGTGGCGGCCTTCTTAAGCACGCGGTCTGTCATCTTTTTAAGGTAGCCATCGCGCGAGAGCATGATGGTGACCGGGTACTCCTCGACCTCGGGCTCCAAGCTTATCTCGATAACCTCATGGGGCTCGATCCTGCCCGTGCGGCGCGGCATCACGTACTTCTTGTTGACCGCGGCCAGCTCGTCGCTGATGACCTTCTTGATGTTGTCCTCGCTCGAGAGGATCTCCTCGAGTTCGGCGATCTCACCCTCGAGCTTGGCGATGTCCTTGGTGCGGTTGAGGATGTACTCCTCGTTGATGTTGCGGAGCTTAAGTTCGGCGACAAACTCGGCCTGGGTCTCGTCGATGTCGAAACCCTTCATAAGGTTGGGTACAACCTCTGCCTCGAGCTTAGTGCCGCGGATGATGGCGATGGCCTTGTCGATGTCGAGCAGAATTGCCTCAAGTCCGTGCAGCAGGTGCAGGCGCTCGGACTTTTTGCCCAGGTCAAAATTAATGCGGCGACGCGTGGACTCAATACGCCACTTGACCCACTCGTGCAGAATCTGGCGCACGCCCATAACACGGGGATAGCCGTCGACGAGCACGTTGAAGTTGCACGAGAACGAATCCTGCAGCGTGGTCGAGCGATAGAGCTTCGCCATGAGCTTGTCGGGGTCGACACCGCGCTTAAGGTCGATGGCGATGCGCAAGCCCGAGAGGTCGGTCTCGTCGCGGATGTCAGCGATCTCTTTGACCTTGCCCTCCTTGGAGAGCTTGACGATGCGCTCGATGATGACATCGGTCTTGGTGGTGTAGGGGATCTCATAGACCTCGATGATGCGCTCTTCGGGAATCCAACGCCAGCGGGAGCGAATTTGGAAGCTGCCAAGGCCGGTCTCGACGATTTTTTCCATTTCCTCGCGGCGGTAGATAATCTCGCCGCCGGTCGAGAAATCGGGCATGGGCATGTACTCGAGCAGGTCGCAGTCGGGATCCTGCAGGTAGTGCATCGTGGCGGTGCAGACCTCGTTGAGGTTGAAACCGCAGATGTCGGACGCCATGGCGACGCCGATGCCCTTATTGGCCGAGACAAGGATGTTGGGGAACGTGGTGGGCAGCAGGCGCGGCTCCTTCATGGCGCCGTCGTAGCTGTCGACGAAGTCGACCGGGTCCTTGTCGATGTCCTTGAAGATCTCGGCGCTGATGGGGGAGAGCTTGGCCTCGGTGTAACGCGAGGCGGCGTAGCTCAGGTCGCCTGAATAGTACTTGCCAAAGTTGCCCTTCGACTCCACGAAAGGAGCAAGCAGCGCCTCGTTGCCCGTGGCCAGGCGCACCATCGTCTCGTAGATGGCGGCGTCGCCGTGTGGGTTGAGCTTCATGGTCTGGCCCACGATGTTGGCGCTCTTTTGGCGCTCGCCCTTGAGCAGGCCCATCTTGTACATAGTGTAGAGCAGCTTGCGGTGCGAGGGCTTAAAGCCGTCGATCTCGGGGAATGCACGCGAGACGTTGACGCTCATAGCGTAGGGCATGTAGTTGACCTCGAGCGTCTGCGTAATCGGCTGGTCGGTGACCTCGGAGTGCAGGCCGATGACGTTCTCGGCGTTGACCTGCTTTTTCTTTGGCTGGTTCTTCGTCTTCTTCTTTGCCACGATTTCCTCTTGAACTATTTGTGGGCCGTCGTTATCGATTTGCTGCTATTGCAGGTCCAGCTGGTCCAGGTATTCCTTGCCGTGCTCGGAGATATGGCGCTTGCGGCCCGCCTCGTCGTTACCCAGCAACAGGTTAAACATGGTTTCCATCTTGGTGACGTCCTCGGGCTCCACCTTGATCAGACGGCGCGTCTCGGGGTTCATGGTGGTGAGCCACATCATGTCCGGATCGTTCTCACCAAGACCCTTGGAGCGGTTGATGGAGCACTTCTGGTCGCCGATCTCCTTGAGGATGCCGTTCTTCTCGAGCTCGGTGTAGGCAAAGTAGGTCTTCTCTTTGCAGTTGATCTCGTAGAGCGGCGACTCGGCGATATACACGTAGCCCTCGTCGATAAGTGTGGGCACCAGGCGGTAGAGCATGGTGAGCACGAGCGTGCGGATGTGGTAGCCGTCTACGTCGGCGTCCGTACAGATGATGACCTTGTTCCAGTTGAGGTTGTCCAGGTCAAAGGCACCAAGGTTCTTGATGCGCTTGTCCTTGATCTCCACGCCGCAGCCCAGCACGCGCATAAGGTCCATGATGATGTCGGACTTAAAGATGCGCGGATAGTCCTCCTTCAGGCAGTTGAGGATCTTGCCGCGGACGGGCATGACGCCCTGGAACTCGGCATCGCGCGAGGTGCGAATGGCGCCTGCTGCCGAGTCGCCCTCTACGATGTAGATCTCGCGGCGGCTCTTGTCTTTGGAGCGGCAATCGATGAACTTTTGCACGCGGTTGGCCATGTCGGTCTTTTGCTGCAGGTTGGTCTTGATGCTCTGGCGCGTCTTTTCGGCATTCTCACGCGAGCGCTTGTTGATGAGCACCTGCTCCATGATCTTGTTGGCGGCGTCTTTGTTCTCGATCAGATAGGTCGAGAGGCGCTCCTTAAAGAAGGCAGTCATGGCCTGCTGGATAAAGCGGTTGTTGATGGCCTTCTTGGTCTGGTTTTCGTAGGACGTCTGGGTGGAGAAGCAGTTGGTCACCAGCACCAGACAGTCTTGGACGTCCTGCCACTTAATGCCGCTCTCGTTTTTGTTGTACTTGCCCTGTTGCTTGATGTAGGCATCGATGGCGCTAGTCAGAGCGCTACGAGCCGCTTTCTCCGGCGAGCCACCGTTCTCGAGCCAGGAGGAGTTGTGGTCTTACTCCTGCATCTTGATGGTGCGCGATAAGCACACACATGCGGTTATCTTTAGGTTGTTGTCGGGCTGGTCCTCGGGGTCGCGACCGCGGCGGTCGGCCTCGATAAAGAAGGGCTCGGTGAGGTAGTCGGTACCGACCTTCTCGAGCACATAGTCCTCGATGCCCTTGGGATAGCAAAAATCCTCTTCGGAAAACTCGCCGTCGTCGCCCTCGATGCGCAGGCGGAAGGTCACGTTGGCGTTGACCACGGCCTGGCGGCGCATGGTCTCGCGATACCAGTCGTGGGGAATGCTGATCGAGGTAAAGACCTCAAGATCGGGGCGCCACTTGATGGTGGTGCCGGTGCGGTTCTCGTCGCTGGGCTCAATCTCGAGCGCCTTCTTTTTGGCGCCGACGACCTTACCTTTCTTAAAGTGCAGAGAGTACTTGTTACCGTCACGCCAAACGGTGACGTCCATGTACTCGGAAGCGTACTGGGTCGCGCAGGAGCCCAGGCCGTTGGTGCCGAGCGAGAAGTCGTAGTCGCCGCCCTTGTTGTTGTGGTACGTGCCGGCGGCGAAGCGCTCGCAAAAGACGATCTCCCAGTTAAAGCGCTTCTCGGAGGGGTTCCAGTCGAGCGGGCAGCCACGGCCGTTGTCCTCTACCTGAATAGAGCCATCGCGAAAGGCGGTGAGGGTGATGAGCTTGCCGTAGCCCTGGCGCGCCTCGTCAACGGCGTTGGACAGGATTTCGAAGGCGGCATGCGCGCAACCGTCGAGTCCGTCCGAGCCAAAGATGACGGCGGGGCGTAGGCGTACGCGCTCCTCGTCCTTGAGCTGGCGGATACTGTCGTTACCATAGTTTGCGGTGTTTTTTGCCATACTCGCTCTCTCGGTGCTCCTTTGCTGCGTTTAAGTCATATAGATAGTCAAGGTAGCATAGCCCAGCCCACAGACGATTCCACCCAACACGAAATCCATCGAACAATCGTTCGATTAGATAATGGATGCTTGGGATGCGGGTGGGGTCTGTCCTATTCAAACATCTGCGGCAGGTCGATGAAGACGGTTCGATCGCTTTCGTCAGCTTCGAAGCCCGAACGGGAGAAGAATCCGTAGCGATGGCACTTGAGCCCCGTTGCCTCGACTTGGGTGATTTCCTCGTCGACCATTTTTTGCGTGACGGGGGATTTGCGGAACTTTGCTTCGTAGAATGCGTAGCCCTCGGGGTCTTGCGTTACCACATCGAATTCGCCGCTCGTTTTGTTTGCGGGATCGTCGTACCAGTACTTGCCTATGGCATCGAAAGCCGGTTCGATCTTGCCAGTCCTGTTTTGCCGCACGAGGTATTGACGGCAGATCTCCTCGAACATATGTGGAGTGTAGTTTTCCTCGAAGTCTTGGGAGACGTGACGATCATAGAAGACTTCCGGGTCGAGCAGCTGACGCGCAGAGGCATTGCGGAAGACGTAGCGATAGTAAAAGAGCGAAAGTGGGTCCACCACAAAGTAGCCAGACTTGCGCTTATTCGTAGGGTCGTTGATGGGTGCACGCTTTTGGACGATTTCGAGTGACATGAGCTTGTCGAGTACGTCTGCCATGGCCGGACCGCTCGAGACGTGCGACTGTGCCAGCACGTCCCCCCAACGGGAGTAACCTTGTGCGAGAGCCCCGAAAACTTCGTTGGCGTTGGTCATCTTCGAGATCTCGGCGTTGAGATAGGACGGTACTTCGCTTTCTAAGCGGGCGCCAGGTTCTGTGACGAGCTCGATGATATTGTCGCGTACGCTTTGGGACTGATCGATGAGGCGATTGTAAAAGGGGATGCCGCCAAAAACGCTATAGAGCCGCACCTTGTCCTCGGGTGAGAACGCGGGATAGAACTTTGCAGCGTCAAAGTAATCCATGGGCTTAAGCTCAAGCGCGAGATCAATTCGCCCGTAGAGGGGGCTTTCATGCTCGATGAGAGATTTCATAATCTCAACGTAGGAGCCGCACAGGACAATGTTTAAACGTGAGTCTTCCCTGTGAGCGTCGATTGAGGTCTGGAGAATGCTGTCTAAGCCTTTAACCGCATCTCTCAAGTAGGGGTATT
>CAKXKM010000099.1:0-417 GCA_934876235.1 Collinsella sp. AF02-46-1 | reverse complement strand
GTTCTTGTCTTTGGCTTGGGCAAACAGAAATTCGATGAGCTCGCGGATGCCCGTGAAGGCGAGCGGAGGAAAGCTTAGCGCTTCAGCAGCAAGGGCGGACAGACTCTCGAGGTTGTCTGCCTCGGAGGTTTGGCGGCACTCGTAATAGATCGTTGCGACGTCCGATAAATCGGTTAGCGCCTGCTTGATGAGCTCACTTTTGCCGACGCGACGCCTTCCGTAAATGAGAACATTGCGCTGCTCGGGCGCATTGAGTGTTTTCTTAATACGGGCGAGTTCAAGCTCCCTGCCAATGAATTCCACTTACTCGGTTCCTTCCGACTCGGTTTTGTCCGAGTTAATTGTATCGCATGAATAAGTTTATGCTCGAGTTTACTCGGACAAAACCGAGTCGGTTTTGTCCGAGTAAGTTTGAAT
>CAKXKM010000098.1 GCA_934876235.1 Collinsella sp. AF02-46-1 | reverse complement strand
GTTCGGTCCCTATCCTCCGTGGGCGCAGGAGAATCGATGGAGGCTGCCCCCAGTACGAGAGGACCGGGGTGGACGCACCTCCGGTGAACCGGTTGTCGACCAACGGCACGGCCGGGTAGCCGCGTGCGGCGCGGATAACCGCTGAAGGCATCTAAGCGGGAAGCCGTTCCAGGGATTAGTTCTCCTTCCGGTAAGGGCCCAGGTAGACTACCTGGTCGATAGACGGCAGGTGCAAGGACGGCGACGTCCTCAGCCGAGCCGCACTAATCGCCCGAGCTCTTCCGGAACCGCACCTCGCGGCCCGCGGGACTGAGCGCTCACGCGCGCGGTCCGGGCACGAGGATGCCCCCGAGTCGTCTCCCCTATGCGCCATGCGGCCCCCAGGGCACGTAGATGAGACCCAGGACACCGTAACGGTGGGCGCCGCCCACCGGTCAGCGGCCAGAGCATGGGGGGCACGCCCGGTCCCGTTCCGAACCCGGAAGCTAAGCCCCATCGCGCCGAGAGTACTGCGGGGCCAGCCCGTGGGAGGCCAGGGCGCCGCTGACCGGTGGACGGCACCGAGCCGTCGGATGACTTGAAGAAGGGGGAGGCCTCGCGGCCTCCCCCTTTTTTGTGCTATATATACGTCGTGCTTTGGGACCTAGCTCCCCCGTATGCTCTCTTACTGTTTGGCTGTATTTTGAGTCCTTCTAGAGTATTTGAGCGATAATTACTCGCATTGGCGTTAGGGAGGGCTTGATGTTTACCGTATTTGTCTTGGGCAATATTGCTTCGGGTAAGTCTACTGCCTGCCGCTATTTCGAATCTCGTGGCGCTATGCTTATCGATCTGGATGAGCTTGCAAAATCGCTGTATGTGCCAGGCTCCGATATCGTCAATGCCCTCGCGGAAGAATTTGGCTGGGATATTTTGGACGAGGAGGGCGGCGTTCGCCGTAACATACTCGCTTCTCGAGCTTTTGTTTCTCCTGATGCGGTCGCGAGGCTCAATAGCATTGTGCACCCCGTTCTCATTGAGCAGCTGTCACTGAGGATTCTTGATCCGGTTTGCTGCACGGTTTCTTCCCCCCGTTATCCCTTTGCGGTGGTCGAGGTTTCTGCCCCGACTGGTTTTGAGGATGCATTTGGCTTGGCTGATGAAATTCTGGTCATCAGCGCCCCTTTGTCAGTTCGTCGCAAGCGTGCTATTCAGCGTGGCATGGAGCCATCTGATTTCGATGCCCGTTCTGCTTGCCAGCCCGATGAGTCTGAGCTGTGCAATCTCGCTACAACGGTGATTGATAATACCGCAGGTGATAATTCGCTCTTTGAGCAGCTTGACTCATGGCTTGCATGCCATGGGTTTATAGACACTGCGAATAAGGAGGATGCCGATGCCTAAGACACGTTTCTTTGCGTGGTATCGCCTTATTCCGCTGGCTGCCGTTTTTGCCTTCGGCCTTATCTCATTCGTTTACTCGTGTGCTCCCGCGGCTTTCTTTAAGCCGCTGTATCCCATTGACCACGAGGCGTATGTAAAGCAATCGAGTATTTCGCATAATCTGGATCCGTATCTGGTGTGCGCTGTCATTAAGTCGGAATCGAATTGGGATCCCGAGGCTGAGTCGAATCAGGGTGCTCAGGGATTGATGCAGCTGATGCCTGTGACTGCTCAGGATATGATCACCAAGGGCCTTGTCGACGGTGACGAGTATTCGGTCGACAACCTTAACGATCCGGCTACCAATATCGAGTTTGGCTGCGCATACCTCTCGTATCTTCTGACCTATTTCAATGGGTCGACGGATAGTGCCATTGCCGCCTATAACGCTGGCATGGGCAATGTCGACGGTTGGGCGCAGCAGAGCACGTCGCTTCATAATGCAATCACCTTTCCCGAGACGCAGGCGTATCTGATTCGTGTCAATAATGCCTGGGTTCGCTATAAGACCCTCTATCCCGATCGGTTCGTATAGGACTATGCCTGCCGCCTGCGTATACTGCAGATATATGAGTTAGGAGTATCCATGGCGGAATTTGAAGTAGAACGCGTTGGCGGTGAACTTAAGCGCTTTGGCGTTGAGGGCGCTGAGGTGCCGTTTGAAGTCGTTTCTCCCTATGAGCCTGCAGGTTCTCAGCCTAAGGCCATTGAGTCGCTTGTGCAGGGTGTGAGGGATGGAGATCGCTATCAGGTTTTGCTGGGCGTGACTGGTTCGGGCAAGACCTTCACGATGGCTAAGACTATTGAGGCCCTGGGGAAGCCGACGCTGGTCATGGCTCCCAATAAAACGCTCGCCGCTCAGCTTGCGAGCGAGCTCAAAGAGTTCTTTCCCAACAACGCTGTGGTCTACTTTGTCTCGTACTACGACTACTATCAGCCCGAGGCGTATGTGCCGCAAAGCGATACATATATCGAGAAAGACTCCTCGATTAACGAAGAGGTCGAGATGCTGCGCCATCAGGCGACCGCGTCACTGCTATCTCGACGCGATGTGATCGTTGTCGCATCGGTCTCGTGCATCTACGGTATCGGCTCTCCCGAGGACTATGCGGGCCTGGCGCCGAACGTCGACAAGAAGGTGCCGCTCGAGCGCGATGACTTTATCCATGCACTTATCGACATTCAATATGATCGCAATGACTATGACCTGGCGCGCGGCACGTTCCGCGTGCGCGGCGATGTTGTCGACGTGTATCCGCCTTATGCCGAGCATCCGTTGCGGTTTGAGTTCTTTGGCGACGAGGTCGAGCTGATTGCCGAGATCGATGAGGTCACCGGAGAGATGCTTCGTGAGTACGAGGCCATCCCCGTATGGCCGGCATCGCACTACGTGACCGAGAAGCCAAAGGTCAAGGCCGCTCTGAAATCAATCAGTGAAGAGTGCGAGAAGCGTGTGGCCGAGCTCAAGGCGACTGATAAGTTGCTCGAGGCACAGCGTCTGCAGCAGCGTACCGACTATGATCTCGAGATGCTCGAAACGATGGGCTTTTGCAACGGCATCGAGAACTACTCGCGTCATCTGGACGGGCGTAAGCCGGGTGAGCCGCCGTTTACCTTGATTGACTACTTTCCCAAGGACATGCTCTGCATCATCGACGAGAGCCATGTGACGGTGCCGCAGATTCGCGGTATGCACGAAGGCGACCGATCGCGTAAAGTGACCCTGGTGGAGCATGGTTTTCGCCTGCCCTCGGCGCTCGACAACCGTCCGCTTCGCTTCGATGAGTTTGAGGCAAGGATACCCCAGTTTATCTATGTTTCGGCCACACCGGGCGACTACGAGCTGCGGGTGAGCCAAAACGACGTGGAGCAGATTATTCGTCCGACCGGTCTGCTCGACCCCAAGATCGATGTGCGTCCGGTTCGTGGGCAGATTGACGATCTTGAGGACGAGATTCGCGAGCGCGTTGCCCGCAAGGAGCGCGTACTGGTGACCACGCTCACCAAGCGCATGGCCGAGGATCTGACCGACCATCTGCTTGATGCCGGCATTAAGGTCAATTACATGCACTCCGATACAGCGACGATGGACCGTGTCGAGATCCTGCGAACGCTGCGCGAGGGAAAGATTGATGTTCTCGTTGGCATCAACCTGCTTCGCGAGGGCTTGGATCTCCCCGAGGTCTCACTGGTGGCAATTCTCGATGCCGATAAGGAAGGCTTCTTGCGCAACCGCCGTTCGCTGATTCAGACGATTGGCCGCGCGGCCCGTAACGCCGATGGCGAAGTCATCATGTATGCAGACGTTGTGACCGATTCGATGAAAGAGGCCATCGAGGAGACGCAGCGCCGTCGCGAGATTCAGATGGCATATAACGAAGAGCATGGCATTGTGCCCAAGACGGTGCGCAAGGCCATCAACGACATCTCAAGTTTTATTGCCGAGGCCGAAAAAACCGTGGGTTCCAAGGGACGCTCGAAGGGCGACTCTCTTGGCCATGGCGCATTCTATACGCCCGATGAGTTGGGCGAGGGTGGCGTGCCGGAAACGGTGGCGCCCGAGCAGACACTTGCGGAGCAGTTGGAAGAACTGCCGCATGACGAGCTCGTGCGGATCGTCGAAACCATGGAAGAGGATATGCGTAACGCTTCTGCCGCCATGGACTTTGAGGAGGCGGCGCGCCTGCGCGATGCCGTCGTTCAGATTCGGGCGATGCTCGAGGGTGCGTCTGAGGACGAGACGATCGAGCGCTTACGTTCGCAGGCCCGCAAGGGTTCCACGTTCGCATCGGGCAGAAAACGCCAGGGTGCACGGTTTAAGAAATAGTGAACAGGCCCCGAGTTCCCTGTGGAGCTTGGGGCCTGTGTCTTTTGCGCGCTGGAATTCGTGCGTTAGAGGTCTGCGATCAGGGCTTCGGCACAACGGATGCCGTCGGTGGCCGCGCTCATGATGCCGCCGGCATATCCAGCTCCCTCACCACAAGGGTAGAGGCCCGGGGTCGACACGGCATGGCACGTTCGGTCTCGGGTGACAGTGACCGGTGAGCTCGAACGAGTCTCCACGCCGGTAAGAACGGCATCGGGGCAGTCGTAGCCGCGTAGCTTTTTTCCGAGTAGGGGAAGTCCCAGGCGGAGCGACTCGATGATATGCTGCGGCAGGGCTTCGTCAATTGCCGTCCAGGTCACACCGAGCGGATAGGTGGGCTTTACCTTTCCGGGCGCCTTACTGGCGCGTCCTGCGAGGAAATCTCCGACGAGCTGTGCTGGTGCGTTCCAGTTGGAACCGCCCAGGCGATAGGCGGCCGCCTCGCAGGCACGCTGGAGCTCGATGCCGGCGAGCGGGTCATTGTTGGGAAGGTCCTCAGGCGTGACGTTAACGAGCAGGGCGGCATTTGCGTTGCGTCCGTCGCGGGCATTGAGACTGGCCCCGTTGACGCACAGATGGCACGGTTCTGAAGAGGCGGCAACAACCTGTCCGCCGGGGCACATACAAAACGAGAACACGCTGCGGCCGTTGGGAAGATGGGCAACAAGTTTGTAGGGGGCCGCCCCGAGCGCTGGATGTCCCGCCGAGGCTCCATATTGGGCTCGGTCGATGTCGCGTTGCGGATGCTCGATGCGAACGCCCATGGCAAAGGTCTTTTGTGCGAGGGCCACGTTGTGGTCCTTAAGGAGCTCAAAAATATCGCGAGCAGAATGCCCGCAGGCGAGGATGAGGTGCTTTGTCTCGATTGACTCGCAAGCGGCGTCTTGGGACGATTGGACATCAATGCCGGTGATGGCGCCAGATCCATCGGTTCGAATATTGACGAGCTTTGTTCGATAGCGGACGGTTCCACCGAGCTGCTCGATGCGCTGAGAAATGTTGGTGACGACGGTGGGGAGGATGTCGGAGCCAATGTGCGGCTTGGCGTCCCACAGGATGTCGCGAGGTGAGCCCGCTTCGACGAAGGTCTCAAGAATCAGGCGATGGGCGGGATTTTTGGTTCCCGTATTGAGCTTGCCGTCCGAGAATGTTCCCGCGCCGCCCAGGCCAAACTGGATATTGCTCTCGGGGTCGAGGATGCGCTCCTTTAGAAAGAGGTCGATTGCCTGCGAGCGGCGAAGTGCCGGGTCGCCGCGCTCGATGAGCAAGGGCTTAAGACCTGCTTCGGCGAGCGTAAGCGCAGCGAAAAGGCCGGCGCATCCGGCGCCGACAACGACAGGGCGTTCTTGAGGTGCGTCGGAGGCGGGGGAGGGGAATGAAGGCTCATCGTCTTCTATCGCGCGTACGCGCGAGCGGTCACGCTCGGCAACGCTGTCGATCGCTTCTCGCTCGAGGTGGGGACTAGTCAGCTCAACACGAAAGCTCAGGATAAAATGGACGTCTCGTTTTTTGCGAGCGTCGATTGACTTGCGGTGGAGCTCGATGGACTTGATCTCGGAGTCCTTGCAACGTAGGACGCACTTGGCGACTCGCTTGCCAACAATGAGACAGGCATTTTCATCGCCGGCTTCATCGAGCGACGCGTTGACTTGGGTGATTTCAATCATCGAGGTCTCCTTAGAGACAAGAAAGAGGCCGTCCGGTATCCCAGACGGCCCGAATGCGTTTTTGATTATAGACTGCGCGGCTACAGGCTGCTTGCAGCGCGAATGCCCGAGATCCAGGCCCACGCAAGGTTAAAGCCTCCGCAATCGGCGTCGATGTCGAGCGCTTCACCGCAGACGTAAAGCGGGGCGTCGACAACGCTGCGCGCGCGTAGGCTGGGTGTTGAGATGCTCTCGACAGATACGCCACCACGCGTGACCTGTGCTGAGCGCTCCTCGGC
>CAKXKM010000097.1:5988-6336 GCA_934876235.1 Collinsella sp. AF02-46-1 | reverse complement strand
AGACAGGCCCTGCTTGATGGCCAAGCCGCTGCGGGGCTGGACGAAGCCGGCGTAGCCGTCGGGCAGGGCGATGGCCAGCCCAGTAGAGACCAGACGGCGTTCGAAGGGCTTCAGGACGCAGTCCTCGTTGGAGCGCAAATCCAAGCCGGCAACAGTGGGATGGGCGTATTTGGGAAGCTCGACGGTGGGATCGAGAAGCTTTATGTTTACGGTAATTTTTGGCATGGAATCACCTTAGCTTGTCGAGCTCTTGCAGAAACTCATCGACGTCTTTGAAATCGCGGTAGACCGAGGCAAAGCGGATGTACGCCACCTTGTCAATCTTGGCCAAGCGCTTGAGCACAATGT
>CAKXKM010000097.1:0-5978 GCA_934876235.1 Collinsella sp. AF02-46-1 | reverse complement strand
CTCATGGGACGTGACGGCCGTCAGTGTGCGAGAGCGCAGCTCGACCTCGATGTCATCGATAATCTCATTGAGCTTCTTAGTGTCGATATCGCGCTTGATGGTGGCGCGCATCAAGCCGACGAGCAGCTTATTGCGATCGAACCGCTGCTTGGTTCCGTCTGACTTAATGACCTCGATTGGGTCTTCGCATCGCTCGAACGTTGTAAAGCGATAGTTACACGAGCAACATTCGCGACGGCGCTTAATGGTGTTATTTGACTCCTGCATACGGGAATCAACGACGCGGGTATGTGCCTTGCCGCATTTGGGACAGCGCATGGTACCTCCTCTTAAACGATAACAAGGGTACCATGCGCAGCGCGATAATGATTACGAACGAGCAGGAACCTTAAGATGCGCACCGGCGGCGAGCGAACCATGCTCCAGATGATTGACGTTACGGATCATGTCGGAAGTCTCTTGCGTGGAAAGGCCTTCGATTGGATATTCCACGGCAAGCGACCAAAGAGAATCGCCAGTCTGAACGCGAATGGTCTCGTAAGTAATGTTGGAAACGGACTCGGCATACGCGGCGTGACGAGCGCTAAAGACCGAAGTAGCGAGGACAAAGAAGAGCGTAAGCGCAACGGCGACGGCGACAATCGTCGGAACCTTCAGGGCAACGCGGGCCGGCGCGACTACAGCCTGCTGATTGCGAGCAGGCTTTACGGTCAAAGGCTGAATGCCGGAGCGGCCACCCTGAACAACCGTAAAAGTAGGTTCTGCAGGCGTCTCGAGCTTAAGGGCGAGGTTACCCTGGACCATATTCGTTGCGTTCATCATGTTCTCCTCTCGCGTGTTTTGCTGAGAACAGTTTTATCAAGCCGCGCGGACAAAAATGTCTAGCGCGAGAACGAATGTTCGGTTATTATTATCTTCGAACAGTTGTTCCTGTCAAGCAAAATTCGAACATTTGTTTGACATTGGTAGAGAGGATGCCCTGATGGCTCGCAAAATTACCAAGCGTCAGCAGCAAATTTACGACTTCATCAAGGAATATCAGCAGGAGAAGGGTTATCCGCCCAGCGTGCGCGAGATGGCTTCTGCCGTGGGCCTTTCCTCCCCCAGCACCGTGCACGCCCATCTCTCTGCCCTGGAGGCGCGAGGGCTACTCAAGCGCGATGCCACCAAACCGCGCGCCCTGGAACTCTTTAACGAGGACGGTTCCTCTGTCTCAATTTCTAAATCTGACGAGCCCACCGCCCCTCGCGGAACGGTCTCGCTACCGCTCGTTGGTCGCGTCGCGGCTGGGATCCCCATTCTGGCCGAGCAGAATATCGAAGACACGTTTACTATCCCGACCGAAATCGCGACTGATCAGGGTTCCTTTATCCTTGAGGTGCATGGGAGCTCAATGATCAATGTCGGCATCTTCAATGGCGATTACATCATCGTCCGTGAACAAAAGAATGCCATGAACGGCGAAATTGTCGTGGCCATGATCGATGGTTCAGCGACCGTCAAGACGTTCTACAAGGAGCAGGGACGCGTACGCCTGCAGCCTGAGAATGACACCATGGAGCCTATCTATGCAACGAATCCCGTTATCCTGGGCAAAGTCGTCGGCTTGATGCGCCGGTTCTCCTAATGCAAAAACGCATCACCATCTTTGATACCGTCCGCGGGTTTACGATGATTTCTATGGCAGGTTTTCACGCTTGCTATGATCTTGCCTACCTGTACGGCTGGGATATGCCTTGGTTTACCCAGACTGTCTTTCAAGACGTCTGGCGCGCCAGCATCAGCTGGGTATTTTTGTTTATCGCGGGTTGGATGTGCACTCTTTCGCGCAACAATATCAAACGTGCCGCCAAATACGCCTTAGCAGCACTCGTTGTCTGGTTGGCAACAACACTTGTCTCAGTCGACGATTCGGTTAATTTTGGCATCATCTACTGCATGGCCGCATGCACCGGCATCGTGGCGTTGACCGATCCCGTCCTTAAGAAGATAACGGCGAGATGGGGCATGCCCCTATGCCTTGTGTTGTTCGCCCTCACCTGGAGCATCCCCAAAACGATCTACCCTGCCCCCTACCTGGCGTGGCTGGGATTTCCGAGCCCTGGGTTTGTCTCAGGTGATTACTACCCCATCATCCCGTTTATCTTTATGTATCTTGCAGGATACTTCGCCGCACACATAGCGCAGAGTATCGATAAGACCGTCCCTAGCTGGACCTACGCCAACCCCCTGCCGGCGCTCGCCAGCCTTGGACGTCACGCTCTCCCCTTTTATCTGCTGCATCAGCCCATCATTCTGGGCATTTTGGAGCTCGTCTACTCGGTGCGATAACGCTCGAGCCGCGGTGCAATACGAGCCGGCAGTTTCGCCACAATGCGAACGCCGTCCTCGAGATATTCCTCATGCAGAAGGGTTCCCTGCTCATGCACCAGCGTGATGAGAGCGCCCTCACGATACGGGATATCAGCGGAGAGCAACACATCGGTGGCAGCTGCCTCGCGAGCAATCCGGTCGACGAGATCGTCGAGCCCCTCGCCCGTTTGGGCCGAGAACAGAACGGCCTCCGGATAGCGACGACGGAAACTCAATCGATCGACGCTATCGAGAAGATCGATTTTATTGAATACGGTCAGCGTTAAACGCTCTCCGGCGCCGATCTCATCAAGCACGCGGTCAACAGCCTCCAGCTGCCGCTCATAGTCCTCGTCAGACGCATCTACGACTTTGAGAATTAGATCGGCACCCAAAACCTCGGACAGCGTCGATTTAAAGGCATCGACCAGACCATGGGGCAGCTTTTGAATAAAGCCGACGGTATCGGTAATCGTCATGCCGCGACCGCCGGGCAGACGATACGAACGCGTCGTCGGGTCGAGCGTAGCAAACAGCTTGTCCTGCGAAAGTACCGTAGAGCCGGTCAGACGATTGAGTAACGTCGATTTACCGGCATTGGTATAACCGGCTAACGCGACGCGAAACGCCGGTGACTCAATGCGACTCTTGGATTGAACATCGCGACGCTGTTCAACCTGCTTGAGCTCACGACGAAGCGCAGCGATCTTATTACGAATGAGGCGACGGTCGACCTCGAGCTGACTTTCGCCCTGACCAAAACGTGAGCCGATGCCGCCGCGCGTCTGCTCCTTGGCGAGATGGCTCCACATGCCACGCAGGCGAGGCAACAAATATTGAAGCTGTGCCAGCTGTACCTGCAGGCGTCCCTCACGCGTCTGAGCATGCAGGCCAAAGATATCCAGGATCAGTGCTGTGCGATCGATAATCTTTACCGGCTCGCCCACGGCTTTCTCCAAATAGGATTGCTGCGAGGGGGTCAGGTCGTCGTCAAAAATAACGACATCGGCATCCATGCGATGCACCAGGCCGCACAGCTCTTCAACCTTACCGGAACCGATAAACGATTTAGGATACGGCTTTACCAAACGCTGCGACAAGCGTGCCACGCACCGGGCACCAGCTGTGTGGGCAAGACGCTCCAGCTCATCAAGCGAGCGATCGAGCGGCCATGCATTGTCGCGCCACTCAACACCAACTAAAATGGCACGCTCGGGCTCGGGTGCCGTGGGAACAAGGGGGAAACGGGCCATTAGGCAGCCTCAATACGATGCAGGATATCCTCAACGACCTCATCGATCGTACATTCATCCATATCAAACCACACGATACGGTCATCGCGCTTAAACCACGAAAGCTGACGCTTGGCATAACGACGCGAACGCATCTTAATGAGTTCGCGGGCCTCATCCATGCTCATCACGCCATTGAAAGCATCAATGATCTCTTTATAACCAATTGCCTGCATCGACGTCAGGGCATCTCCCAGCCCCTGGGCCATAAGACCGCGGACCTCATCGACAAGACCCTGCTCAAACATCAGATCGACGCGCAGATTAATGCGCTCGTAGAGCACCTCGCGATTACGCGTCAGACCAAACCATAGGGCATGATAATGCTCGCGCGGAAAACTAAACTGACTTTTTTGCTGTGCATAGGAGATACCATCATCATGCATCTCGAGCGCACGAATCACACGCCGCACGTTATGGGGATGAATAACAGCAGCCGATTCTGGATCGCGCTCGGCAAGCAGGGCATGAAGTCCTTCCTCGCCAATACGCTCGGCAAGCTCCTGATAGCCCACACGGCGATCGTCCTCAAGTTCACCCGAGGGAAAGTCCATCTCATCGAGGGCTGCCTTGAGATATAGCCCCGTACCTCCGCAAAAAACCGGCAGGCAACCCGAACCAAGGAGACGTTCAACATGCGCGCGAGCGTCAGCCTGATAAAGCGCAGCAGAATATGCCACACCCGGCTCTACAATGTCGACGAGACGCAGCGGCGCCGTGCACTCATCGGGCGCCATCTTTGCGGTACCGATGTCCATGCCGCGATAGATTTGCATCGCATCGCACGACAGCACTTCGGACGAAAGACGAGCTGCCAAACGGTCGGCAACATCACTCTTACCAACCGCCGTCGGACCGACGATCGCAACGGCGGAAAGACCTGCCCCGGAAGAAACCATTAGCGCGGCTCGCCCACAACGGAACCGGATAAATACCAGGTCTTGGCAACGTCAACGTCAACATCAACGATCTTGCCAACAAGCTGATCGATGCTGTAACCCTCGGGGATAGGCGCATGCACGGTCTGATTCTTGGGACTCTTGCCCAGCAGGACCGCGTCGTTCTTTTTACTCGTTCCCTCAATGAGTGCCGGCACCACGGTATGAAGCTCACCCTGGTTATACTCGTGTGCCGTTGTCTCGATAACCTTAACCAGGCGGTTGAAACGCTCGAGAATAACCTCATGCGGCGTAGGATCGTCAATCTCGGCGGCCGGGGTACCGGCGCGCTTGGAATAGATGAAGGTATAGGCCTGAGCATAGCGGACCGTCTCGGCAAGTGAGAACGTCTGCTCAAAGTCCTCTTCAGTCTCACCCGGGAAGCCAACGATAATGTCGGTCGAGAGCGCGATGTCGGGCATGCGGTTGCGAATGCGATCGACAAGGCCCAGATAGTCCTCGCGTGTATAACGGCGATTCATCTCTTTGAGGATCCGCGTCGAACCTGACTGGACGGCCAGATGCAGCTGCGGCATAACGGCAGGCGTCTCGGCCATGGCATCGATGGTCTCGGGCAGCAGGTCCTTGGGATGTGAAGACGTAAAGAAGATACGCTCCACACCCGTATCGCCCACGGCACGCAGCAGATCGGCAAAACGCGGCTTGCCAAACAGATCGCGACCATATGAGTTAACGTTTTGGCCCAACAGCGTAATCTCACGCACGCCCTGGCGTACCAAACCGGTCACCTCGTCGACAATCTCCTCGAAGGGGCGGCTCTTTTCGCGACCACGCACATACGGCACGATGCAATAGGTGCAGAAATTATTGCAGCCTGTCATGATGGGCACCCAAGCGTGATACTGGGTCTCGCGATGCCACGGCATGCTCATGGCGTCCGTATCCTCATGCTCATTGGCACGGATATGACGCTTACCATCAAGGAACGCCTCGGCAATGAGCTCGGCCACATGTGCGATGGAATGCGTGCCAAAAATGACATTGACATTATCGACGTTGGTGAGCAGGCCCTCGCCATCGCGCTGCGCGATGCAACCGCCAACGGCAACCACGCGCTTGCCCGAAGGCGAAGGCGGCAGGCTTTTGCAGGAATTGCACTGACCGTACAGGCGAGTATCGGCGGCCTCGCGCACGCAGCACGTCATGAAGACAACGATATCGGCATGCGCGGGATCGAGCGCCATGAGGCAGCCATACGAATCAAGCAGACCGCTCACACGCTCGGAGTCGTGCTGATTCATCTGGCAGCCAAAGGTGCGGATAAAGTAGGTTTTACCGGCAAGAATATCGCGTACGGAACGCTGGTCCATGTGCATAAGTCCTAACGATGGGGAGCGGAACGAGGCAAGCAGAAGCTATGCCACAGGCTTAACAT
>CAKXKM010000096.1 GCA_934876235.1 Collinsella sp. AF02-46-1 | reverse complement strand
GAACAGACAAACAGGAATAGGCGGCGACCCGCTACTCCCCCGCCACGCTTGCGCGCAGCTTGGCGGCGATGGGCTCGGATGCCAGCAGGAACACGAGCATGACCACGGAGCACGCCAGGCACACGATCCAGGTGCTCGCAAAGGAGCCCGTGGCATCGAACAGCACGCCCGAGACGATAGCGCCCACGGTGCCGCCGACCATCTCGAGCGAGGTAATGGTGCCCGTGACCTTACCGAGGTCGGCCATGCCAAACTGCTTGGACGCGGCGATCGTGGGCGTTGGAGATGTTGTACTGCGCAAGAGAAATGCCCAAGTCGCTGACGATGAGCGGCTGGAACAGACTCATGCAGTTAACGAAAATCGTGTAGCACGTGGCCATGATGACAAAGCCGGAGGCCACGACGAGCCAACCGGGGAAGAATTTATGCTGCCGGGACATACTGCTCCTTTTAAACAAACGAATAGCCTGCGCCGGGCGCCGGTAGTGCCCAAGATTGCCTTGAAAGACAAGGGCATAGGCCTTATGGCCATGCCCGCAGGCTTGAAAGGCAAGGCCGGGTGCTACCGGTGGTCGGCGATATAGCCCAAAGCGACTGCCGCATAAGCCGCGGCGCCGAGCGGCAGCTCGGCATCGTTAAAGCGTGCCTTGGGATGGTGTTGGGCAAAGTGCTCGTCCGTATCGGTCACAGCTGCGCCGATCGTAAAGTACGCGCTCGGTATCTCGCTCGAGATAAGCGCAAAGTCCTCGCTCGCCATGGCATGGAACAACGGCAGGAAAGCGGCCTTGGGCAATGTCGCACCCACATAGCCCAGCGATACCTGAGTCATGTCGTCATCGAGTACGAGCGGCGGAACATCCGAGAGCGTCTCGATGGTCGCCGGCGTACGATAGGTCGTGGCAACGCCGTTAACGACCTCCGCGATGCGGGTCTTGAGATGCTCCATGAGCTCGACGTCAAAGCCGCGCAGCGTTCCCTCGAGCACACAAGTGTCGGGGATGACATTTGCGGCCTGACCGCCGGCGAACTTGCCAACGGTAAGCGCGATCTCCTTGGCCGCCGGCACTTCGCGAGCGATAAGCTCCTGAAGCGCCAGGTGCACATGCACGCCGGCCGTGATGGGGTCGATGCAGATCTCGGGGCTCGAGCCATGGCCACCCTTGCCCTGCAGCGTGATGCGGAAACCATACACGCCCGAAAGCGCCGGGCTCCCATAGAGCACCAGGCCGAGCGGCGATTGGCTGTTAACATGCATGGCAAAAGCCGCCTGAGGACGCGGGTTCTGCAGCAGACCGTCGGCGATGGCGGCGCGGGCACCCTCAAAGGTCTCCTCGCCCGGCTGGAACAGCAGTTTGACAGTAGCGTTGGCGTCGACAAGCTCGGCCTCGCGGGCCTTGAGCAGGCGCGCCGCACCAAGCAGCGCCGTCGCGTGCATATCGTGACCGCAAGCATGCATGCAGCCGTTCGTAGAGGCGAAAGGCTCGCCCGACTCTTCGGCAACGGGCAGGGCATCCATGTCGCCACGCAGCATAATAACCGTACCGGCCTGTTCGTCCGTGCAGGCTCCATTGCCCTGGGCCGCGGCAGCACCGGCACCGACAAGGCCCACAACACAGGAACCATCAACGAGCGTGGCAAACGGGATGTCCATCTCGGTCAGGCGCGCCTGGATATACGCAGAGGTCTGCGGGAGGTCGTTACCAAGCTCGGGCATCTGGTGCAAATCGTGTCGCCACGCAGCGAGCTCGCCTGAAATAGCCTGGGCCTCTGCAACAAGACCGTCACCGATAGCGGCCTGCGCCGCCGCGGTGGCCTTGGGCGCTGATTGCGGTTGAAAATCGGACAGAGCTGGTGCCATAGATGCCCTCCAGTGAAGTTTTAGCAGTAGGCACTTTCATGTTCTAAAGTGCAATGCATAACTTTAAAGGCAAGGCATAAAAAAACGCCACCCCAGAAGGGCGGCGCAACAAGTTGTTTACAATCGCGTTCTCGGCTTTTTGCGCAAAAAGTCGAAATGCGTCTCGCTCAAAATAATCGATAGGAAGATAAGGGCGAAGCCGGCGAGCAGGCGCGAGGTGAGCGCCTCCCCCATCAGCAGCACCGAGAACAGCGCACCCGAAGGCGACTCCATGGAAAGGAGCAGCGAGCCCGTCGAGGCCGGGACATGCGCCAGGCCGACGTTTTGGATGAGCAGGGCCACGCACGTACAGCCCACCGAGAGAAACGCCATCGCACCGATAAAGCTCGGCGTCCACACGGACAGAGGCGCTTGGGTCTCGAATAGCAGCGACGAGACCAGGCTCAGCACGCCGTTGCCCATAAACATCCAAAACGTGATGACGTTGATGTCCATTTTGCGACCGTACTTGGCGGTCACCGCCATCTGGATGGCGAAAAAGACCGCACCCGCCAGCGTAATGACGTCACCGATGTTGAACTCGACGCTATCGAGCGCCACCAGGCCAATGCCCGCCAAGCACAGCAGTGCTGCACCCAGGTTGTAGCGGGTGAGCTTTTCGCCGCTCAGAAAATAGCTCGCGAACGGCACAAGGATGCAATACGTGCCCGTCAAAAAAGCATTCTTGCCTGCCGTGGTCTGCGCCAGGCCGACCGTCTGCAAACCGTAGGCACCCCACATGAGCGCGCCCATGCCAAGCCCGACGATCAGGTTGCGGGCATTGAAATGAGCGACGATGCGCTTATGGAAAATGGCAAACATTACCAGTGATGCCGGGAGAAAGCGAACGTAGACCAGCTCGAACGCCGGAATGGTGTCGAGCGCGCCCTTCATAGTGGTAAAGGAGTAACCCCAAACGACCGCCACCGAAAGTAGCAGGACCTTCCAGAACAGCGGCGAGCGTGCGCCGGCGCCGCGAGAGGCACCACCGGCACCCAGGTCTTCGCGGGCTACAGGGCTATCGGGCAAGTTTTCGATTTCGTTGGCAGCGTATTGGGCCATGGAACATCCTCACACTCAATCTGGGCGTGGTGTCCGCACGCGTATGGCTGCGTGCCGCCTCATGGTCAAATAAAAACGGGGCGCACCGGACCCCCGGCACGCCCCGCTACTGTAGCAACAACCAAGCAACCCACGCAATCCAGCCCGCTAAAGCGTTTTGTTCCGCCGTTCTACCGAACGGCGGACCGGCCGACGCTGCATCAGCGTTAACGCTGCCGCATTAAATTAGCTTTGTCGACTCCAGCTTTTCGATAATCCAGTCGTTGGCTTTGATGACCGGACGGCGGAAGACGACGCCCAGGGCTAGCGACGGAACCAGATAGCTCGCCAGAATACCCAGCTCAACCCAGTACTCCATATGGTAGGCGCCAGCCATGGCGGCATGCATGGCGTTGATACCGTGAGTGAACGGCAAGAACGGATAGATCGCCTGGAACACAGGGCCGGTCATCTCGATGGGGAATGTGCCGCCCGAACCACCGACCTGCATGACCAACAGCACGACAGCGAGCGCCTTGCCGATATCGCCAAACGACACCGTAAGCGTGTAGACGATATTGGAGAACACGAGACTCGCGACCCAGCCCGCCAACACAAACTGCAGCGGGTTGTCGCACTGAATGCCAAAGAACAGGATGTCGCCCGCGCACACGAGCGTCGCCTGTAGCAGGGCCAGACCGCCAAAGAACAGGTAACGACCCAGGTAGATCTCGTGCAGACGCACGGGGATGAGCTCGTTGATGAGCTCATCGTCAACCGAGACCTTCATCATGGCCGCCAGTACGATCGAGCCGACCCATAGCGACAGAATCGTGTAGAACGGCGCCATGGCCGAACCGTAATTGCGAATCGGATAGACCGGCTTGCGGTCGAGCGCGACGGGGCCGGAAAGCGACACGGCCAGGCCCTCGGGATCATTGCCGATCATCGTCTTGATCGTGGCTAGATCATCAGACATAAGGGCACCGTCGAGCTCGTCCTTAAACGCGCTGATCTTGCCCGACGCCTCGCCCAGCTGATCAGAAGCCTTGTTGACCAGCTTTGCAGCCTTAGAGAGGCCCTTTGCCAGCGAACCGGATGCGTCGGTCAGGTCGTCTACGGCACTATCCAGATCGCCCGAAATACCATTCAGTGAATCCAGAACCCCCGAGACGGTCTTCTTGAGCTCCTTGGCCTTAACCGAGAACGTGGAATCGTAATCGGATTTGGCACCCGCGATACCGGCCTTGGCATCGGCGATGGCCTGATCGACCTCGGCACGCGAGTTGTTGACCTCGGCCATGCTATCGGAGAGAGACTTCGCGGTGGCCGCCAGATCCTTGGCATTGTTGCGGTACTCAACGGCGATTCTGTCCAGCGACGTCGCGGCGGACTTGAGGCCGCCCTTCAAATTCTCATCGCTCACCTGGTCGGCAAGGCTGCGGAGCTGATCGGCCATCTCATCGATATCCTTGGCGCGCGCATTGAGGGCCGCAGCGGCATCGTTGAGTTGGGACACCGTAAGGTCCACATGCTGGTTTGCGGTGTCGAATGCCTTCGCAAGCTCGGCAGACACGTTGTCGAACGAGCCCGCGCTTCCGTCAATCGCGGCGTTGATGGCGTCGTTGGCGGCCTTCAGCGCTTCTTTGGAATCGCTCATGCCGCTCTTGGCATGCTCCATCAACTGCTTGGTCGACTCATCGACCGTACCCGTCTGCTGGAGCATACCGCTCGCCGACGTCAGCGAATCGGACGTAGAGCTCAAAATGCCCGCCAGCGACGTTGCGCTGGCCTGAACGTCCTGCAGGTCCTGGACCGAATCGCCGAGCGTCGAGGACAGGTTGGCGATAAAGTTGCTGACCTGGTCGGTGCTCATGTAATCGAGCAGGCTGGACACCGTCTTAAGACCGATGCTCGTAATGGTCTCGGTAAAAGATTCGTTAACCTGGTTCTGAACGGCGCTCGAACCCTTCTCGGTCACGATCTGCGCGATGGCGTTGGCCTTCTGGTTCTCGTAAAACTCGATATCGGCGTGTTTCACGTCGGTCGAGAAAAGCGTCATCATGTCAGCGCTAAACGTTTTGGGAATAACGACGGCAGCATAGTACGCGCCCGACTTAACGCCCTCGATAGCCTTTTCGCGATCGTTAAGCACAACCCAATCGAAGCTCTCGTTGCCACGTAGGGTGGCGGTCACGTTTTCGCCCACGTTAACCTCGACGGGGATCAGATCGCTCTCGTAACCCTCATCGGTGTTGACCACGGCAATCTTAAGATTGCCGGTGTTGCCGTACGGATCCCAGCTGCCGGCGATGTTAAACCACGCGTACAGGCACGGCACGATAATGAGGCCCATCACGACAATCAAGCCGATCACGGAGCGAGACACGTTTTGGACATCGCGCCTAAACAGATGCAGGATGTTCTTCATTTATGCCTCACCTCCCTTGGAGTGCTTGCCGAACGGGGCGGTATCTCCATCATTTATGGCTGTGTTGTCGCTGCCCTGAGATTTATGGTGCGAGCCGATATGCGGCAAGCGGCCCGTGGACTGATCGCCGCCCTTGGCACCACGCTCGCTGGCGTTGAGACCAAACATGTGGCGGGCGGCAGGAATGGCGGCCGTGTGCTCGCGCATCTCGCGACGAAGGTCCTCATCCGAAAGCGCCGAGATGCGCATCTGGGTATTGAGGCTCGCGCGGATATATTCGATATTGATAAGCCAGCCGCAGATGGCAATAACCGAGATGATCCAAATGACAAGCAGGATGATCTTGCCGTTATTGTCGATATCGAGAACCGTCGACAGGACAAAGAGCAGGACCTGAACGCCCACCACGGCGGCAAAACCGCCCTTGATGTAGTACGGGTAGCGATGTTCAAAGGCGACCGCATGATCGAGCAGTTCGCGACGGTACGAATCGGAATCGAGCATGACACGCATGGCCGTGCGCAGCGAGTAGCGCTGGCGCGGCAGGTCGTTGGACTCGCAAATCATCATACCGGTCGTGGAAAGCTGTTTATCAAAGAGCAGGTTAAGGTTGAGCAGCAGCGGACGCAGCTGCAGGCCGATAAAGAGCGCCACGATCAAGAACACGCCCAGAATGCACAGGTTAAACAGGTAGTTGAACGAATACATGCCGCCGACCGTCTCGCGCAGCAGATTGATGCCGTAGGTAAAGGGCAGCAGCGGGTGCAGCCACTGGAAGAAGCCGGGCATCATCTCGATGGGGTACATGCCCGACGAACCCGGGATCTGCACGATGACGAGAATGACGCCGATAGCCTTGCCGATATGCTTAAACGTGGTGGACAGCGCATAGATGATATTGACGTAGGTGAACGAGATGGCGATGCCGCCCAGCACGAACAGCAGCGGGCTGACGCACTGCACGCCGATCACCAGATCGCCTACCGTAACGATGATGGCCTGGAACGCGCCCAGGATCACCAAGAGCAACCAGCGGCCAAAGTAGCCCTGACGCGCGGTAAAGC
>CAKXKM010000095.1 GCA_934876235.1 Collinsella sp. AF02-46-1 | reverse complement strand
GCTAGAAATCATATGACGGGGCGCGGGCCGTGTTCCGCTATGCGGTTGTCAATTTGCGAAAGAAATTATGCGTCACCCCTAAAACACCCTAAGTTTCATCTCAATCTGTAACAGTTAGATGCCGAATATCGGTCTTGGTGTTACAGATTTAGACAAACTGGAGGACGAGACAAACCAAAAACGGGATGGGCGCTAACCCGATGGCGCACCACCTAAATAGAAACGGGCCCTGTCCCTCTTGGAGACAGAGCCCGAAACTCTCATGGAGCCAGTGACAGGAATCGAACCCGCAACCCACTGATTACAAATCAGTTGCGCTACCGTTGCGCCACACTGGCACACTTGGCGCTTTCGCGCGAAGCCTGTTAAGAATAAAGGAATTGCGGACGGGGCGCAACAGACCCTTCACCCGACCACATCTCAAAACTATTCGCCAGAACGAATAGTTTTATCTGTTCGCCAGAGCCAAAAAACTATTCGCTTTGGCGATGCCAATCCGCAACCCATTGATTACAAACCAGTTGGTTGGTCAATCGAGAAAGCAGCTCCCCATAGAAGGTTTACCTACCTCCCGCGCAGGGCCTTGAGCTTTGCCAGGGCATCGGGGCTCAGGCGACTGCCCAAAGTCATCTTGATCTGCGGAGCTTCCTCTGCCTCGTGAACGTCGTTATCGATCTGCTTGATCTCGTCCACCAGCATGCGGCTCGAGATGCGCGTAACGCCCTTACCCATGACAACGGCCTGGATCGTGCCGTCGCTCGACACCACGGAGCACGCGCGGCCTTCCTCGCGCGCCTCGATGCAGAGCTTCTGCACCACGGTATCGGCGGAGACGCCCGTCGGCGAAAACTCGATGCGCACGCCACGGGCCGGCAGGTTGGGGCGCTCGCTGGAGATGTTGCCCGCGCCGTCGAACACGATCACGGCCTCGTAACGGCCCTGGGCAAACGCCGCGACATCGTTGATGAGCGCAGTACGAGCCATATCGTGGACGTCGCTGGAATACGGATCGTCGGAATGGTCGTACACGAGCTTTTCGTAGCGCGGCGTGCAGTGAATCACGTTGTAGCCGTCGACCACCAAAAGCTCAGGCTTATTGGAGTGCACCGTCGAGACCGGATCGGCGATAGCCTGCGCAAACGCATTGCCGCCCACGCCATAGGTTGCGGCCGAAACAATTGGCTTGGCCGAGCCCTCGCCAAAGCGCTTGGCCTTGGACTTGGCGCGGTTCTTCTTGGACATGCGCTACTCCTCCCCCATGAGCTCGCCGGCGTTGCGGCGCAGCCACTCAAAGCACAGCGCCGTGGTCGCTTGGGCAACATTGAGGCTCTCGGTCATGCCGCGCTGGGGAAGCTTGGTCAAAAAGTCGCATTTCTCGAGCACTAGGCGCGAGATGCCGTCGCCCTCGGAGCCCATGACGAGCGCAACGCGGCCCTCGAAGGGAGCATCCCAGCAACTGCCCTCGGCGTGCTCGGAAGCACCGCCCACCCAAAAGCTGGCGGCCTTGAGGTCGTCAAGCGCTCGGGCGATATTGGGAACCTGCGCGATGGGCAGGTGCATGACGGCACCAGCGGAGGTTTTGTAGCTGCCCACGGTCACACCGGCGGCGCGCTTGTTGGCAATGATGACGCCCGCTGCGCCCACGACCTCGGCAGAGCGCACGATCGCACCAAAATTGCCATCGTCGGTCACATGGTCGAGCACGACGACGAGCGCCGGTCCTTCACCCGCGCGATCGAGAATATCGGCGACATCGGCATAGGGGAAATTGCCCACCTCGAGCGCAATGCCCTGGTGAGCGCCATGGCTCGACAGCGCATCGAGCTGCGTGCGCGGCACATACTTAATGCGGACGTCCGCGGCGTTGAGGTCGTCGACCAGGCGCGACAAGGCGGCATCGCGCTCCCCGCCCTCGGCGATGAGCGCGCACTTGACGGGAAAGCCGGTACGCAGTGCCTCGGCGGCAGCACGACGACCTTCGATAAACTCGCCCTTGGGAACCTGAACGTTGTCGCGGTTGCGATCTCGCTGCGAACGCGCAGCCTGGGCTTGGGAGCGCTCGCGCTGGCCCTTGGGAGTGGCAGCGCGGTCGTTGCGGCGAATCGGACGCGAGCCAGAAGCAGCCTGTTTGCCACCACGAGGCGCACACTTGCGATTGTCGGCCATAAAGCGACCTCCTAAATACAACTATCAAACGAAACAAATAGACCGACCGCCCGAGGTGCGGCAGATTGCCTTGAAAGAGAAGGGCATAGACCTTGAGGTCATGCCCGACGATTGAAAGGCAAGGTGCCGTGGCTCGGGCGGTCGGGTGCTTGGAAAACCCGCAGGGATTAGAGAGTCTTAATACGAGTGCCGGCGGCCGTATCTTCAATCGTCAGACCCAAGTCCTTGAGCTGGTCGCGGATGGCGTCTGCCAGATCCCAGTTCTTGGCGGCACGGGCATCGGCGCGAGCCTCGAGAATCTTGGCAGCGGCCTCATCCACGTCGTCACCAGTGTAGGCAACCAAACCGGCGGCAACGCCCAGCAGGCCAAGCGGCAGCTCGACTTTGGGCTCGGGAAGCTCAACGCCAAACGTATCGAGCAGCTCGACCAGCGTATCGGCGGCGGCAAGCGCGGCGGCCTTGTCGGCAGCGTCGCCCGCCTGCTCCAGGTACTGGTTGCACTCGGTCACAAAGCCAAAGACGGCACCCATGGCACCGGCGGTGTTAAAGTCGTCGTCCATGCACTCCTTAAAGGTGGCACGGGTCTCGGCGGCCTTGGCGGCAAACGCCTCGGATGCTGCCTCATCGGCATCGGCCGTCGCATGGTTCGCGGCCCAGCGCAGGTTCTCGACCGTACCGGCGATACGCGTGAGCGAGTTCTCGGCACCCTCCAGGCGCTCCCAAGAGAAATCGAGAGGCGAGCGATAGCTCGTCTGCAGCATCAGCAGGCGCAGGGCCGCGGCAGAGTGCTGCTCGAGCACCTCGGCCAGCGTAAAGAAGTTACCGAGCGACTTGGACATCTTCTCGCCGTCGACCAGCAGCATGCCCGTGTGCATCCAGGTGTTGGAGAAGCCCTGGTGCCAGGCGCAGGTGGCCTGGGCGCACTCGTTCTCGTGATGCGGGAAGGCAAGGTCGGAGCCGCCGCCGTGGATGTCGATCGGAGTGCCCAGGTAGCGGTGCACCATGGCGGCGCACTCGGTGTGCCAACCGGGACGGCCTTCGCCCCAGGGGCTCGGCCAGCTGGGTTCGCCGGGCTTAGCGGCCTTCCACAGGGCAAAGTCGAGCGGATCGTTCTTGTCCTCGTTCTCCTCGATGCGCGCGCCAACCATAAGGTCATCGATGTTGCGGCCCGAGACCTGACCATAGTTGGAATCGCTGCGCACGGCAAAGTACACGTCGCCGTTATCGGCTGCGTAAGCGTGGCCCTGCTCGATGAGCGTCTTGATCATAGCGATCATGGGGCCGATCTCCTTGGTGGCGCGGGGGCGCACATCGGGATCGAGCACGTTGGCGGCGCGCATAACGCCGATGAACTTGTCGGAGAACTCCGTCGCGACCTCGGCGGCCGTTCTGCCCTGCTCGTTGGCGCGCTTGATGATCTTGTCGTCGACATCGGTGAGGTTCTGGGCGAACGTGACCTCGTAGCCGCTCGCGATGAGCCAGCGGCGAATCACGTCAAAGCTGATGAACGTGCGGGCATTGCCGATGTGGATGTTGTCGTAGACCGTGGGGCCGCACACGTACATGCGGACCTTGCCGGACTCGATGGGCTGGAACTCTTCCTTTTTATGGGTAGCGCTGTTGTAGATACGCATTCGTTACTCCTTAACGGTTTTCTGTAGCAGGCAGACGGCCCAGGCACCGATTCCCTCGCCCTGGCCTTCCCAACCGAGCTTTTCGGTCGTAGTGGCGGCGACGCCCACGTTTTCCACGTCGACGCCCAGGGCATGGGCAAGGTTGGCGCGCATGGCATCGCGGTGCGGAGTGATCTTGGGTTGCTGACAGGCAATGGTGCAATCGGCATCGACAAACTCAAAGCCCAGCTCGCGCGCATAGTCCATCACGCGGGCGAGCAGCACCATCGAATCGGCACCCTCGTAGGCGGGATCGGTGTCGGGGAATAGCTTGCCGATATCTCCCCCGCGGCAGGCGCCCAGAATGGCGTCGGCCAAGGCGTGCGCGAGCACATCGGCATCCGAGTGGCCCAGCAGGCCGCGCTCGTAGGGGATGTCGACCCCGCCGATGATACATCGACGCCCCTCCACCAAACGGTGAACGTCGTAGCCATGGCCAATGCGCAGGTTACTGAACATGGGGAAGGTCCTCTCCCTCGGCCATGCGGCCAAGCAGAATCGCGGTTACGGGACGCAGGTCCTCGGGCACCGTCACCTTAAGGTTATCGCGCGGGCTCTGGACGCAGCGGACGCGCCCGCCCATGCGCTCGACCAGCGATGAATCGTCGGTACCGATAAAGCCCTCGGCGATAGCAGCGGCGTGAGCGCGCTTCATGGCGTCGACGCTAAAGATCTGCGGCGTCTGCGCGGCCCAGTACAGCTCGCGCGGCGGCGTCTCGACGATGTTGTCGCCATCGACGATCTTGAGCGTGTCGATCGCGGGCTGACCGCACACGATACCGTCGAGAGCACGGTCGCTCACGAGCACGTCGACCGCATGATCGATGGCCTCGGTCGTGATGAGCGGACGGGCGCCGTCGTGGATGGCGACATATTCGAAACCCGCCGGTACCGCATGCACGCCGGCACGGGTGGAGTCCTGGCGGGTGTCGCCGGCATCGGCAAAACTGATGGGCGTGTCATAGTCAAACGGGTCGATGGCCAGGCGGCGCATCTCGGCACGGCGCTCGGCAGGGCACACCACCACGATGTGGCCGACCTTGTTGCTACGATCGAACGCGCGGATGGACCAGCTCATGAGCGGACGGCCCGCCACGTTAACGAGCTGCTTGCCGCCGGGATTTCCAAAGCGCTGGCCGCTGCCGCCGGCAACGACCACGGCGCATACGGGCGCCATTATGCGTTCCCCTGTTTGGTACCCTTCATGCGGTACAGGGAGTCCGCAAGAATGGCAGGGTTGTTGACGCCAAAGTCGCCCAGGCGCTCCGGATCCTCGCTGATGTCATCCATGAGCTCCTGCAGCGAGCCGTACTCGTCGACGATCTTCTCGGCCACGCCGTCGCGCACGACGGACACGCGCGAAAGCGTGCGCAGGCCCAGCGGCGTCATGACGGAGTCCTCGTCCAGGTCGTCGTAACCCAGAACCGCCGCCACATGCTGTGGGTCGGACAGGTCCTTAGGCGTCATACGGCTCAGGTTGGCGCGGATCTTTTCGGCATTGGCCTCGGAGGAATCACTCGCATAGTCGCGAATCATCAGGTCGTACTCGGTATCCATGCTGGAGCCGGCGAGCTGCTCGAGCTGCATCTGCACGAGCTTGCCCTGGTTGCCCAGCTTGACAATGCAATCCTTAAGCTCAGTCTTTGCCTGCTGCATGATCTCGAAGCTCGAGAAAATCCCGGTGATATCGGCGAGCGTAACGTAGTCATCGAGCTCGAGGGCCGTCAGACGCAGCAGGGAGCGGTCGAGCGACTGACGGGTGGTCTGAAGCGTGGCGACGAGCTGGTTGACCGAGCTCATGATGGTGGTGACGGGCTGGATCTCATAGCTCTTGCCGTGAACGTACACGTTGACGACGGCACGACGGGCCGAGACCGAGATCACGATGGCATCGGTGAGCACCGACATGCGAGCGGCAGTGCGGTGACGCATGCCCGTCTCGCTCGTGGCAAGCGAGGGATCGGGATTGAGGTGGAAGTTGGCGCGCAGGATCTTGTTGAGTCCGCCGTCGATGACGATCGCACCATCCATCTTGGAGAGCTCGAAAAGTCGGTTGCTCGTGAAGGAAATGTTCAGCGGAAAGCCATCGTTGCCAGCGGCAAGCACGGCCTCGGTATCGCCCACGCAGATGAGCGCACCGATGTGGCCCGCGATGATCATATCGAGGGCGGTCCTCAGCGGTTGCCCCGGGGCGGTGAGGCGAACGGCCTCTTTCATGCGCTCGTCGGTGCTTTTCTGTTCCACGGCGGACCTCCCTTGTTTCTCGCTCGTTTTATTGTCGCACGAATCGCAGGACCCTCTTCAGATTTGCAGAAAAGTTACGATGCCACCACGCCTGCGGAGCGGAGGGGTCAAACAGACGCGGTTGACGGCCGTGTCAGACGAGCCGACCGCAAAGCGGCCAGCCGGAAATCTATCCGACTGGCCGCTTAAGGCTCGCAATTTCACATGACTCAGTGCGCGCCGATGACTCAGTGCGCGCCGGCGCCCGATTGGATAAGCCCACCGGAGGTGCTTGCGGTGCGCGGGGCGCTCGTGGAGCGGCGCGGCGCCGAGGCGTCAAAACCCGCACCGAGCTCACCGATCGCGCGAGGAGCGGGGATTTCGCCGGCAACATGGG
>CAKXKM010000094.1 GCA_934876235.1 Collinsella sp. AF02-46-1 | reverse complement strand
GCTAGAAATCATATGACGGGGCGCGGGCCGTGTTCCGCTATGCGGTTGTCAATTTGCGAAAGAAATTATGCGTCACCTTGACGCCGCTGGGTACATACCAGATCTTCTTGGTCCGGTCCCATTTGGCGCCCAGCGCCTTGGCTTCTTCTTTGTGCGAAAAGGGGACATCGAGCTCGGTGCGCATGGCGGCTCCTTGGTGCTGCAGGTGCGAGTGGCTCAAGGATACCGCAGGGCACAGACATCGCGGCGTTTTGTTGAGAAGTTGCGGCGCGGACTGCTTGGTTACGCCGTTAGATAAATTGGCAAGTAGATGGTCGGCTTTTGACCAGTTGGGCGGTTGGAGCAGCTTGCGGCGCAGTTTTGTGCCTGGCTATTGTTGATGTTGGGGTATTGAATATATTTGGCTGCCATTCGTCAGGTGAATTGTTGTTACGTTGCGATGACGGTTGGAACTGCCAGCGGATTTAGCGACAAAAAACAAAACAGCCCAGAGGACATAGCCTCTGAGCTGCGAACATTTGGTGGGCGTTAGAAGATTTGAACTTCTGACCTCTTCCGTGTCAGGGAAGCGCTCTCCCCCTGAGCTAAACGCCCGATCAAGGGTGCGCAAGCGCGCAAGGGATAATATAACGGAGCCTGAACTCGGTGGCAAGAACATTTTTAAAAATCGCTTACATTGTGGAATTCGGGGGCTTTGTCATATCCATTTCAAAAGAGCCTGCTGCCGCGATTTGACTGTCGCATAATGCAAGGCCATTGCGGTATCGAGCTATGGAAAGACGTCTGCGGAATTGTCCTACCGATAAGCGGACAAGCCTCCAGCTGGTGCCTTCGCCGTGGTAAGGTAAGCCGAATTGTTTCCAGGCTGCTTCGAGGGAATGGAATGAGCAAAGAGCGTGTCGAGCAGGTCGAAGGCGCAGGGGCTTCGGTGCCGATGACCGATATATCGAACATTGATGTGCCCGAGGGCACCGATGAGCTCAGCCGTAGCACCCGCCGCGCTTGGCGCGAGCGCCTGAACAGCGCTTCGACGCGCAAGATGATCACGGGCGTCTTGGCTACGCTGGTGGGCGGTTCGTTTTGGGGCTTCTCGGGCACCAGCGCGAGCTTTCTGTTCGATACCTACCGCGTCGACACCTTGTGGCTTATGAGCGTGCGTCAGATTCTCGCCGGTCTACTCTTTATGGCCGTGGTTGTTACGCGCGACCGCGAGCGCCTGATTAAGCTCTGGACCACACCCGCCGATCGCAAGCAGCTGCTGCTCTTTACCGCCTTTGGTCTGCTGTTCAACCAGTTTTGCTATCTTTCGGCCGTGCGCCTGACGAACGCCGGAACCGCGACGGTGCTCCAGTGCCTGCAGCTCGTTATCATCATGGGCTACACCTGCGTGACCGATCGCCGCATGCCGCGTACTCGCGAAGTCATCGGCATTGGCCTGGCTCTGGGTGGAACCTTTTTAATCGCCACCGGCGGCGACCCCACCAGCCTGAATATCTCGCCACTTGGCCTGGCAGCAGGTCTTATGTGTGCGGTCAGCGCCACGTGTATGGCGGTGATTCCCGCCAAGATCCTGCCCGAATACGGCAGCCCCATCGTCACGGGCTCGGCAATGCTCACGGCGGGCGTGGTCTCGTGCGTCTTCGTGCAGCCTTGGGCGCATATGCCGGCACTCGACGCTGCCGGCGTCGAGGCGCTCGCGGTGTTCGTGGTTATCGGCTCGTTTTTTGCTTACATGCTCTATATGCAGGGCGTTAAGGACATCGGCTCGGTGCGTGCGAGTCTCATCGGAACTGTGGAGCCGGTTTCGGCGACCATCACCAGCGCCGTTATGCTGGGCACGGTGTTTTTGCCGACCGACCTTATCGGCTTTGCCATGATCATCGTGATGATGTTCCTCACGGTGTAGCTGGCGCCGCCGCCAAGACGGAAAAGGTGTTGTGCCGCATTTTCGCCAATTGATGTCCGTGTCTGGAGTTTAGCTGTCGATGCCCAAAATGCCATAAACTAGTAACGTTATGGACTTTTTCATTGCGACTCAATTGCGAGGATTTCTTTATGGCTGGTAATCACTTTAAGGGCAGCGATAGCGGCCGTCCTGCAGTTCCGCCGCGTCCGAACGGGGCTGGTAAGGCCGGCACGCCGGGCGGCACTGGACAGGGCGGTTCCGGTAAGCGCGTGTCCCCGGGCGAGACGGCGATGTTTACCGCTCTGTACGAGCAGTCACAAAAGGCAAAAAAGACCGGCCGTGCAAGAGGGAATGTCTTTGCGGGCGGTGCAACCTCCACGTCGCAGCCGAGTGGGGCTCCTTCGGTACCCGCGAACAACGCAGGTGCTGCCAACGCCGCGAATGCCGCCGGCAACGTTAATGCCGGCAAGGCCGCCAACAATACTCCCTCTGCCGGTGGCGCGGGGCTTACGGGTAACCTTGGCACGATCTACACCGGCGCCTCCGAGACTGGCACGTTTGCCCGCCTGGATGATAGCGGTGCCGAGTTTGCGGGCTCGGGTTCCAAGGAAGATTATTACGATTTTGGCTTGAACTACGGTAGCGACGCTTCGTCGAGTTCGACCTCTGACGGTCTGGTCCGTCATCGCTATCGCAAGGGCGAGCGCAAAAAGCGTCACACTGGCGCCATTATTGCCGCTGTAGTCGCGGTGCTTCTCGTTGCGCTTGGCGCAAGCGGCTTTATGCTGCTTAACTCGGCAAAGACCGTAAAGAGTGAAGCGAAGGAGGCCGTCGAGATTGTCGGTGGCCTTAAGGACAAGGTCACGTCGGGCGATTTTTCGACGCTGCCTGACGACGCGAAGAAGATTGATGAGCTTTGCGACAGCATGAAGGCGGAGACCTCGAGCCCGCTGTGGACGGCGGCTTCGTTTATCCCGGTGTATGGCAGCGACATCAATGCGGCCCGCACCATGATCGACGCCCTGTCCGATGTCTCGAGCAATGCGCTGGTTCCCATGGCTGATAACCTTTCGCAGGCCACGCCCGGCAAGCTGTTTCAGGACGGCATGATTAACGTGTCCGCGCTGCAGGCGGTCGCCGATTCGCTTTCCAGCAGCTCGAAGGTGTTCAAGAGCGCCAACGAGAAGATCCAGGGCATTGGCGATACTCATATTTCCCAGGTGACCGAGCTGGTCGATAAGGCCAAGGACGGCTTTGCCACCCTCAACGGCGCGGTTGACGCGGCGGAGAAGGTCGCCCCCGTCCTTCCGCAGATGCTCGGCGCCAACGGCCAGACGCGCAACTACCTTGTGTACGCCATGAACAACGTCGAGATTCGTGCCTGCGGCGGCTTTGGCGGTTCGCAGGGCCTGATTTCGGTCACCGACGGCCAGATGTCGATTGGCGAGTTTGTTCCCCGCATTGGACTCAGCGAGGATGAGGCAGTCGAGAGCGTCGACGAAGAGGATGAGGCGCTGTTCGGCAACCACAGTAACCTGTACAACTCGGGCAATACCTATTCGCCTGATTGGCCCCGCAACTCGCAGCGTGTCGCAGCCCTGTGGAAATCTCAATATGGCCAGGACGTTGACGGCGTCGTGGGTATCGACCCGGTGTTCCTGCAGTATCTGCTGGGCCTGGTCGGTAACGTGTCGCTGCCCGACGGAACGGTTGTCGACGGCACCAACGCCGCAAAGGTCCTCATGCACGATGTGTACTGGAACTATCCGGTCGAGGAGTCGGACGGCATCTTTGCATCCGTCGCCAGCGCTGCCTTCGACAAGATCCTTGGCGGTATCGGCGATGTCGATGTTACGAAGCTTGTCAGCGCCGTTGAGCGCGGTGCCGAAGAGGGCCGCCTGATCGCGTGGATGAAAAACGATGACGAGCAGAACGCTATCAAGGAGATGAACATCGACGCCTCGCTGCCCGATCCGGATGACCCGAGTGAAGATCCCGTTGCTGGTGTCTACTTTAACAACCTGAGCTTCTCCAAGCTCGACTGGTACCTGAATGCCGATACGCAGATTGGCCAGGGCATCAAGAACGGTGACGGCACATGCTCGTATCGCATCACCGTTACCCTGACGAACATCATGACGCAGGAGGAGGCCGGCAAGCTGCCCGACTACGTCGCGGCGAGCGCGCCCGATGCCGCGCGCGACGACGAGCGTCTGAATGTCTCGTTGTTTGCCCCGACGGGCGGCAACATTACTGATCTGACCGTCGAGGGCACCCAGTTTGGTCTTGGCGCCGCTACGTGGCATGGAATCCCCTTCTATTCGGGCACCGTTGACCTGCATGCTGGCGAGACGACGACGATCACATATACGCTGACCACGTCAGCCGAGGCGGGGGACAAGCCGCTTACGCTGCGTCAGACTCCTACATGCCAGGCGGCTCGCGACAGCGCGTCGGCGTAGGGTTTTTCTGGTAGCGCAGATAATCGAGTACCATTTTGGGGCGGACAGGCAATCTGTTCGCCCCTATTTTGTAAGGAGAGCGCATGAAGTACTTTGGCACCGACGGCTTTCGCGGTGAGGCTAACGTTGGGCTGACGGTAGAGCACGCTTATAAGATTGGCCGTTTTGTGGGCTGGTATTACGGCGCCAACCGCGAGCGCAAGGCGCGCGTCATCGTGGGTAAGGACACGCGTCGCTCGAGTTATATGTTCGAGGCGGCGCTGGTGAGTGGCCTGGTCGCGAGCGGTGCGGACGCCTATATGCTGCACGTGATCCCCACACCGGGTGTAGCGCATCAGACCGTGGAAGGCTGCTTCGATTGCGGCATCATGATCAGCGCGAGCCACAACCCGTTTTGCGATAACGGCATTAAGCTCGTCAATAGCGACGGTTTTAAGATGGACGAGGACGTACTGGAGCTCATCGAGGACTACGTCGATGGCAAGAGCGAGGTGCCGCTGGCCACGGGCAACCACATCGGCGCCACGGTGGACTACATGCAGGGCCGCAACCGCTACATTGCCTCGCTCATCGCCAGCGCGAACTTTTCGCTGCAGGGCGTCAAGATCGGCATCGACTGCGCCAACGGCTCGGCGTCCTCGGTGGCCAAGCCGGTGTTCGACGCGCTGGGCGCCGACGTGCGCGTGATCAATGCCGCGCCTGATGGTTTTAACATCAACGTCGACTGCGGCTCCACGCATATGGAGCGTCTGCAGCGCCACGTGGTGGAGCAGGGCTTGGACGTGGGCTTTGCCTATGACGGCGATGCCGACCGCTGCCTGGCCGTGGACGAGCGCGGCCGCGTGGTCGATGGCGACCAGATCCTGTACGTGTGCGGCGTGTACCTGAACAAGCACGGTCGCCTTTCGGGCGGTACCGTGGTTCCGACGATTGCCAGCAACTTTGGCCTGATCAAGTCGTTGGAGCTTGCCGGCCTAAGTGCCGTGACCAGCGGTGTGGGCGACCGCCACGTGTATGCCAAGATGCGCGAGGGCGGTTACAGCCTGGGCGGCGAGCAGACGGGCCATACGATCTTTGGCGATATCGAGCGCACGGGCGACGGCATTATGACCTCGCTGCGCGTGATGGAAGTGATCCGCGCCGAGCGCGAGACGCTCTCGCAGCTCACGGCTCCGTGCAAGCTGCTACCGCAGGCGCAGGTGGCCGTGCGCGTGGCGGACAAGGACGCCGCGCTCGAGAACATGGGCGTGCAGAACGCCATCGCCGAGGCCGAGGCTGCACTGGCAGGCGAGGGCCGCGTGCTCGTACGCAAGAGCGGAACCGAGTCGGTTATCCGCGTGCTGGCCGAGGCGCCCGACCAAGCATCCGCCGATGCCGCCATGAAGCGCATCGCCAACGCACTCGAGGCTCTGTAGTTACGCGGTTTTACCAAACTGCGTAACTGCTCGACGCTGCAAACGCCCCTAAGCGGCAATCTGACGTTCAATTTCAAGGGCGCGACCAGAAGGTCAGCGCCCTTTCATTTCACGTCACCTTGCTCGCTTAGGGTCGTTTTCGCTGACGTTGCCAAGACATTGGCGTCAACATGGTTGGCGTTGGCGATGGCGATGGCGTGCTGGTCAATCTTTACAGCTCGTACAGCGTGGTGAACTTGTCCTGCAGGTAGCTGCAGTAGTAGCGGGCGTCAAAGGCCATGCCGCAGGCGCCCTTGATGAGTTCCGGCGCGTCTTTGGCGCGGCCCCACTGCCAAATGTGCTCGCCCAGCCAGGTGCGGACGGGTGCCAGGTCGCCGCTCGCACAGGCGCCATTGAGGTCGACACCGTCGCGGCACATGGCCGGCACAAACATGGCATCGTAGGCGCTACCCAGCGCATACGTGGGGAAGTAGCCAAACGAACCGCCGCTCCAATGCGTATCCTGCAGGCAGCCGTGCGTGTCGTCGGGAACGGGAATGCCCAGGTACTCGTCCATAAAGCGATTCCAAAGCGCGGGGATGTCCTTGGCCGTAGCCTCGCCGGCAAACAGCATGCGCTCGATCTGGTAGCGCACCATAATATGCAGCGGATAGGTGAGCTCGTCGGCCTCGGTGCGGATCAACGACGGCTGCGCGATGTTCACGGCGCGGTAGAGCGTGTCTTCGTCGACGTCGCCGTAGACCTCGGGCGCGTGACGACGCAGCACCTCGAGCAGCGGGCCCATAAAGGCGCGG
>CAKXKM010000093.1 GCA_934876235.1 Collinsella sp. AF02-46-1 | reverse complement strand
TGATTCCCGGCGAGTTGCTGCATGTGATTGCCGATGCCCACATTTACGACCGTCATGTCGATATCGTCCGCGAGCTTATCGAGCGTCCGCAGTTTGCCGCGCCTAAGGTAACGCTTAACCCCGATGTGCATGACTTCTATGCGTTTACGACCGACGACCTGATTGTCGAGGGCTATGAGCACGGCCCGCAGGTCAAGAACATCCCCATTGCGGTGTAGGTGACGCGCATGACGTGTAAGCTTTCTGCCATTGTTGCCGTGTGCGATGACTGGGGTATTGGGTGCGAGGGCGACATGGTGGTGTCCAACCGTGCCGACATGCGTCATTTTGTGGCGTGCACCAAAGGTTGCCCGGTTATTATGGGGCGCAAGACCCTGCTGAGTTTTCCCGGCGCACGGCCGCTCAAGAATCGTCGCAATATCGTGCTCACGCGCGACGAGGATTTTTCGCCCGAAGGTGTCGACGTGGTGCATAGTATCGGCGAGGCGCTCGCCGCGGTTGCCGATGAGCCCGTTGCCTGGGTGATCGGCGGCGGCGATGTCTATCGGCAGTTTTTGCCGTACTGCGTGGAGGCCGAGGTCACGCATGACCACTGCGTCCATCCCGTGGACACGTACTTTCCCGACTTGGACGCCGATCCCGCGTGGGAAGTTGCGCGGCGCGAAGGGGTTGCCACGATTGCCGCGGGCGAGGGTGACGAAGGCCTCGATTATGAGTTCGTGACGTATCGTCGCATTGAGGCGTAAATCTCCTAGTTGCCCACGGTATTATCGGGTTGGAATGATTGAGGGGCGGCGCTTAGCGTCGCCTCGTTTGGTATTGATGTGCTGTAAAGAAGGGTGCGGGCTGGCTGCTATGACTGATGCCGTTGAGGTGCTGCGAATTGATTCGCTCGAGGACGAGCGGCTCGATGCCTACGTGCGACTGACCGAGCGTGAGCTTCGCTGCGTGCTGGAGCCGCAGAAGGGCATTTTTATCGCCGAGAGTGCCAAGGTCATCGAGCGTGCGGTTCGCGCCGGATACGAGCCGGTGAGCTTTCTTTTGGGCGAGCGCTGGCTCGACCAGATGATGCCGCTGTTTGAGCGCCTGGCGGTACGCGAGGGCGCGGGTCCGGTTCCCGTGTTCGTGGCCTCGATGGAGCTCATGGAGCAGCTGACGGGTTTTAACGTGACGCGCGGTGCGCTCGCGGCATTCCGTCGCCCGCGACAGATTCCGGTTGATGAGTTCTTGGGCGGCGTCGTCGAGGCGGCGGGGGAGCGCCCGGTGCGCGTGTGCGTGCTCGAGGGCATTGTCGACCACACCAACGTCGGCGCGATTTTCCGCTCGGCGGCTGCACTGAACGTCGATGGTATTTTGGTGAGCCCCACTTGCTGTGACCCGCTGTACCGCCGCTCGGCCCGCGTGAGCATGGGCACGGTGTTCCAGATGCCCTGGACGCGCATTGGCAGCGAGGCGCGCGTATGGCCGCATGATGGGCTGGCGGCGCTGCACGATGCCGGCTTTTCGTGTGCCGCCATGGCGCTGACGGATAATTCGGTGTCGCTGGACGATCCCGTGCTCCAGGAGATTGACCGCCTGGCAATCTTTATGGGCACCGAGGGTGCTGGCTTGGGCGCCAAGACCATTGCAGGCTGCGACCGCGCCGTGCGTATTCCGATGGCGCATGGGGTCGATTCGCTCAACGTGGCCGCGGCGAGTGCTGTTGCCTTTTGGCAGCTGTGTCCGCATGCGAGCAACGAGTACCACTACCAGCCGGGGCTGTATCACTAGGCAGATATTTCGCACCGGGCTCTGATTCGGGGTGTATCGGCCGATCCCGGTCGGTGCTAAGCTGGTATTGGCTTTGGTCTTAAATTGCCGTTTTATTGTTTGACGTACGCTGGTGGGGAGGGCGTGTGGCTAAGAAATCTACGGCTATCGATGTGACGCAGGGTGTCATTTGGCAGCAGCTGCTTTCGCTGTGCGTCCCTATCTTCTTTAGCTCGTTTTTTCAGCAGGCTTACACGCTTATCGGTACCTATATCGTCGGTCAGTTTGGCGGCAAGCTCGCGCTGGGTGGCATTCAGGCCACGATGGTGCTCACGGAGCTCTGCATTGGTTTTTGCGTCGGTGTGGGTGCTGGCTGTGCGGTCATTACGGGCCAGTTTTTTGGCCAGCACGATGACGAACGCCTGAGCCGATCGGTCCATACGGCTATTACGCTCGCGCTGGTGGGCGGCATTGTCATTTCCTTTCTCGGCATGGTGTTTGTCGAGCCGATGCTTGTGCTGATGAATACGCCGCATGAGCTGCTGGCCGAGGGTGTGGCGTATGCCCGTTGCTACTTTGCCGCCATGTTTGCAGCGCTGCTGCTCAATATGGGGACGGCGCTGTTGCGCGCCGTGGGCGACACGCGTGGTCCGGCGGTCATTATTGCCTCCGGCTGCTTCGTCAATGTGGCATTCGACATTCTTTTTGTCGCCGTGCTGCACATGGAAGCGCTGGGCTGTGGCATCGCGGTGGCGCTGACTATCTGCACCAATGCCACGATGATTTTGATTCGCATGATGCACGCTCCGGGGGCGTGGCGCTTGTCGCTATCCAAGCTCGGTATCGATCGCGGCATTTGCAAGAGCATGCTTTCGTGCGGTTTGCCGCTGGGCGTTCAGTCTGCGGCGTATTCCATCTCCAACGTTTTGATTCAGGTGTCGGTCAACTCATTTGGAGCCGATGTCACGACCGCTTGGGGTCTTTCCGGTCGCCTGGACGGCATTATCTGGATGGTGACCGAGGCGCTCGGCGTGTCGATCACCACGTTCTCGGCGCAGAACTTTGGCGCGCGCAATTACGATCGCATGCGAAAGGGATACCACACGTCGCTCGTGCTTTCATTTGTGCTTATTGGCGGCCTGTCTGCCGTGCTGCTGGTGTTCTCGGGCCCGCTTTCGCGTCTGTTTATCGACGATGCCGCGATTTCGGCCTACACCACGACGATTCTTCATTTCATCGCGCCGTTCTACGCGATCTTCTCGATTATCGAAAACGCGTCCGGCTCCATCCGTGGCGCCGGCGTGAGCTTCCAGCCTATGATGCTCACGATCTTCGGCACGGTCGTGCTCCGCGTGGCGTGGGTGTTCGCGATTATGCCGCTCGACCCCTCGCTCGAGCATCTGCTGCTGGTCTACCCCGTAACCTGGCTCATCACGGCAACGATGTTCACCATCTACCACCACAGCGGCAACTGGCTCGGCCGCGCCACCGCCTAGTCATTGGGGACGTTCTTAAACGACTAGTATTCGATGCCTTGGCGGGCTAGGAGGCCTTCGTCGAAGTAGTGTTTGACGGGGCGCATTTCGGTAACTAGGTCGGCAAGGTCGGCGAGGGGCAGCAGGCCGCGGCCGGTGAGCACGAGCTCCGTGGTGGTTGGTTTCATCGCGATCAACGCTTCGACATCTTCGCGCGTCACAAAGCCCCGTCGCATGGCCTCGCCGAGTTCATCCAAAATCAGAACGTCGACCTGTGATATCTGCTCGCGCGCCAGCTCCATGATCTGTGCAGCGCAGGCTTCGGGTGTGTCGCGGTTGGCTTGTACGATGCGTAGCCCCAATCGAGGAGCTGCGTCATGTTCGGCGCAGTGCAGCTTCTTGGCAAACTGAAGCATGAGTACGTTAAGTCCATAGCCCGTGGCGCGCAGCGCGAGCCCCAGCGCAGCCGTCGTCTTGCCCTTGCCGTCGCCCGTATAGATTTGAACCTTGCCGACTCCCAGTGATGCCATCTCTGTCCTTTCGTGCCCGGCGTCGGTTTATCGCCGTCCGGGTTGGGTATTCTAGAAAACATTATCAACCCCAGTAGATGGAGTTCAAGCAGATGGAGATGGATGACAACAAACGTAGACGGAATATGATCCTCTACGTGCTCATCGCCTTCGTCGTCTACCTCGTGCTCTCGACCGTTCTGTTCCCCAACATCGGTCACACGCAGCAGATTACGAAGACCGATTACTCGACGTTTGTCAAAGCGCTCGATAAGAAGAGCGTCGACAAGGTCGAGTACAACACGGACGATTACACGATTTATTACACCAAGAAGGGCGAGGACGAGAATATCGCCTACAAGACGACCGGTGTGCCGAATGACGCGGGCTTTACCGATCGCGTGCTTGAGTCCGGTGCTTCGCTTGAGTCGGTCGTTCCCGATAAGAACTCGGGCCTGATGACCTACTACCTGCTCACCCTCATTCTTCCCATGGTGATTTTCTTCCTGATTGGCTGGTGGCTCAACCGCCGCATGAAGAAGGCCATGGGTGATGACGGTCCGTCGATGAACTTTGGCGGCGGTGGACTGGGCAAGTCCGGCGCGCGCGTGATCGCCTCCAAGGACGTGGGCGTGACCTTTAAGGATGTCGCCGGCCAGGAAGAGGCCAAGGAGTCCCTCAAGGAGGTCGTCGACTTTCTGGAGAAGCCGCAGCGCTACGAGGAGATCGGCGCCAAACTGCCACGCGGCGCTCTCCTTGTCGGCCCTCCGGGTACCGGTAAAACCCTGCTCGCCAAGGCTGTGGCCGGCGAGGCGGGCGTGCCGTTCTTTAGTATTTCTGGTTCTGAGTTTGTTGAGATGTTTGTCGGCCGCGGCGCCGCTAAGGTTCGCGACCTGTTTAAGCAGGCCAAGGAAAAGGCCCCGTGCATCGTCTTTATCGACGAGATCGATACCATCGGTAAGAAGCGCGATGGCGGCGGCTTTAGCGGCAACGACGAGCGCGAGCAGACGCTCAATCAGCTGCTGACCGAGATGGATGGATTCGATAACCACAAGGGTATCGTCGTCCTCGCTGCGACCAACCGTCCCGACAGCCTTGATCCGGCCCTGCTGCGCCCCGGCCGCTTTGCCCGCCGCATCCCCGTTGAGCTGCCCGACCTGACCGGCCGCAAGAACATCCTCGAGCTGCACGCCAAGAGCGTTAAGACGCAGCCCCCGATCGATCTGACCGCGATCGCCCGCGCCACGCCTGGTGCTTCGGGTGCCGATCTGGCCAACATCATCAACGAGGGCGCCCTGCGCGCCGTCCGCGAGGGTCGCAAACGCGCGACTCAGGATGACTTTGAGGAGTCGGTGGAGGTCGTCATCGCCGGCCAGCAGCGTAAGTCCACGGTGCTGTCCGACCACGAGAAGCAGGTCGTCTCCTACCACGAGATCGGCCACGCCATCGTTGCCGCACGCCAGAAGGGCTCGGCACCGGTTACCAAGATCACGATCGTTCCCCGTACGAGCGGCGCTCTGGGCTACACCATGCAGGTCGAGGAGGACGAGCGCTTCCTGACCACGCGCCAGGAGGTCTTGGACAAGCTCGCCGTCTATTGCGGCGGACGTGCTGCCGAGGAGCTCATCTTTGGTGAGATGACGACCGGCGCTGCCAACGATATCGAGCAGGCCACCAAGCTCGCTCGCAACATGGTGACGCGCTTTGGTATGTCCGATGAGTTTGGCATGATGGCACTCGGCACCGTCCAAAACGCGTACCTCAACCAGGACACGTCGCTCACCTGCGCTCCCGGTACTGCCGAGCGCGTGGATGCGATCGTGGCCAAGCTGATCGAGGATGCGCACGATCGCGCTCTGCAGATCCTGAAGGAGAACAAGTTTAAGCTTCACGAGCTGGCTCGTTATCTGTACAAGAAGGAGACGATCACGGGCGAGGAGTTCATGAATCTTCTCACGCGCGAGAATCCGCTGATGCCAAAGCAGCAGTAAGGCTGGCTGCGCAGTGTCGAACGCCCCATTTGAGTGTCCATCTCAAATGGGGCGTTTGGTTTGGGGATGATGTATATGAAGATCGTGGTGAGCGCCTGTTTGATGGGCGAGAGCTGTAAATATAACGGGCTCGATAATTACCATCGCGAGTTGGTCGAGGCTTGCGAACGTACGGGGACCGAGGTCCTGCTAGTGTGTCCCGAGGTCTTTGGCGGCCTGCCCACGCCGCGCAGGCCGTCCGAGATTGTGGATGGTGAGGTCCGCACCCGCGAGGGCATCTCAGTCGATCGCGAGTTTCGCCTGGGTGCTCAACGTGCGCTCGATATGTGCGAGCAGGCGGGCGGGCCGTCCGAGATCGTTGCGTGCATTTTGCAGGACCGCAGCCCCTCGTGCGGTACGGGTCACGTCTACGATGGCACCTTTAGCGGTACGCTCACCGCGGGCAACGGCGTTTTCGTCGACCTGCTGCTGCGCCATGGGTACCGCGTGATTCCCGCAAGCGAATTCGATCCCAGCATGCTGGAACATTGTCCATAGCACTCGAACCCAACACTTCCTCACGGGTGACCGTTTTGGCATCATCCGTGAAGTTGATATTGAGTACGACCCGGTCATCAAGGACGTAGACCGAGTTGACAGGCGCCGCACCCAGGCAGCCCCTCCCCGCGGCTCTCGCGCAGGAACGCGTACACGGTCCTCTCGTCTCTTGCGCCCGCCGGAACTGTCCACATCAGTGTAGCCAATCCAGTCCGCCAAGGGCTGCAGCCCGGACAACGCGGCGATGGAGGGCTTCTTCGGCCTGCTCAAGAAGGAGTTCTGGCATGGCAGGGACTGGTCGGACTGGACCCCGCCCGCTTCATCGAGGAGCTCGGGGGCTGGATCGGCCGATACAATACGGAGAGGCGCAGCGATGCGCTCGGTGGCCGCACGCCGGTGACGCATAATTTCTTTCGCAAATTGACAACCGCATAGCGGAACACGGCCCGCGCCCCGTCATATGATTTCTAG
>CAKXKM010000092.1:2016-6748 GCA_934876235.1 Collinsella sp. AF02-46-1 | reverse complement strand
GGGCCCTTGCGGCGTAGTCGCTATTTATTCAGTCCAAGTTTCGGGGCGCAGTTCACTGTCCCCTTTGTGGTGGTTTTGCTTGCTGTGGCTAGCCCAGCAGGTCGACTACGTTGAAGTTGGCGTTGCTCTTGGCGATGACGTCGCGGCCGCCAAAGACGCAGGTGGGCGACTCGGCCGCAATGCGCGTCACATCGGCGCCGAGCGAGCGCAGCTCACCGGGCGTGGCGGTGAGCATCTGGGCGCGGCGCTCTTCGCGTGCGTGCGGATCGAGTCCGGCCAGGTAGGTCGTATTGCGGCGCTTGGTGAGCGCGTACGGTTTAACCGGCGCGTCCATGCCGCTCACGCAGCTCACGATAAAGCCCTCGAAGGCGGCCTCGTCGGGCTCAAAGCTGCCGAGCCATGCGCCCGCGCGTTCCACGCGCTCAATCGAGGGGTCGATTGCCGGGTCACGGTAGGTGTAGAACGCCGCCTGACGCTCGCCGGCCGCGCGGAATCCGCAGCCGTACGCGCCGCCCTTCACGCGGATCTCGTTCCACAGGTAATCGTAGGAGAGCGCGTTGGCGGCTACGGCCCAGGCGCCCGTCACGTCGAGCCCCAAGCGACGCGGGTCGCACGCGCTTGCCGCAAAGCAGATGTCGCTGGGGATCACGAAAGCCTCGTGGCGGTCGCACGGCGCCGGCACCACGAGCGCGTCGCGGCCGGCACCATCGCCCGCACCCAGCCCCAGGTCGCCCGCGGCATCCCAGTACGCGTCAAAGTCCTCGTCGCTGCCGGTAAAGCTCGCCATGCAGCCATCGGCCACAAAGATGCGGCCTGCCAGTTCGGTAAGCTTGGCGCGCAGGTCGTCCAGGCGCTCGTCAAAGTGGTCGAGCAGATCGCGCAGGAACAGGTAGAAGTCCACGCCCGAAAGCTGCTCGCGCACCACGGCCGAAGGCGAGCTGTAGCTCATCGCGCGACCGAGCGCCGCCGAGTGACCATTGTTGATAAAGCCCTGCTCAAGCCCAATGCGAATCTGCGTGAGCACGTCGCGCACGCGGTCGGCGTCGGCATCTGCCAAAAGCGTGCTCGACCATACCTCGCGCGGCAGACTCGCCAGTGCATCAATCTTCTCGGACAGGGCGCCGGCGCTCACCAGCAGGTAGGGGCGCACGCCGTCCACGTCGGGCTGGGTCATGACTTCGGTCGTAAAGCTCAAAAAGCCCAGCTTGCCAGCGAGCAAGTTGTCGAGTTCCTCGGCCGAGTGCTCGCGCGTGGGCAGCTGCTTAAGCAGGCGGCAGAGCAGCGTCACATAGGGCAGGTCCTCAAACGCGACGCAGCTCAGGTCGAAATACTGCATGGCGTAGGCCAGGCGGTTGGTAGGGATGTCGTGGCGCAGACAGGGGATGGGCGCGGTCGTGTCCACGACCAGCGGCGGTTCGGGGCGCGCCTCGCCAATGTCGGACACGCGCAGGCGCGGCAGCGTGGCCTTGTCCTCGGGCGTGTCCTCGGCTTCCTGCGCGGCACGCAGCGCGGCCGTGCGCTCGACCACGTCGACCAGCTCGGAATCGGTCATGGCGTCGCGCTTGGCTGCCAGCTCGATGGCCTCGGCGCCCTCCGAACCCTCGGCGGCATCCACCGGTACCAGCTCGACCAGCGCCATGTGGTCGTTTTCCAGCACGAGCTCGCGCAGCAGGTCCTCAAAATAGCTGCCGTCCAGCTCGCCGCGCAGTTCCTCGTACACCGGACCGTACTTGAGCGCCAGCGTTGCAGCATCGTCATCGTAGAGCCAGGTGCTCAGCGCGTCGCACGCAATGGCCACGCCGTCAGCGATACCGTAGTCGCGCTGGCGCAGGTCGTATTCGTTGCTACTGATGATAGCTTCCAGGCGCTCGCGCGGAACGCCGTGCTCGCACAGGTCGCGGCAGGCGTCCTGGAACACGCGACGCAGCTCGCGCGCCACGCCGGGCTGCGCGTTTTGCAGCATGATGAGCTCGTAGGGCTGCAGGCTCTCGGCCGCGGTATAGCTCACCACGTTGCCGCCCAGGCCGGCGGCCAGAATGGCCTTCTTAACTGGCGCCTCGTTAGAACCCAGCAGTGCCTCGAACAGGATATCCGCCGCGATCGTACGCTTGCGGTCGAGCGCGCTGCCCAGCACAAGGCCCAGGCCCACCAAGGCGTTCTCGGGCGTGGTGGACATCTCGATGCGTTTGTACTCGCAGGTCACGGGTGCCTGCACGACCAGCGGATTGGGCGCCAGCATGGACGGGTCCTCGCCGGCGGCAACGGCTGCGTCCATGCGGCAGCTCGCGGCACTCGGCTGCGACAGATAGCGCTCGTCCAAAAAGGCCAACGCGCGGTCCACGTCCAGGTCGCCGTAGAGCGTGATGTAGGAGTTGGAAGGATTGTAGTGGCGCGCGTGCGTGTCCAGGAACTGCTCGTAGGTGAGCGTGGGAATCGCGCGCGGATCGCCGCCGCTCTCATGCGCATAGGCGGTGTCGGGATAGAGCGCGGCGTTGACGGCGTCGTCCAGCACGCTCATGGGGTCGGACAGCGCACCCTTCATCTCGTTGAACACCACGCCGTTATAGCGCAGCGTGCCCTCGTGCAGGCTCGCGGCGCTGCCATCGCCCTCGCCCTCGGCGCCCTCCGGCAGGTCCAACTCGTAGTGCCAGCCCTCCTGCTCAAAAATGGTGGGTTTGGTATAGATGGCCGGGTTGAACACCGCGTCCAGGTACACGTCCATCAGGTTGTACAGATCTTGCTCGTTGGTGGTGGCAACGGGGTAGATGGTCTTGTCGGGGTAGGTCATGGCGTTGAGGAACGTCTGCATGGAGCTCTTGATCAGGTCGACAAACGGCTCCTTGACGGGAAACTTGGCCGATCCGCACAGCACCGAGTGCTCAAGAATATGGAACACGCCGGTGGAGTCGGCCGGCGGCGTCTTAAAGCCAATGGCAAAGGCTTTGTTTTCGTCGTCGCACGCCAGGTACAGCAGGCGAGCGCCCGAGGCGGTGTGGCGCAGCACGTAGGCGTCCGAGTCGAGCTCGGGCACAGTCTCGCAACGCTCGACGGCAAAGCCGTGGCAGGTGGTGCCGGGTGCCAGCAGCGCGGCGGCTGCGGCGCGCGGGTCGGTTGAGGTGGTGGGCATATGCAGTCTCCTTTGACGCCCCAGCGGGGGCGAATCGAGTCGAATCCTCGAGAGTATACCCATATGGGGCCCTCGACCAATCTGCCGGATGAGCGTGGATTTTCGGACACACGAGCGTGGAAATTCGGACGCCCGCCAAATGAGTGTGGATTTTCGGACGGAATCAGCCTCAAAACGCCCAAAAACCGTCCAAATATCCACCCTCATTTCCCGACCGTCCAAAATCCACGCTCATCCGCCGCCCGCACATCTCTCATATCTCATTCGTCTCTAATACGAGAGATAACAGAAAGATGAGAGATAAATATGAGAGATAACAATGCTGCAAAGAGACAGACAACCATGGTATTGTCTCAATATAGATTGTTTTACCAGCGAAAACATGTTTAAATGAAACAGATGACAGACATCTTATCTTTCATCTCTCACTCCTCTCTAATATGAGAGATAACAGAAAGATGAGAGATAATTACGAGAGATAACTGAGAGACGAAGGAAATCTATTCGCGGCATTCTTCGCAGAACCGAGCGAAAGGACGTGCAGATGAACGAAAACGAACTGACCGGTCTGCTCGAGTCTTTAAGGCGCATGGGCTCGGACGATCTTAACGTTGAGGTCAAGGAGAGCGCCACGACGCTTTCCCGCGACGTATGGGAAACGGTCAGCGCTTTCGCAAACACCGCCGGCGGCATCATCGTACTCGGAGTGAGCGAGCGCGCGGGTTTTGTCCCAGTTGCAAACTTTGAGACCGAGAAAGTGCTCAACCAATTCGTGGCGGGCATGGGCGATGCTGGCGGTCGCGGAAAGCTGGCCAATCCGCCCAAATACACCATTGAGCGCGTGGAGCTCCAGGGCACCGTGGTTCTAGTCATCGCGATTGAGGAGCTTGACCCGTCGAGCAAGCCTTGCTATGTCATGGAGCGGGGCGCTCAAGGTGGCAGCTACAAACGCATCGATGACAAAGATGTCCCGCTTTCGTCGACCGAGGTTTTGGCACTGTCGTCATATGAACGGACGAGTCCTAGCGATCGCGATGCGGTGCCCGGCACGAGTGTGGGCGATCTCGACGAGTCGCTGGTCGACCGCACGATAGAGCGTGCCTATTCGTTGACGCCTCGAGCGATGCGCGGTGCGGCGGACAAGAAGACAAAGATGGAGCGTCTGAATTTCCTCGACTTCCAGGGCAATGTTACCAAGGCCGGCCTCCTTGCCGCGGGCGTTTACCCTCAGCAGTTCTATCCCAAGCTCTTCATTGATGTGGCTGTCCACGTGGGAACTCAAAAGGGAGCTGCGGGGCCACTAAGGTTTATGGACCGCACAATCTGTGAGGGAACGTTGGGCGAGATGATCTCGGATGCTGTCGCGGCCGTCGCCAAGAATTTGCGGCGAACCTCGACCGTCCAAGGCGTCTCGCGTGTCGACTCGCTGGAGATTCCCGAGGAGGTTCTGCGCGAGGCAATCGCCAACGCCGTAATCCATCGAGAATACGGGGATCGGTTCTGTGGACAATCGATTGCCGTCGACGTCTTTGACGATCGTGTCGAGGTGACGAATCCTGGCGGCCTTTACGGGGGAAAGACTCGCGAGAACTTGTTTGACGGCAG
>CAKXKM010000092.1:0-1983 GCA_934876235.1 Collinsella sp. AF02-46-1 | reverse complement strand
ATGCCGTAACGCGACGCTCGTGAAACTCATGTCGATTGTCCCGCTGCCGGATGGCGCAGGTTCGCCGGCTGAGGGCAATGGCTCGGGCATCCCGATGATGATCGATGCCATGCGCGCGCATGGTCTGGCCGAGCCCCTGTTCTGCCCGGGGTTCGATCGGTTCAAGGTCGTACTTTACCGTTCAAAGATCGAGCCGGTCGATCATGGCGGGGACTTGATTATGACGGCACTCAAGTGCTACGGAGAATTGGGGACGCGCGAACTGGCGGAGCGCACGGGACTCACGGTTTCCCAGGTTAGGGCACGCGTCAATGCGCTCATTGAGCAGGGTGAGCTTGAGCCGACGGCGCCGTCGACAAGCCGCAACCGCAAATATCGACTGTCAGAGCGCGTGGAATAAATGCGTTAGTGGACGAGGCGACCCAATAATCGACCCTCGATTGGCGCCCACTAAGGTAAAGCGGTTGTTGCCCAGTCGACGGTGATGCTAAAGACTCGGCTTACGCCGGCATGGCCCCGAACCCGTCCATCAAGAACAGCCTAAGAACCAGCTTGATGACATTTCCCGGTTTGACTTCAGCCGTGCCAAAGACGTGACGCTCGGCGAGCTCACTGCAGTATGCATAGATGTCACGGATAAGGTCCGCGCCCGAAAGCGTAAACATGTAGCCTACGTCCGAAAGCGCATTGGGCGCGGCGGGCAACTTGGCCATGTGGCAGAACGTTTGCAGGTCGGGCGCCATAACATTCTGGTAGTCGAGGTGGCCGCTGGCATCCTGTGCGGCAAGCTCCAGTTGGCGCACAAAATCCAGCGCCGCCGCTAACACAAAGCTCGGCGTAGGCGCATTGACGTCCTGAGTGGTCGCCACAAGCCTGCCCGCCGCCTGCGTGACAAGCCAAGCGACCTCGCGCTGGCAACGCACGGCTTTGCGCGTAACCGGCTTGATGGACGAAGAAGAAACACTCCCCTTAGGCGGATTCGAAGCAGCCATAAGACCCTCCCATGAACAATCAGGCCCAACAAGCCCGGATGAAACACGTGCTACATCAGTATACAGGGGAGTGGGATGGAAAAAACGGAGTCGACAGCGTGAACTGCCGGCTCCGGATTGCTTGCCTTAGAGGCCGTACACTTCGACCATGGCTTCGCCAATGCGATGGGGCACGCCGGTGACGCTTGCGAACTGCCCGACGGGCGCTGGATGACGAAGCAATCGTTCTGGTTCAACAAGGGCTATCTGGAGCACATCCTGGGGCTGTAGCGTTTTGGGATTGTTTAACGATCGAGCTCCTGCTCCTCAATGCCTCGATGTCATCTCTATAAATAAACCCCCTCACCGAGCTGCTTGTGGAACTCGGCGTGATGGTCGCGTGCCCAAGTAAAGAGTGCCTGGTCAAAGTCGGTGCGCGTGGCCGGGACGCCAAAGACGCCGGCAACTTCGACACGCACAAACTCCAGTGCCGGCAGCTTGTTGATGGCGGTGAGGGCAAACGGGGACGTGGGTTCTTCGAACAGATAGTGGCTGCCTTGCAGCGCGTCGCAACTGGTGCACGTGTTGCCGAGCGACGGGGCTTTGGAGGCTCGTGCGCCTACGGGTTTGTAGCCACAGCGTTTAGAAAGATAGTCGCGGATCTCGCCCGGGACGCAGCCAAGAGCGGGAACAATGGCGAGCGCGTTGGCATTGGCCGTGTCGATGGTAATGTGCCCGGCTTCGTTGGGCGCGTGCGCAATGGCGATGCCCTTGCCGTCATCGGTTCGATAGGGAATGCCGAAGGCCGCGACCGAGGTCTCTTTGTGACACTTCCAGCACTCGCGCTTGCCCAGTACTAGATATATATACGGCGCTGAGGGGTCGGATCGGTCAACACCGGGCAGCCACTCGGCAAAGGGCTCGGGGTTGACGCCGGTACCGTCAAGATTCTTTCGCAAATTGATCGAGGCGGCCTCGGCCCCGCCTTGCTCTAGCCCTCCGCCTTCTTGCT
>CAKXKM010000091.1 GCA_934876235.1 Collinsella sp. AF02-46-1 | reverse complement strand
TTGCGCAGGACTGTCCGAAATAGCGAGCAAATGCCCAAGCGGCCCTCTCGGTTCAGCCCCGGAGCGGTATTAGAGATGCAGCACGCGGTCGCGGATCTCCTCGGTTCGGCCCTGGTTCCAGAACTGGGTACCGATGTAGCCGCACGTACGACGAGCGACGTTCATCTTCTCCTGGTCGCGGTTGCCGCAGCTGGGGCACTCCCACACCAGCTTGCCGTCATCCTCGACAATCTTGATCTCGCCATCGTAGCCGCACACCTGGCAGTAATCGCTCTTGGTGTTGAGCTCGGCGTACATGATGTTGTCGTAGATGTACTGCATCACGCGAATGACAGCCTTGAGGTTGTCCTGCATGTTGGGAACCTCAACGTAGGAGATAGCACCGCCCGGCGAAAGCTGCTGGAACATGCCTTCAAACTTAAGTTTGTCGAAGGCATCGATCTCCTCGGACACATGGACGTGATAGCTGTTAGTAATGTAGCCCTTGTCCGTCACGCCCGGGATAATGCCAAAACGACGCTGCAGGCACTTGGCGAACTTGTAGGTCGTCGACTCCAACGGCGTACCGTACAGCGAGAAATCGATATCACTTTCGGCCTTCCACTCCGCGCACCTGTCGTTCATGCGCTGCATGACGGCCATGGCGAACGGCGTGCCCTCCTTCTCGGTGTGGCTGTGACCCGTCATGTACTTGACGCACTCATACAGGCCGGCATAGCCCAGGCTGATGGTGGAATAGCCGCCCACGAGCAGCTTGTCGATCGTCTCGCCCTTCTTCAGACGCGCCAGGGCGCCGTACTGCCAAAGAATCGGCGCGGCATCCGAAAGCGTGCCCATCAGGCGCTCATGACGGCACAGCAGGGCACGATGGCACAGCTCAAGGCGCTCGTCGAAGATCTTCCAGAACTTATCCATGTCCTGATGCGAGCTCAGCGCGACATCGGGAAGGTTGATCGTCACAACACCCTGGTTAAAGCGACCGTAGTACTTAGGCTTGGTCGGGTCATAGTTCAGCGCGTTGGCGACATTGTTAAAGCCGTTGCCCGAACGGTCGGGCGTCAGGAAACTGCGGCAACCCATGCAGGTGTAGCAATCGCCGTTGCCGGCAGTCTCGCCCTTAGACAGCTTAAGCTCGCGCATCTTCTTCTCGGAGATGTAGTCGGGCACCATGCGCTTGGCGGTGCACTTGGCGGCGAGCTTGGTCAGATAGAAGTACGGCGAATCCTCGCGAATGTTATCGTCCTCGAGCACGTAGATGAGCTTGGGGAATGCCGGGGTGATCCACACGCCGGCTTCGTTCTTAACGCCCTCATAGCGCTGACGAAGCGTCTCCTCCACAATCATGGCAAGGTCGTGCTTCTCCTGGGGCGTACGGGCCTCATTGAGATACATAAAGACCGTCACGAACGGCGCCTGGCCATTCGTGGTCATAAGGGTCACGACCTGATACTGAATAGTCTGGACGCCGCGACGGATCTCGTCACGCAGGCGGTCCTCAACAACCTCGCGGACCTTTTCGGGAGATGCGGAAACGCCGAGCTCCTCGAGCTCGCGGGCGACCTCGCCGCGAATCTTCTGACGGCTCACCTCGACGAACGGGGCAAGATGGGTCAGCGAAATCGACTGGCCACCGTACTGGGAGGAAGCAACCTGGGCGATGATCTGCGTCGCGATGTTGCAAGCCGTCGAGAAGCTGTGCGGCTTCTCAATCAGCGTACCCGAGATAACAGTACCGTTCTGGAGCATATCCTCCAGGTTCACCAGGTCGCAGTTGTGCATGTGCTGAGCGAAATAGTCCGAATCGTGGAAATGAATCAGGCCCTCGTTGTGGGCGTCCACGATCTCCTGGGGCAGCAGCACGCGCTGCGTCAGGTCCTTGGAGATCTCGCCGGCCATGTAATCGCGCTGGACGGAGTTGACGGTCGGGTTCTTGTTAGAGTTCTCCTGCTTGACCTCTTCGTTATTGCACTCGATCAGCGACAGGATCTTGTCGTCGGTCGTGTTCTTCTGGCGCTTCAGGCTCTGAACATAGCGGTAGATGATGTAGTGGCGAGCAACCTCGTAGCAGTCGAGACGCATGATCTCGTCCTCGACCAGATCCTGGATCTCCTCGACCGATACGGTATGGCCGGCCTTCTCGCATGCCTCGGCAACATTTTGTGCCGCATAGATCACCTGGCGGTCGGTAAGGCGAGAGCCCTCCTCGACCTCCAAGTTTGCGGCGCGGATCGCATTGACGATCTTGTCGATGTCAAAGGTAACCTCGGTGCCGCTGCGCTTGATGATCTTCATCCTCTTGCCTCTTTCGCATCGTAGCCTCATTGCGCTTCAGAGCCAAACGATGCCCGGCAGGGCTTGCCCCTGTCTTGCGGCGCCGTCGCGCAATCTGTGTTCTCGATAACCATAGGCCCTCATGCGGACAATCCTCGCAGCCGATCAAGGGGCTCAAAGATCTATCCAAATGGGGCGAGTAAGGTCCTCGTTCTCTGTCCGCCATCTATCATACGACAAAGACGCATCTATATCCTGTATTCTTTTTTTAGGTCAAACACAACATATAGTGTTTCAGCAGGTCAAAGCAATTGGTCAATTTGCAGACGCATTAGAAATGAAGGGCTCTTGGCAGGCTGCTAAAACGTTATCAGCTCGACTACCTGCACGGCAGTTTTGAAACCCCCTCAACCGCGCAGCCGACAAATCCTACCAAAACCAAGCCGCTCACGCCAAAAGAATCCAAAAGATTGCGCTTGACCAACATGTTGCGGTCGCTTCTTGCCATGCCCGCACATCTCATCGATCCATGCAAGGATCTTAATATGCATAGAGAGAAACTCCGAGACATCTCAAATGATTCTTGTGGGGCAACGCGAGAAAGCGCTGATATGAAATTTGATGACTTATTTGGTGACCCGCTTGGTGACCTAAAGCAAAACAGCTCAGAGACATAGCCTCTGAGCTGCGAACATTTGGTGGGCGTTACAAGATTTGAACTTGTGACCTCTTCCGTGTCAGGGAAGCGCTCTCCCCCTGAGCTAAACGCCCAAATGGAGCGGACAACGGGGCTCGAACCCGCGACCCCAACCTTGGCAAGGTTGTGCTCTACCAACTGAGCCATGTCCGCTTGCGGGTTATTAATTTACGCGAGTTGTCCAAAAGACGCAAGTACTTTTTTCAAAAAACTTGTCTGCCGCATGTTCTTAGTAGCTAAACGCGCTAAAGCGATTGGCTAGGCACACGATTCCAGTGCTCCGCTAAACAGCTTCACCATCTGCACGCGCGTGCCGGCACCGTCCGTACGACGAGCAACCTCCACGTTATCGACGAGCATACGCATAAGCTTGATACCGCGGCCGCGTTCCTCGGATGCGACCGGCTCGCTCGTTTCATCGATAGAATAGCCAGCACCTCGATCAAGCACCTCAACCACAACGCGATCGCCATAGGCCTGAACCGTCAGGACGCACCCGATACCGCCCGCATGGTCATAGGCATTACCCAGTGCCTCCCCCGACGCCAATGCGACATCGTAGCGCTCGTCACGGCGCAACGGAAGCGATTCAAGGAGTTCGGCGATGCGATGTCGGTAGTATGGAAGATTCTCGATACCCTGACGGACCTCGACGCTCTTACTCCAGCGAGGCAGCTCCCCCACCGGAATGGCGGGAATAGGCTCCCGTGCCGGCCCCGCGACATGAAGGATATCGACAAGACGAGCAATCTCCAAAAAGCGAACAACTTCACCTGATGCATTGACGAGCGAAAGCAGGCCTTCTCGCCTCATGAGCTCACGAGCGCGCGTAAGCAGGAATGCCAAGCCCGTCGAATCGATAAAGCTAACAGCCTGACAGTTGATGACGACACGACGCACGCCGCGGCCAATCAAAGCATCCAACCGCCGACGCAGCGCAGGCACCGTGGCGATGTCGATATCGCCTGGTGGCGTCAAAACCGCTATGTCATTCCACTCATTCATACGACCATGGTTCCCCAAAAGAGCTTGTTCGATGCATGCCTTTCCGCAACCGTGCGGATTCGGCGCGCCCAGCGTCGCTGTTTAGGACCGGCCCCGCAAAAACTCAAGGGACACCAATGCAATGTCATCGTCCAGCGCCGATTCGGTAAATCGGTCAAGCTCGCCCAAGACCTTGCCGCAAATGCCCGACACGCCCTCCGCCGAAACAGAAAGCAGAAGATCGCGCAAGCGCTGCTCGCCAAAGAACGCTCCGGTGCGGTCACGGGCCTCAATCGTTCCATCCGTATACATAAAGAGCATATCGCCGGGGGCGAACGTAAAGGCACCCGTCTCGTACACCATGCCTTCGAATGCACCGATTACCCCCGATTGGCATCCAAGCAGCTCGACCTCTCCCCCACGAGCCTCGTCGCCACCCAGCGGCATCGACTCTGGCCTGATGACCATGGTCGGAGGATGGCCCGCCGAACAATACGTTGCGCGTCCGGCTTTAAGGTCAATCTTGGCGATAAAGGCCGTCACGAACGTCTCGGCCCTCGAAAAGCCCATAAGCATGCTGTTAAGGGAGCGTGCCATGCGGGCAGGCCCAGCACCCTCCCAGGCATAGGCCGTCAGCGCCGTCTTGACGAGCGCCGACATCGACGCCGCCTCGATTCCTTTGCCGGATACATCGCCCAAAATCATTACGGCGCAATCGTCGGGAAGACGGACAAGCGTATAAAAGTCGCCGCCGACCAACGCCGAATTCGTTGCCGAAAGGTATACCGAATCGGTCGCGATACCCGGAACATCCCCTAGGGAATTTCTCATGCCAATCTGGAGGGTCTGAGCGATATGGCGCTCCTCGCGCTTTTGAGATTCGCCCTCGTAGATCAGTTCAAAGTCATGCGCCAAGTGCACCAAGTAGTCATATTCAAGGTCATCAATCGGCTCTTGACTACCATCACGAAGCAGCAACGTGCGCGTCGTCGGGCCCTTCGCAACAGAAGCAGGGACAATCGCATCGTTGCTGTGCTTGCCATCACCCTCAGAGCGCGGGCGCCCCGCCTCGATGCCGGTGTCGACGTAGAGGCCCTGGCAAGGCAGACCATGCGCCCTAAGCCAGCCTCCCATAGGCATCGATTCGTCAACACGAGTTATACGGACGTGTTTAAGGTCCTCGGCACTCGTGCCGCCCAAAACAGATGCCTCAAAGCCATCAGGACCAGCCCCCAGCCGTGCCGCTGGCGCCGTCGTGGAAAAGAAAAGCTTCTCGGGATCGTCCGGCAAAGCAACACGACTGCCACCTTCAAAATCTACGACGTAGGAGTCCAGACTGGCGTCATACTCAACAGGGCAAAAATGGCAGTTGAGCATATTGCAGATCTCGGACGATACCGCCTGGGTAGCCGCGGCGGAATCGTCTAGAAAGGTAAACAACTCATCACGTAAGACATTGAGCGAGCGGCCAAGCTCGGCCGTGCGACGAGAGCGAAGGCTCGATGCCATGCCGACCAGCTGGATAGACAGGTAATCGCAAATGACCTCGAGTACGTTAACGTCATAGGCGAGCGGTGCCTGAGGACGCTTCCAACCAACTTCCAGCACGCCAAGGATCTGCGTACCGTAAAACACGGGAAGACAGATTTCGCTGCGGTACGGAGGCATATCCTGAACGCGCAACAGGTGCTTAGAGCGATTGTCCAGGTCCATGAACATACCGGAGGCGACCCTATCACCCTCAAGGTCCTGTTGAATCGACAAGCGACAGGCGCGCGACTCGCGGAGCACATACGTCGGAATGCCAGCGCCATACGGCAAAAACTCGGGCAGGTAGCTGTCGTACAGCTCCTTGGAAACACCGCGGAGCTTAAAACCACCGCTCTCAGAAAAATAGATAGCGGCACCCGAAGCATCGAGCGTTCCTACAAGTTGGTTCAAAACGGTATCTAACAAACAAGGCAGCTCATCGGAGCCCACAGTGCTCATAATGACCGAGAGCGTGCCAGAGAGACGCTTGTTCGCCACTCTAAGCTCCGATAGCGCACGCTTGAGCTGACGGTCGTGAGAATACTGTTCCTCGATACTATGAAGTGCCACCAGGACACGTGGCGCGCGGCGCCCAAAGATGCGTGGAGGCGTTACGGAGCCCGCGCGAACCAAGACGGGGATAAAAGAGCCGTCACTCAGCTTAAGCATCAGTTCGTTCTCGGAGCCATCAGTTTCAAATGGCAGACGATGTTCCGTCGCACGTTCAAAAGCGGACGAGTACAAGACGTCTTTGACATCTCCACCGATGACGTCGGCGCGTTCCTCGCACATCAAGTCGAGCAAGCGATTATTCACATGCAGAATGGTTCCGTCGAGCTCGCAGATGATGACAGCATCGCTCGTGATCTCGACTAGTTGGGCAACGTCTGCCCACTCGTTGCGCTCAAGCGTTTCCATCGTGAACCTCACCGTCTATCGGTAAAAAAAAGCCTCCGAAGAGGCTTCTCAAATGCGATGGTGTCGGAGGCGGGACTTGAACCCGCATGACCAAAAAGCGGTCACTAGCACCTCAAGCTAGCGCGTCTGCCAATTCCGCCACTCCGACATGCTATGTTGTTGATTCGCAGTTCGTTTTGTTGGACCCGCGCGTTCAACGAGGAAGATAATAACCTATGATTCGAGAGCTGTGCAAGCACTTTTTTGAAAAAAGTTTACGAATTTGTAAATGCACAGGTAGACGGACCTGTTCGGGCCGGAATGAGGTTGCTTTCCAACGCATTCCGCAGGGGGCGGCATTATTTTGTAGCGCGAAGCGCGAATCAAAAT
>CAKXKM010000090.1 GCA_934876235.1 Collinsella sp. AF02-46-1 | reverse complement strand
TTCCAGATCACCCGGCTCCATATGCAGACTCACTCCGTTTTCTTTCCAGATACGTTTCGCATAAAACGGATATTCCCCTTTACACTGGACATCGGAGCAGTACCAGTTCATGGTATTCATCTCCTGCTGCGTGGCGAACACGTCGGCCGGATCGCACGTGGCGGCATAGGAGAGGATGAAGCAGTCCATGTTGCCCATCTTAAACTGCGGATAGTGCTCGTGGGCATAGCGCACGACGCGGCCGCTGGCGACAAACTGGTGATGCAGGGCCTGCATACGGGCCTGCGGCATGGTGTGGACCGCCGAAGCCGGGCCCTCAAAGCCCTGGATCATGCTGGTCCCAAAGAGGTTGCCCATGTCCTGGGTGCCGCAGTTGATCTCGTTGAAGGTGAGCCAGAACTTGACCTTGTCCTGATAGCGGTCGAAGACGGTCTGGCAGTACTTCTCAAAGAAGCCGATGAGCTCGCGGCTCGCCCAGCCGTTGTATTTCTCGACCAGGTGATAGGGCATCTCGTAGTGCGACAGGGTCACGAGCGGCTCGATATTGTGAGCGCGCAGGCAGTCGAAGACGCGGTCGTAAAAGGCGAGGCCGGCCTCGTTGGGCTCGGCGTCGTCGCCGTTGGGGAAGATGCGGCTCCAAGAGATGGACATGCGGAACATGTTGAAGCCCATCTCGGCGAACAGCGCGATGTCCTCCTCGTAGTGATGGTAGAAATCGATGCCGTCATGATTGGGGTAGAAGCGGTTGGGGTCGATGTCGATCGTAATCTGGCGCGGTTCCTTGTAGCTGCCGCCCAAGAAGTGGTCGTCGACCGACGGACCGCGGCCGTCCACGTTCCAAGCGCCCTCAAACTGATTGGCGGCGGTAGCGCCACCCCAATAGAAACCCTCGGGGAATCCCATAAGTGCCTCCTCGCTCATGCGTGTTGCTGATGAAACGAGTATGCCGCCGAGTCGCTCCAGGCCAGGGCGAAGGCGCCGATTTGGACACTTCTTTTCGCAGACGCGCGCTGCAACAGCGCTGCAGCTGAAACTTTTTGACACCGAAGGAGCGAAGACAATCCGCCCCGCGCTTACCGGCGGTATGCCGCGGGGGTGCAGCCATACTTGTCGTGAAACTTACGGTAGAAGAAGCTCATGTTTTCATAGCCCACCGCATGCGCAGCCGCCCCGGCCGTGGCGCCGCCGCGCAGAAGCTCGGCCGCACGTACCAGGCGTCGCTCCTGCACAAGCTGCCTAAAGGTCTTGCCCACATGCCGCTTGAGGAGCGCCGTCGCATAATTAGGGCTCAAGCCAAACTCCGCCGCCATCCCCTCGAGGGAGCATGCAGCGAATTCGCGATCGATATAGCCAAGCATTCCCGTCACCAGGGCAGTGGGCCCCGCTGCGCCGTCCGCCGCGCCGCGCACCAGCTCGCGCTCGTAGCAATCCATGAGCTCGGCCAAAAACAGCTGAAACAGACGCAAGACGATCTCGGGACCGTTGGGGCTCGGGTCGTACAGCTCGCAGAGCATCTCCTGCATGTAGCGCCGAATCCGACGGCTCTCGCCGCAATGAAAACGGACATGGCCCCGATGGTCCGTCTCGCTGTTGAGCGCGTTGAACAAAAACCGCGAGACCGCGCTCTCGCGCGAGAGGCTCGACTCGAGACTCCGGCACAAAAAAGAGCGTGAAACGGTCATGCTTAGCATGATGTCGTCCTCACCAAGCGCCGCCACGGCATGCGGGCAGAGGGCGTCGAGCAAAAGCACCTCGTTGCGGCCCAGCTCGAGCCTCTCCCCCGCCACCGTCTGCGGGCAGCGTCCGCGATACACATAGCTCAGCTCCACGTAATCATGCACGTGCTCGGGAACTGCATTAAAGCGCGAGTTTTTCCTTATCGTCAGGCCGCGCGGCATGCCGGGCTGGGCATAGGCAAACCCTGGCTGCCCAATCTTGCGCACTGGGCATCCGTCGATTTCGACATGCTCGGTCATAATCGACCAATCAAATGCCATGCCGTCTTTATAAGCGATCTCACTGGCGCTCAGTTCGCTGAGCCTACGCTCGAGCTCGTCGATCTCCATGGCTTGCCAATCGTTGATTTGGTCATAGTTCGTCGTGATTCAGATATTAGCAGAACGCGCCGACGCGTCCATAATCTGTGCTATGCAGCAGATCGATCGAGCCAAGGAGGATCCATGACCGCGTACTATCAGCAGGTGCTCGAGGGCACATACGACAACCACGTGCTTCCGTTTTTGTGGATGAAGGGCGAGAGCCATAAGACCATTGCCGAGTATCTGGAAAAGATCGCCGGCGCCGACATCCACGAGGTCTGTCTCGAAAGCCGCCCACACCCCGATTTTTGCGGCGAGGGCTGGTGGCGCGACTTGCGCTTTGTCATTGACGAGTGCAAGCAGCTGGGCCTTAAGCTCTGGATCTTGGACGACGCGCACTTCCCCACGGGCTTTGCCAACGGCGCCGTCAAGGAGGCCGTGCCCGAGCTCCGCAAGATCGTGCTCACGCACCGCACGTTCGACATCGTGGGCCCCACGTCCGCCGCGAGCATCGCGCTCGCCAACATGCTCGACAAAACGGAGCGCTTCTACGGCGTGACATTTATGCAGGACGGCAGCCCCGTCGACGTCGCTTACCGAGTAATCGACGATGCAGACGGCAACCCCAGCCGCCTGGTCTTCGATGCACCTGCGGGCCTCACGCAGGCATGCGTGATGTTCACGAGCGGCAAGACCTCCTACAACGAGGACTACATCAATATGGTCGACCGCGCCTCGGTGGCGCAGCTCATCGATGCTGTCTACGAGCCGCATTTTGAGCATCTGGGCGATGAGTTTGGCAAGACGATCCTGGGCTTTTTCTCCGATGAGCCCGGATTTGCCAACGAGAAGGGCACCACGGGCCCCGATGGCATCTCGGACACGCTCATCGGCAAGGCCACCGCGCCCCTACCCTGGTCGGCCGAGCTTGAGCGTCGCCTGCGCGCGGCACTGGGCGAGCGCTACCTGGCCGAGCTCCCGCACCTGTGGGACCGCGAGCCGGCCGGCGCGCACGTACGCCACGTCTATATGGACATCGCGAGCACCCTCTATAAGGAGTGCTTCTGCGACCAGCTCGGAGACTGGTGCCGCGCGCGCGGCGTGCAGTACATCGGCCACGTTATCGAGGACAAGGACTGCCACGCGCGCCTGGGCGTGGGCGCCGGGCACTACTTCCGCGCCGTGGGCGGTCAGGACATGGCGGGCGTCGACATCGTGATCAACCAGCTGGTACCCGGCATGGACCGCGGCCTTCACAGCTACGGACGCGGCGTGTGGGACCTCGAGTTCTATAACTACGTGCTGCCCAAGCTGGGCTCCTCGGCAGCACACCTCGACCCCAAAAAGCAGGGGCGCTGCATGGCCGAGGTCTTTGGCGCATTTGGATGGCACGAAGGCCTACGCGAGATGAAGTGGATCGCCGATCATTTTTTGGTGCGCGGCGTCAATTGGTTTGTGCCGCATGCCTTTAGCATGGCCGCCTTCCCCGACTGGGACTGCCCGCCGCATTTCTATGCGCATGGCCAAAACCCCCAGTTTGCACACTTTGGGCAGCTCATGAGCTACATGAACCGTACGGCGAGTCTGCTGAGCGGCGGGCGTGCAACGACCCCGGCGGCGCTTCTCTACCATGCGGACGCCGAGTGGGCAGGCGAGGCGAACTTTATGCAGCATGCCGCCTCCGAGCTTATGCGCGCGCAGGTCGACTTTGACATCGTGCCAGCAGAGGCATTTGAGGACGCAGGGCGCTATGCCGTTGAAATTGCCGCAGACGGTAGCGGCTTTAGCGTGAACGGCCAGGCATACCGCTGCCTGGTGATGCCCGGAGCCGAGTTTGTCGGCGGAGCCGTGCTCGACTTTGCCGCGCGCGCCGCAGCCGCGGGCGTTGCCGTGTACGCGCTGGATAAGTTGCCGAACAAGCGCTACGACGGCGACACTGCAGGCCGCGAGGGCTTTGCCTCCCTGGATGCAACCGCGCTCGCCGGCATCAAACTCCTGGCGACCACCGGGCTCGCAGGCACACTTGCCAATACCGGCATGCAGACCGTGGTTTGCGCCGAGCCCCAGCCCTGGCTGCGCGCACTGCGCTACGAGCGGGCGGGCGAGAGCTATCTGATGCTCGTCAACGAGCATCCCAAGCAGGGTATCTCCACTCAGGTTGCGCTTGCCGACGGCACACCCGTTGCAGGCGCGCGCCTCGACCTGCTCAACGGCACCGAGCCCGCCGCCTTTGACGGCACGCTCGAGTTGGCTCCCTACGAGAGCTGCATCGTGGTCCTTGGGGCTACAGGTTCCGCCGGCGCGGCAACCGTTGGAGACGAAGCCGCATGCATCGACGGGCCCTGGGCGGTTGCCTTCTCTGCCCCTGGCACCGATGCCTTTGGCGAGCCTGTTGAGCTTGCAGACCTGCACGACCTTTCCTCGGCCGAGTTCCCCGGCAAGGCCGGCACATTCCGCTACCAGGCCTCCTTTGTCCTGGGCGAAGCGGTCACCAGCACCGTCATCGACCTTGGCGAGGTCTTTGAGACCGCAACCGTCGCCCTCGACGGCAAATCCCTCGGCACCCGTATCTGTCCGCCTTACCGCTTTGAGGTCGGCGCGCTTTTGGCCGGTGAGCACGCGCTTACGATCGACATCATCAACACCCTCGATCACGCCGTCCCCGACATATTCGGCATGACCGAGCCCTCCGAGCCCAGCGGCCTCTTGGGGCCCGTACGTGTGCTCGGGTAACGCCCCGGGCGCAAACGGCCCAACAAGGACAGTGCCCCCATGTTGAGCCCGCACGGCGTCGAGCGGTCCGTCGTTCATAGACCGGCGGACCAAAACTCCCAGCCAAGCCGAACGTTTTATTTATCGTTATGATTGGTTTATCGCGACGCAAACGCATAGGAGCCATATGGATATCAGGCGAAAGATCACGCAGGGCAAAAGCCTCACCCCCACCGAGCAACAACTTGGGCAAACGGCCCTCGCCATGGGCGAGGATGTGCGCGGGCTTTCCATTAAGGAATTTGCCGCGTGCGCCAACGTTTCGGTCGCGAGCGTGCACCGCTTTTGCAAAAAGCTCGGCCTCGAGGGATTCAAAGACCTCAAGGTCGAGCTCATCCGCCAGGCGACCGAGGCGGGCAATCGGCGCGACGTGGACATCAACTTTCCCTTCGATGCCACCTCCACCCCCGCACAGGTAATGGAGCGCATGGAGGGGCTCTACCAGACCACCTTGGCCGAAACGCAGGAACTGCTCGACCCCGCACAGCTCGACTACGCCGCCAAGCTCGTCATGCGCGCCGACACCGTGGACATCTACACGGGCTCGCATAACCTGTATCCAGCGGGAATGTTCCGCGATCGCTTGCTTTCCGCCGGTAAAAGCGCGACGTGCTACGGCAGCGTCGAGGCGCAGGTGCGTACGGCGCTCGCCTCGGGCCCCGACCATGTGGCGATTGTCATCTCCTACAGCGGCCTTGCCCCCAACCTCAGGGAGATCTTGCCGATCCTCAGCAGTCGACGCGTCCCGGTCATCGTCATCGGCACACCGTACTGCGCCCGCATTCACCCCGGCTTTGCCGCCTATCTCATGGTGAGCGACCACGAGAGTATGACGCACCGCATCACGCAGTTCGCCAGCCACATCGCCGTGCAATACGTGCTCGATTCGCTCTACAGCAGCTACTTTGCCAAAGATTACGCCCGCTGTTCCGAGTTCCTCGAGCGGTCGTTTCCCTACACCCGCCTGCCCGGGCTCAAGTAACGACGAGCGTGGATTTTTGGACACTCAGATAACGAGCGTGGATAATCTCCCACTTTGAGCCTGCACACAGGCCAAAACCGGGAGATTATCCACGCTCATTTTGGGTCCCCTGGGAACGCATGAGGAGGGCGGATAGACAGCCGTTATTTGCGAGGCGTCAGCGACGTAAAGAGTCCGTGTTGGTTGCAGTAAAGAAATATTCTGCCGCGCCCGGTAATATGGAAGCGCGGCTGCACCGATTGCTCTGGATAGAGCTTCTTAAAGCAGATGCCGTCCATAGTCGCATATGCCACAAAGCTAATGTAGTGATCCTTGGTCATGGGATGATCGAGCGTGACGTACCAATCGTCCTCGATGCGCTCGATGGAAAAGGCGTGGTCCGCGTCCGGCTCTTCGGCCTCCTGGGGAAACATCGTGGAGCCACAGCAGCTAAAGCTGCCTTCTCCGAGCGCATGCACGACGTTTCCGCAGATAGGGCAAACGTAAAAGACGCCTTTGAGCATATTGCCTGCACGGTTGGCGTTGGCCCGAATGTCACCAGCCAAAAGCTCAGCCACGCTTATGCCGAGTCTCTGGGCCAAAGGCTCAACGAGGGAAATGTCGGGAAGGCCGCGGCCGGATTCCCACTTGCTGACGGCTTTATCGGTCACGCCAAGGCTTTCCGCCAGGGCGCGCTGGGTGAGGCCGCGCTCTTCGCGCAGTTGCTTGATGGCATGCGCTGCCAAAAAAGTATGGGAAGCATTGGTTTGCCGTGTCTGGTTCATGGGCTGTCCAATCAAATTGAAGAAATGGAGTGAACCGGTTCGACAGTCAGTATCCATTTGAAGGCCAGGCTCGACAACCTACGCTGCGTAGACATGCGCCAATCGAACGAGCGCGGATTTTTGGACACTCATCCTGAGTAGTCATTTAAGAACGTCCCCAATGACTACTCATTTATGTCTGTCCCCAATGACTACCACGGCAACGCCGATGTTTTGGTAGCGACAGCGAAAACCCGCCAGAGCGAGCAAGGTGCCTTGAAACGAGGCGGCATTGACCTTCTGGTCATGCCGCCGAAGTTGAAAGGC
>CAKXKM010000089.1:6212-6950 GCA_934876235.1 Collinsella sp. AF02-46-1 | reverse complement strand
CGCTAAGACCGTCGAGGACGGCACGCTCTCCGATGTTGACGAGTATGTCTCGTGCATCGAGCAGTCCGACCAAGCGCTGCGTTACTTCCTCAACGCCCTGAGCAAGCTCGACCGCAAGGTGGTCGTGGTGTTCTGGGGCGACCACCAGCCGTTCTTCCCGTCCAAGTTCAACGATAAGTGGTTTACCGGCGAGGACGACGCCACCCACCAGGAGCGCTTGTGGCAGACCGACTACATCATTTGGGCTAACTACGACGTTGCCGGTTGTGACCAGACGAGCGAGGTCGACGACCTGTCCACCAACTACCTGTCCACCCAGCTGATGCAACTGATCGGCGCACCGCTGACCGACTACCAGAAAGCGCACATGACGCTGCGCGAGTCGCTGCCCGCCATCAACTCCGTGGGCTACGAGGACGCCAGCCTGCGCTGGGCGCTCTCCTCCAACGTCACCGGTGACGACGCCGCAGCCGCAGCCGCCACCAAGGCGCGTGAGGATTACGCCAAGATGCAGTACTACGAAATGTTCCGCGACGGCAAGAACGTCTACACCGAGCACTTCCAGACCGAGGCCAACGAGACCGACCCCAACCTGACACCGGGTACAACCAAGATTAAGTAGCGGGGATCAAGTAACGGGGTCGGGGACCCGAATCGGCGGCAGGCGGGGGGACGGGAAAGGGCTGCTGCGCCAAAAGTCCAGCGCCAGACCGGGGGCCCAATAAGTGGGCCCCCATG
>CAKXKM010000089.1:0-6173 GCA_934876235.1 Collinsella sp. AF02-46-1 | reverse complement strand
CTGCGCTCGCCTCATGGTAGAAGCGTGGCCTGTCATGCGAGTCGCGGAAACTGTGTCCCAGAATTCACGTCCGGAGTGGGATGCGGTTTCCGCTTGTAGCCCCGTTGGGAAACTTCATCCCACTCCGATTGCAAATTCCGGGTCGCACTTTCCGCCAAGCCCCTCCACCGGAAACTGCATCCCATTCCAAAGCCAAATTCCGGGACACGGTTTCCGAAACCCCATCCATCCGGAAAGCCCGTCCCGCTCTGACTACATCCAGCGAGCGCATGCGAGCGTGTTGTCCAGGACGACCTCGTCATCGGGGTGATGGAAAATGTCACCCCAAACGCTTGCCACGGCGCGGTCCCCTGTCAAGAAAAAAGCCTCGAGAACTTCGAGGCTTTCACATTTGTATTGTTTTGCACGAAGGACCGCGAACGGCGAAGCTACTCGCCCAGCACGGCCTTCTTGGCCGCTGCCGCCATATGGTCCAGATCATCCTTGGTGGGATGATCCTTTGCGGCAACCCAGTTGTCGAGCAGCAACTTAGCGCGGGCGTTATCGGGATCTTGCTCGAGCATGGCCTCGTAGCGCTGTTTGACCGCGGGGCCCATCTTGCCCTGGCACATTGCCCAGCCCACCAGCTCGGCATCATCGGCCAAATTGGAGGTCACACGATCGATAATCTGCTGGTAATATCTCTGACTGGCACCAAAACCGCAGGTACCAAACAGAAAGACGCGCTTGCCGTGCAAGGCGGAGAGCAACGCCGCGACCGAAGGCGTGCATGCGCCCTTGTCGCACCAAAAACCGACGAGCACCGTGTCGGCCGTGCAGGCGCCCTGCGCCTCGAGCGCAACCTGATCTGCATCCGCATCGTCGCTCAACGCCGCGGCATGGACAAACTCAACACCGGCAGCCTGCAGAGCGCGCTTGATCGCGCCCGAAACCATCCTGGTATTACCGCTCCTGCTGTTGACCACCAAAGAGCACGTCATAGTCACGTTGCCTCGTTTCCCCCAAAACTAAAGCCACTAATGCAATTTATTAGATGAATATCTTAGTACTAACGTGGCAGATGTAAACCACCGTCTGCCGATTGCTTCATTTGCCCCACGGCCGTGCTTACTGGGCGAATTGGCTGCGGTAGAGCTCGGCGTAAAAGCCGCCTGCCGCCAGCAGCTCGTCGTGCGTGCCGCGCTCGATAATCTCGCCATCGCGCATGACCAGGATGCAATCGGCGTTGCGAATCGTCGACAGGCGGTGTGCCACGACAAAGCTCGTGCGGCCAGCCATGAGCTCGTCGAATGCCGCCTGCACCTGCAGCTCGGTACGCGTATCGATGCTCGACGTTGCCTCGTCCAGCAGCAGAATCGCCGGATCGGTGAGCATGACGCGCGCGATGCACAGCAGCTGTTTTTGACCCTGGCTAAACGTGCCGCCGCCCTCGCCGATCACCGTATCGTAACCGCCTGGCAGCTGCACGATAAACTTATGCGCATGAGCGCGCTTGGCGGCCTCGACAATCTGCTCGCGCGTGGCATCGGGGCAACCGTAGGCAATGTTTTCGGCCACCGTGCCCTCAAACAGCCAGGTGTCCTGCAGCACCATGCCAAAGGCGCGGCGCAGGCTCGCACGCGTGTAGTCACGCGAGGAGCGACCATCGACCGCGATGCGCCCAGCATCGATATCGTAAAAGCGTAGCAGCAGGTTGATGAGCGTCGTCTTGCCACAGCCCGTGGGACCGACGAGGGCAATGCGCATACCGGGCTTGGCGTCGATGCAGATATCCTGCAACAGTTTGCGATCGGGCATATAGCTAAAGTCCACGTGTTCAAAGGTCACCTCGCCCTGCGGGGCGACAAGCTCCACGGCATCCGCCGCGTCGGGCTCCTGCTCGCGTGCATCGAGCAGCGCGAACATGCGGCGCGCCGAGGCATACGCCGTCTGGATCTGCGTAATGACGTTGGTGACCTCGTTGAACGGCTTAGTGTACTGGTTGGCGTAGGACAGGAAGATCTGCACGCCGCCCACCGTGAGCGCCGCGGGCACGCCTGTGATCACGCCCGCGCAGCCGATCACGGCGACCACGGCGTAGATGATGTTATTGATAAAGCGCGTTCCGGGGTTGGAAAGCGAACCCATAAACTGCGCGCGCTCGCCCGCCGTATAGAGCTCGGCGTTGAGGACATCGAAGCGCTGTTGAGCGTGCGGGCCGTAGGCGAAGGCGTCCACGAGCTTTTGCTCACCCACATACTCCTCGATATGACCGCCGAGTTGGCCCTGGATGCACTGTTGAGCAGTGAAGCTCTTATTGGAAAGCTTGGCGATGGCACCGGCCGCAAAGATGGAAAGTGGCGTGACGAGCACCACCACAAGCGTCATGGTCAGGCTGATGGAGAGCATAAATGCGAGCGTGCCAACGATGGTGATAACGCCGGTAAAGAGCTGCGTAAAGCCCTGCAGCAGGCCGTCACCCACCTGATCGACGTCGTTGACCACACGGCTCATGAGGTCGCCGTGGGCATGGCCGTCGATAAAGCTGAGCGGCATACGGCTGAGCTTGTCGCTTGCCTCCACGCGCATGTCGCGCACCGTCTCGTAGGACAGGCGGTTGACGCAATAGCCTTGCAGCCACTGGAAGGCCGCGGCCCCCACCACGACGAGGGCGAGTTTGGTAACAAGCGGCAGCAAGGCGTCGAAGTCCACCTGACCCGCCGCGACGATGAAGTCGATGCCCTCGCCAATAAGGATGGGCGTGTAGAGCTGCAAGATCACCGAGATGGCGGCGCTCACAAACGACGCCGCAAACGAGACGCGGTGCGGACGGACGTAGCCCAGTAGGCGGCGAGTCACCACGCTCACGGGGTAGCGCTCGGGGTCGCCGGGCTGATGCGGGCCATCACCCAAGTCGTTGAGGTTATCGTTGCCGGACACGTTGGCCGTCATCGTGGCGACCGAGCCGGAAGAAGTGTACGGATTCATTTAGCAGCCCTCCTTTGCGCAAGTGGATGCCAGGGCGCACGCGGCGCCTGGGGTGGACGTGGACGTCGCGCTCCCCTGCTGGCCCTCGAGCTCCTCGCGGCGCAGCTGCGACTGGCAAATCTCGCGATAGAGCTGGCAGGTCGCGTAGAGCTCATCGTGCGTGCCCAGGCCCGCGACCGAGCCGTGGTCGAGCACGCAGATCATGTCGGCGTCGCGCACGGTCGAAACGCGCTGGCTCACAATGACCGTAGTCAGCGGCAGACCGCCCTCGGCAGCGCCGCGCATGCTGCGCTCGCGAATGGCGTGACGAAGCGCCGCATCGGTCTTAAAATCGAGCGCCGAGGCGGAGTCGTCCATGATCAGGACCTGCGGCGAGCCCACCAGGGCACGCGCAATAGTCAGGCGCTGGCGCTGGCCACCGCTAAAGTTCTTGCCGCCCGCCTCGACCGCGGCGTCGAGCCCCTGCGGCTTGTTGCGCACGAACTCGCTCGCCTGCGCCATGTCGAGTGCCGCCCAGAGCTCCTCGTCGGTCGCCGACTCGTCACGCCAGGTCAGGTTGCTGCGGATCGTGCCGCTCACCAGCGACGCGCGTTGCGGGACGGCCGCGACCACATGGCGCAGCTGATCGAGCGGCCAGGCACGCACGTCGGAGCCCATCACGCTCACGCTGCCGGTGCTCGCATCGTACAGGCGCGAGATAAGCGAGGCGAGTGTGGACTTGCCGCTGCCCGTGCCGCCGATAATGCCGAGCGTCTTGCCCAGTGGGAGTTCCAGGGTCACATCGTTGACGGCATTTGCCGCGCCCGCGCCAAAGGAGAAGCTCGCATGGTCAAAGCTCAGCGCGGGAACTGGGGCGGCATTGCCCGGCTTGGGCAGCGCGACCGGCTGGTTGCCCTCGTCGGTGATGCTCGGCACGCAATTGAGCACCTCGTTGATACGCGACGCACTGGCGCTCGCCTTGGTAAAGACCACAACCAGGTTGGCGACGTACACGATGGAGGTCAGGGTCTGCGTCATGTAGTTCACAAACGCCATGACCTGACCCTGCGTGAGCTCACCCACGTTGACCTGGATGCCACCCACCCACAGGATGGCGCACACGCCCAGGTTCATCACCAAAAACGTGACGGGATTAAGGATCGACGAGAGCTTACCCACCGCGATGGCAGTATTGGCCTGGTCATCGGCAGCTTGGGCAAAGCGCTCGCGCTCGTGGTCCTCGCGCACGAAGGCGCGAACCACGCGAGCGCCTGAAAGGTCTTCGCGGCAGATAAGCGCGATGCGGTCGAGCTTTGCCTGCAGCTGCCTGTAATACGGAATGCAGCGTGCCATGACAAACCAAAACACCAAGCCGATGGCGGGCGTGCAGATCAAAAAGATAATGCCGAGCTTAAGGTCGATGGCAAGGGCCGCAACCATGGAACCCACGGCCAGGAAGGGCCAACGGATAAGCATGCGCACGCCCAGCGCCACAGCAAGCTGCACCTGGTTGACGTCGTTGGTGATGCGCGTGATGAGCGACGGCGTGCCAAAGCGATCGAGCTCAGCATAGCTCAGCCTGTTGATGTGCTCGTAGAGCGCGCCGCGGATATCGGTACCCATGCCCTGCGAGGTGAGCGCCGCCATCTTTTGGCAGACGAGCGTAAACGAGATGCCGATCACGGCCATGGCGCCAAGTACCATGCCGTAGTGGATAACGGCATTCACGTCGTGCGAGCCAATGCCCTTATCGATCATCTGGGCAATCACCAGCGGCGTCAGCAGGTCAAAGATCACTTCGATCAACTTGCACGCAGGGCCAATCACCATATATCGGCAAAACTTACCACCAAAACGCCTGAGCAGCTCAATCATAAAAAGGCGCTCCCTATCATCATTCACACTCAATTCGAATCATGATAGTACGGTGAGCCCAAAAGAAGCGTAAACAACTCGTCATTTCTAATGGGATTCGGTTTCCAGAGAAGCGGAGGGGTGCGCATGCCCGGTCAGCGGCGCGCCAATCGCTTGGTATACTTACAGTAGTGCTACCAGCCGAGCCGCCGACCCTTGAAATGAGGTGCCGAGATGAACGACATTCTCGCAAGAAGAGCAAGACGAGCAACCTTGGGCATCGCCCTTTCCGCGGCACTCGTCGCGGGAATCGCCCCCGCAACGGCGATCGCGGCGGAAACCAGTTCCCCCACCGGTGCAGCTGCCTTGCAGTCGGAAGATGCGGCCGCCGCAAAAGAAAAAGCGTATGCAGCCATGCAGGAAGCGCTCAAAAACCTCGAGGCCGCAAAAGACGCCGCAAGTCCTGAGAAACTTGCGGTAATCGATGATGACATTGCCGCTTTTCAAGAGATCCACGACATGGTGGTGACGGAAGCCGCCAAACGGAGGGAACCCCTTCCCGCCATGCAAGCGAACGTCGATGCAGCCCAAGCCAAATACGATGAGGCCCACAACCGGACAAGCGGCCTTCAGGCAGAATTAGATAAGGTACTCAAGGAGCTCGGCGACGAGGCGCCCAGCACAGCTATTAAGGAGCATATTAAGCAGCTGCGCAGTGAGATCATGGCGGCAGAAAGGCGAGAAGAATCTTGTGAAGATGATCTTCACCGCTACCAACGCCGGCTCGAAAGCCAGGAAAACAGGTTCAGTATTTCGAAAGTGAGGCAAAGGAAGCTAAAGCCCACATCGACGAGGACATAGCCAAGCGAAATGCGCTCCTTAGCGATTTGGAAAAGGCGCAAGCGGCCTATGACGACGCCTGCAAAGCATACGAAGAGGCAAAGGCCGCAGCAGACAAGGCCACCTCGCCCGAGATAACGAAACCCGCCGAGACAGTGCCTCCCTCCGGCTCAACGCAACCCGCCGAGGCGACACCGCCCGTTGCCTCACCTGCAACCGGCAAAGACGCCCTACCAAGCTCCACCAAGCAAGCGAACTCGAGCAGCGGCAAGCAAGCAGATACGACCGCCGGCAAGCTCGCGAACACGGGAGACGCAGCGCCGAGCGCAATCGCACTCGCAGCAATCGCCGCCGCAGGCCTCGGAATAACCGCCACTGCCACACGCCGCATCAAGAACTCAAAATAGCTGCCAGCGGTTATTGTCTTCGCCAATCCACAAGCCCAGAGACAAAAAGAGGTCCGTTTCCCCACCTAGGGAAACGGACCTCTTTAACTGCAAAAATTCAAACAACAGCACCGCCGCCTCTTAAAC
>CAKXKM010000088.1 GCA_934876235.1 Collinsella sp. AF02-46-1 | reverse complement strand
GCCTTCGTCTTGCGCAGGACTGTAGAGCAGGAAACCTTATATCCGGCCCCTCCGTCCGGGGACCGCGCCGTACCAGCTACAGCGTCATGTTTGGATCGGCGTCGACGTCGAACGGCGAGATTTCTCCTCGGTCGAATTTACGGCGGGCAACCTCTGCGATCATGGCGGCGTTGTCGGTGCACGCCGAAAGCGGTGGCACCGTTACGCGGATCCCCTGACGCCCGAGCTTCTTGATCATCATCTCGCGCAGATGCGGATTAGCCGAGACACCACCGCCGATGCAATACTCCTTGCACCCGGTGGCGTGCAGGGCGTTTTTGGCCTTCTTGTACTGCACGTCAAAGACCGCCGCCTCAAACGAGGCCGCTAGGTCGGGCAGGTGAATCGTGCGCCCGGCCTTGGTCTCCTGCTCGATGTAGAGCGTCACCGCCGTCTTGAGGCCCGAAAGCGAGAAGCGATAGTCCCCCCTGCTGTTAAGCGCACGGGGGAAATCGATCGCCTTGGGGTTGCCCGTCTCGGCAAGCTTGGAGATGATAGGGCCTCCGGGATAGCCAAGACCCAGTGCCTTTGCCACCTTGTCGAAGGCTTCGCCCACGGCGTCGTCGAGCGTCTCGCCAAGCACTTCATAGTCGCCCCATGCCTTTACGTGCACGAGCATGGTGTGCCCGCCCGAAACGAGCGTAAAGATAAACGGGGGCTTGAGGTCGGGCTGCGCCAACAGGTTGGCAAACAGGTGGCCCTCCAGATGATTGACGCACACCAGCGGTTTGCCGGCAGCATACGCAAAGCCCTTGGCGAAGGCGACGCCCACTACCAGAGCACCCACCAGGCCCGGACCCTGCGTCACGCCAACAGCGGCGAGTTCGCTCGGCGCAATGGCTCCACCCTCAAGACCAAGCGATGCTGCGGCATCCTCGAGCGCCGCATCCACGACGCTCACAATCACCTCAACGTGTTTGCGCGAGGCGATCTCGGGCACCACGCCGCCAAAGCGGGCGTGAAAATCAATCTGTGTCGACACCTGGTTGGCCAGCATATTGCCATCTGCATCGATAATCGCCACCGCCGTCTCGTCGCAGGAGCTCTCGATAGCGAGCACTAGGCGGCGATGCTCAATCTCGACACGTTCCTCGGCAGAGCGCTTGGGCGCAGACAGGGGCCATGCGCGTTGCTCGGCTGCCGTCGGCTCGGGCGAGGCGTTATCGACCGGAAGCACGAGGGGAAGTGGGGCCGTCATGACGATGGCGTCCTTGCCGGCACCGTAATAGCCACGACGACGGCCAGCCTCGGTAAAGCCCAGAGCGTTATAAAGCGCGATCGCTCCCTCGTTACCGTCCTCGACCTCGAGCGAAGCCGTAGTGCAGCCGAGCATCTGGGCATCATAGCTCACGTGCGACAGCAGCTTGCGGGCAATGCCCTCACGGCGATGTGCCGGGTCGACGGCGACATCCAGAATCTGCACATCACCGTCCACGACCATACCGCCGGCAAGGCCCAGCAGCTTGCCGTCGTCGTGTGCCACCCACCAACTACGCGGCGCAGCGACGTCCTCGCCCAGTTCGGACAGGAACATGCCCGGCGTCCACGCCTCGTGTCCGGCACCTTCAAAGCAGGCGGCCTCCAGCGCGCTCGCGCCCTCGGCATCCGCCGCGCCCATGGGACGGAACTGCAGATGACGACCGGCGAGCTCATCGGCAACGCCCGTAATTTCGCTGTGCGCACTCTCGGCAAGACCAAGACGCTTGCGCTCGTTTTCCTCGGCATCCGAAAGGCGCGTGTAAATCGGCAGGACGCGGGCCGGATCGCCGTCGCCCGCAGCGTGCGCGAGCAGCAAGCCCTCGCCCGAAGGCCACCACAGGTCGCGCTCCACGCAGCGGGCGGTCTCGTCCTCACCCAGCAGCTTGCCATAGCGCACAAGACCGTCACCGGTCAGCTGAACCTGGTCCCAGTCCGCTGCTTGGCGCCACTCATCGAGCGCCACGGCGGCCTTGACCACGTGTTCGCGCTCAAATTGACGCTCGGGACCCTCATCGACCAGCATATACAGCGCCGGATATACCTCACCGCGCATAGCATCGGCCAAGATACCAAGCTTGCCACGCACGCCAGCCTTCCACGCCGTCCAAGCGCAAGCGTCAAGCGTCGACACGCCCAGCAGCGGAACATTGGCACCACATGCGAGGCCCTTGGCAGTGGAGATGCCGATGCGCACGCCCGTAAACGACCCCGGGCCGCGGCCGACCACGTAGCAACCAACATCGCTGCGATTCAGACCGGCTTGAGCCAGCACGCCATCAACGGTATTCACGAGCTCAACGTTGGCGTGACGGCGACACATGTGGTCGCCACTCGCGAGCTTCGTCTCGCCCGTCTGCCCATCAATCCAGCTTGCCGCGCAGGCAAGCATGTCGGTCGAGGTATCGAGCGCCACCACCAGCGCGTTGTCGTTATGCAAGCTCATCTTGTACAGCCTTATCAATCAAATGGGAAAGCTCCATTGCGCGGTCACCGTGCGCCTCGAGCGTTATCGTTCGCACATCGCTGTCGCCCTCATCACGCTTGAGCGTCACCGAAAGATACTCATCCGTCAGCTCGTCCTGGAATTGTTCGCCCCATTCCAGCAGGCAAGCACCCTCATAGCCCAGCACATCGAAAATGCCCGTATCCTCGAGCTCGTAGGCATGCTCCAGGCGGTATAGATCAAAGTGAAACAGCGGAATACGACCTTGATCGTGAACGGCCATGAGCGCAAACGTAGGGCTCGTAACCATATGCCCATCGCCCAGCCCGCGCGAGACGCCCTTGGTAAAGTGAGTTTTGCCCACTCCCAGGCCACCGGTCAGGATGAGCACATCGCCGTCCTCAAGGCACGGTGCAATTAGCTCGCCAAAGTACTCCGTATCGGCAGCACTAGCCGTTTTGTAAGTGCCTACCCCCAGGCGCTCCAGGGACATATACGCTCCTTATTATTCCGAGGCGTCCTCTGGCGCGGGATGTCGCTCCAGATAGTCGCCCAGCATCTTAAAGTCTTCCTCCAGCAGCTCCTGCCATGCCGGATTGCGCAGCGCTGCTGCCGGATGGAAAGTGGGCATTACTACAAAATGCCCCATCTGGTGGAACCTGCCGCGCAGCTTAGTAATGCCAATCTCGGTCTTAAGCACAAAGTGCGTCGCGGGGTTGCCGAGTGTCACGATAATATCGGGCCAGATGCTTCGAATCTGCTCACGCAAAAACGGCGAACAAGCCAGCACTTCCTCGGGACGCGGATTGCGGTTTCCCGGCGGGCGGCACTTAAGCACGTTGGCAATGTAGACGTCTTCGCGTTTGAGCCCCGCCAGCGACAAAATGCCGTTGAGGTCCTCGCCTGCCGCCCCCACAAAGGGCTCGCCCTGCAAATCCTCATTGCGGCCCGGCGCCTCGCCAATAAACATCACGCGGGCGCTGGGGCTTCCCACGCCAAACACGATATTGTGGCGCGACTGGTAAAGCTGGCAAAGGTGACAATCGCCCAGAACGGCCTCGATCTCCTCGAGTGCGACCTCACGCGGCGCCTGATGGCTATGGCCGGGGATGTGCATGACGCCCATAGCGGCTCCTACACGTAGACCTTGTCGAGACGCATGCCAAAGCCGCAGGCGACCTCGTAGTTAATCGTTCCGCGCAGTCGGGCCATCTCGTCCATAGTGATCTCGGCGTCGCCATCGCGGCCGACAATGATCATCTCGTCACCATACTCGGCCTCGGGAATCTCGTGTGCCGGGTTGGACTGAATGGCGACCATAAACTGGTCCATGCAGATATTGCCAACCTGATGCACGCGCTCGCCGCGATACAGCACATCCATACGATTGGAAAGCGTACGCGATAGGCCATCGGCATAACCGATCGGCAGCGTGCAGATCTGAACGCGCGTACGCGGTACGCGGTAGGTAAAACCGTAGCCCACGCCCTCGCCCATCGCAGGGTGTGCCACGCGCGTCACGCGCGCATGGACGCTCATAACGGGATCAAGCTGCATCACGCGGCCACTCAGCTCGCACGGCTGCATGCCATACAAGCCGACGCCGGCGCGAATCATATCAAAATGCATCGAGGGGTCGAGCATCGAGGACGGCGTGTTGGCGCAGTGCACGATACCGCACTCAAAGCCCGCATCCTTAATGGCCTGAACGGCCTCGGTAAAGCGCTGACACTGCAGTTTGTAGTCCCAGCCCGAAGGTTCATCGGCCGTGGCGAAGTGAGTAAATACGCCGTCGCACTGAATACCGCGATGGAAATTAATACCGCGGACAAAGTCGAGCACCTGCGTGTAATGTACGCCAATGCGGTTCATGCCCGTCTCGATGGCGAGATGATACTTGCCCACCTTGCCCGCCGCGACGGCACATTCGCCATACGCAAGAGCAAAGTCAGACGTATAGACCGAGGGCATGATATCAAACTCGAGCAACGTCGGAATAGCCTCGATAGGCGGCTCGCTTAGGATGAGGACGGGTTTCGTAATCCCGCCCTGTCGGAGCTCAACGCCCTCGTTAACCGTCGCCACGGCAAACATGTCGGCACCGGCCGAATACATGATCTTGGCGCACTCAACAGCTCCATGACCATAAGCATCGGCCTTGACCACGCAGCACAGGCGCTGACGCGGATTCAGCAAGTTCTTATAGGCCCTCGTGTTGCGACGGAGCGCCCCGCGGTCGATCTCGACCCAGGACCAGCGCGTCAAATCGGCTTTATTCATGATTAGTCATCCGACCCTTCGTCCATGATTCCCAGATCTTCGAGCGCATCCTTTGCCGCCAGCTCCATGGCAGGACCGATCAAGTCGATAAGATCGGTCGCGATGACGCTCTTCTCACCATACTCCGTCGCCGCGGCAAAACCGGCGTAGCTGTGAAGTGCGACGGCGTACGAATACAGCAACTCCCAACGATCCATCTCGTCGCGCATGGTGGCAAGCGTGCCGGCCAAAATACCCGCGAGAACATCACCCGAACCGGCAGTTGCCAGAGAAGCCGGACCCGAGAGCGGCAGCAGCACACGCTCAACGCCACAGATAGCCGTCGTCGGCCCCTTGGCAATGACCACCAGATTGTCGGAGCCTGCAGCCCAGACAACCTTCTGCGCGGCCGCAATCGCGGTACCAAGGTCGTTCACCTCGTCACCGGCAACCAGACGCGAAAGCTCACGATAGTGCGGTGTCATAACCAACGGCTGCTCGCGACGATACATCTCGGGGTTACTATCAATACCGTCAATGGCAATCTTAGCAAGGCAGTTGAGTGCATCGGCGTCCAAAATTAGCGGTACATCAAGCTCGAGCAAGCCCGAAACCACCTGCATAGCGCCGGCAGACGTCGTCATACCGGGACCGCACAGCACGCAGCTGTACTTCTTTGCGATCTCGCACACCGTCATGCGCGCAGCGGCGCCAAAGGAGCCGCGGGAATCAGACGGAATAGCAAAGACCGGAATCGAAGGAAGTGCCATGCGAATGAGATTGGCGCAGGCGTCAGGAGCCGCGACTGCCACGTAACCAGCACCCGCGCGAGCTGCAGACTTGGCCGCCATAATGGCAGCACCAGGATATTGCGCTGATCCGGCGACAATAAGCACGGAGCCACGGGAATACTTATCGATATTCGATGGTAGCGGAGCAAAGTAATCAACTAAGTCACCGGGCTCGACAATCTCGGCGGCGTGGTCGACATCATCGATGACCTCGTCAAGACGGTCGTAAAGATTGCCGCAGATCAAATCGCCGGCATACTCAGGACCATCAGCGCTATACAGACCAATCTTGGGCGCAATCATCGTCACCGTGCGCTCGGCACGAATGCAGTCGTCATCAACAACGCCCGTCTCGGCATTCAGGCCCGAGGGGACATCAATGGATACGACACAAACGGCGCATTCATTGACCGTAGGAATCCAAATGGAGAACGGCGCACGCAGATTCCCGTGGAAACCGGTACCAAAAATGGCATCGACAACAACATCGGCCTTATCGATCAAAACCTCGAGTTCGTCACGCGAGGGACCGACGCAAACGTGCACATCGCGGCCGGCAGTTCGACGAGCAACATGACGTGCCAGAGCAGCAGGAATCTCATCCGGCTCAACCGGAGAAACGATATCCACGTCCACACCCTTGTGGCTCAGGATATCGGCGGCAACCCAACCGTCGCCGCCATTATTACCAAAACCGACCAGAACGAGAACCCGATCGGGATTGAGCTTCAAGACCTCGTTGGCGGCAAACTCACCCGCTAGCTCCATAAGCTCGGCCTTCGAAGTCCCTTCGCGTTCGATGATATCCTCGAGACGAACGACTTCTTCGGTACTCAAAACCGGTTTCATCTATGCTCCTAGCGTATCTTGCGAAGCATCGCCCAGGTGCTCCGTCAATGCTGAATTCTGCAGCTGTTCAAGCTCATCTAAAACAGAGCGAGCCTCTTTAAATGTCTGCGCAACGCGTTTCTTGTTGCTCACCTTTTCATCTTTTGGCTTAGGCCGAGCATCTTCGGTAATCGCGATGGCATTCGCAACGGCCAAGTCTCCCGTAAGCGTAATGGAAAGAGCGACCTCAACAACACCCAGTTCTTGAGCGATCTCGAGAGCACGGCCCGAAAGCAGCGCCTTCGGTTTGCCGAGTTTATCACGCGTTACCGAAACATCCTTGCGACCCACGCCTTGACTAAAACCCGTGCCGAGAGCTTTAAGCACCGCCTCGCGCGAAGCAAAGCGGCTCGCATAGTGAGCAGCGGGACGCGATGATGCATCGCAATACGCACGCTCTTCTTCGGTAAACACACGCCGAGCAAACGACGGCGTCTTTTCAAGAATTGATTTCATGCGGGAAATCTCGACGATATCAACGCCGATACCAGCTTCAGCCATGTTCACCTCCATATCGCACAGACTAAGTTATTGTAGCCCGTTCACAGAAGATGCGACAAACGAGGGTTATAAAACACAGCTACTATGTGAGACAAAACCCGTAAACGCAAAAAAGGGGGAGGCCGCGAGGCCTCCCCCTTCTTCAAGTCATCCGACGGCTCGGTGCCGTCACCGGTCAGCGGCGCCCTGGCCTCCCACGGGCTGGCCCCGCAGTACTCTCGGCGCGATGGGGCTT
>CAKXKM010000087.1 GCA_934876235.1 Collinsella sp. AF02-46-1 | reverse complement strand
ATCAACATCATCGACACCGCCGAGTTCGCGATCCCCGGCCTTGACGACGAGTTCCGCGTCATCGTGTCTCCGTGGATTCTGACGGTGCTCGTTACCGACCGCCTGGCTCGCTACTACGAGACGGTCACCAAGCACAACCTCAAGTATCGTCGCTACTATCACCAGTTCGACTACTAAAGAAAACGGGTGCGGGAACGCGCCGGGCTATTGAGAGGAACACAGAATGAGGCAGTACATCATCGCCAGCCATGCGCACTTCGCTACCGGCATCAAGGAGAGTGTCGAGCTGCTCTCGGGCGCTCGCGACAACGTCCATGATCTTTCGATGTTCGTCGATGACCGCATGGACGTGGCCGAGGAGGCCCAAAAACTGCTGGCAGGCATGGCTGCCGACGATGATGTCGTTGTCTGCACCGACCTCTTTGGCGGCAGCGTCAACAACGAGTTCACCAAGATCGTCCAGACGCGTCCCCGCACGTACCTCGTTACCAACATGAACCTTCCTCTGCTTATCCAGCTGCTGTTCTCTGACGAGTCGGCGCCGGTTGAGGAGACGATTCGCGCCATCGTCGCTGCGGACGATACGCGCGTGAAGTTTGTCAACGATCTTTTGGTCGATGACGAAGAGGAAGAAGAGTTCTAATCCGCAGCACCTACTGACACGCCGTAAGACGGCACAAGACCTTTGGGGGGTCACATTATGATTCAGCTACTTCGCGTCGACCATCGCCTGCTTCATGGCCAGGTCGCGGTCTCTTGGGTCCAGGGCCTTGGCTCCAACTGCATCTTCTGCGTGGGCGATAAGGTCGCCAACGACCCGGTGTGGAAGACGACGCTCAAGATGGGCAAGCCTGCCGGCTGCAAGCTCGTCATCAAGGATATGGCGAATGCCATCGAGGCCATTAACTCGGGTGTGACTGACAAATACAAGATGATTATCTGTGTCGCCACCATCGCTGAGGCAAAGCAGCTTGTTGAAGGCTGCCCGCAGATCAAGTCGGTCAACCTGGGCAACACCAAGCCCAAGGACGAGAAGCGCCCCGATGCTCGTCAGGTCTCTCGTCAGATCTTCCTGACTGCAGCCGAGGAGGCCGATGTGCGTGAGATGCTGAACAACGGCGTCGAGGTCGAGATCCGTCCTCTGGCCGATGACCCCAAGGTTGACTGCGCAAGCGTGCTCTAGGCGTTCAATTTCGAAGAGTCTGAGCTCTTCGTAGTGTCCTATTAGGAAAGGGGGATATATGCTTACCCAAGCAATCCTCATCGGACTTATCGCCGCATTTGGTAAGTTCGACTTCCAGCTCGGTACGCTCTATGCGTTCCGCCCCATCGTCCTGTGCCCGCTCGTGGGCCTGGTGCTGGGGGACCTGCAGTCCGGCCTCGCGATCGGCGCCAGCCTGGAGCTTCTGTTCATGGGCTCGATCTCCATCGGCGCCTACGTGCCGCCTGATGAGACGATCGGCGGCGTGCTCGCCTGCGCCTTCGCTATCCAGTTGGGCCAGAGCACCGAGGCAGCCATCGCGCTCGCTATGCCCATCGCCACGCTGTGCCTTGCCATCAAGAACATCCTCAACGCCGCCCTGCCGATTCTGGTTGACCGCGCTGATGTCTTCTCCGGCCAGGGCAACCTTAAGGGTGTCTATGCGATGCACTTCCTGATCGGTTTGACCGGTATCATCATGGCGTTCCTGCTGTGCTCGCTGTCGTTCTATCTGGGTGCTGACGCCATCCAGGGCATGCTCGACTTCATCCCGCCCTTTGTCCTTGCTGGCTTTGGCGTTGCCGCCAACATCCTGCCGGCCATGGGCTTCGCCATGCTCGGCCGCCTGGTGCTCACCAAGCAGCTCGTGCCCTTCTACTTCCTGGGCTTCCTGCTGTGCTCCTACGCCAACGTGCCCGTCCTGGGCGTCGCCCTGATCGCCATCATCATCGGCATCGACAAGTTCGACCTGCTCGGCCTGGGCGGAGCCCAGCCCCAGCTTTCCGCGGAAGGGGATGAGGACGATGACTTCTAGTCCCGAGAACAAGATCACGCGCTCCGACCTCGTCAAGAGCGCCGTCAACGTCGGCGCCCTGGGCATGGAGTTCTCCTGGACCTACTACAAGCAGATGAACATCGCCTTCTGCCTGATGGTCGCCAACATGCTCAAGAAGATCTACGCCGGCCGCCCCGACGACTACGCCGAGGCCCTGCATCGCCACTGCGCGTTCTTCAACATCACCGTCCAGTTCGCCCCGTTCGTCGGCGGCATCGCGATGGCCATGGAGGAGAAGGTCGCCCGCGGCGAGATCGAGCCCGAGAGCGTCAACGACGTCAAGGCCGCCCTCATGGGCCCGCTGTCCGGCATCGGCGACTCCATCTTCCTGTCGACGCTGCGCGTGGTCGCCGCCGCGGTGGGCATCAGCCTGTGCCAGGCCGGCAACCCCTTCGGCCCCATCGCCTTCCTGCTCATCTACAACGTCCCCGGCTTCGCGCTGCGCATCTGGGGCGCCGTCAAGGGCTACGAGCTGGGCGTGGGCTTCCTGGACGAGGCCCAGAGGACCGGCCTCATGCAGAAGATCATGACCTGCGTGGGCATCGTGGGCGTCATGGTCGTGGGCGCCATGTGCAAGGACATGTTCTGGGCCAGCATCCCGGTGGCCATCGGCTCGGGCGAGGACGCCCAGACCCTCCAGGACATCCTGGACGGCATCATGCCCGGCATGCTCGGCATGCTCGCCTTCTGGCTGTACTACTGGCTGCTGTCCAAGAAGATCAACCCCATGGCGCTGATCGTGGCCACCATGGTCGTGGGCATCGTCGGCGCGTTCTTCGGCGTGCTGGCGTAAGGGCCCGGCCTATTATCTGCCCCCAAGGGAAACGGCGACCCGTTGCGGTCGCCGTTTTTTATTATCGAAAGCTAGCTGGAGGTGCTTCGTGATTCGATCTGACAATCTACCCGATAATGGCGTGAGCGGGGCGATGTATCTATTTGGCACGGCGCTCTTGTGGAGCTTTATCGGCATCCTCGTTCACGCCAATTCGCAGTCAGCTCTTTTGATCGGTGCCGTCACGGCAATATTTATGGCGCTCTTTATCCTGCTCGTCGGCAGGCCTGTCCTCCGCGTCAGCCGTCTTATTGTCCTTGTGGCCGTCTGCAACTTCGTAACGGGCACCACGTTTAACTTTGCCAACCAGCTCACGACGGTCGGTAACGCAATCGTCCTGCAGTACACCTCGATGATTTTCGTTATCGTGTATCAATCGCTCGCAACACACACGTTGCCCCCACCTGCGAAGATTGCCTCCGTGGTGGTTGCTTTTACGGGTATGGGACTTTTCTTTTTAGGTGATTTGAGTGCCGAGGGCATGCTCGGCAACCTGCTTGCCGTCATTTCGGGCGCCACCTTTGGGCTGTGCTTCTTTTTGAACTCTCGCTCCGATGCGTCGCCCATGGTGTCCTCGCTCATCTCCTGCGGTATCTCGATGCTGCCGATCGTCTATTTTGCTGGTGCCCTAGACTCCGTGAGACCATTTGAGTGGGGGCTCATGCTGGTGCATGGCCTTTTTTGCAGTGGTCTTGCGAGTGTGCTGTATGCCAAGGGGATTGCGCGCACCAACGCGTTTGCGGCCAACTTGGTCTGCATGAGCGAGGTTGTGCTCGCTCCCTGCTGGTCGGCGCTCCTCTTTGGCGAGGTCTTTCACTGGAACGAGTTTTTGGGCGCGGCGATTATCGTTTTGGTGATTGTAGCCAACTTGGCATCCGATGCCTTTGGCGATGGCTTTCTGGTGGCGCTTGTCCGCCACCGAAACAAGGAACGTGCCTGATGGGATACGTCTGCCGTTTACGGCTAAAAACACCCCGCTGGGCGATTGGTATTAAATAGTAAGAACCTGCATACCTATAATTGGTATCAAATCATTTGTACCTGGCATGGGTGTTAGCAGCACACCAGGTACGCTTCGAGCCGTGTGATCGAACTCCCGGAATTGATATCAACAACGCGCGCGACGGGAGTGACGACGGTTCGATATTCCTTATTGGGAGGAATTATGCTTGTCCAAGCAATCCTCGTTGGCTTAGTCGGAGCGTTTGGATGCCTCGACTACCAGCTCGGCACCCTCTACGCGTTCCGTCCCATCGTCCTGTGCCCGCTCGTGGGCCTGGTGCTGGGGGACCTGCAGACTGGCCTTGCCGTAGGTGCAAGCCTTGAGCTGCTGTTCATGGGCTCGATCTCCATCGGCGCTTACGTGCCGCCTAACGAAACCGTCGGCGGCGTGCTCGCCTGCGCGTTTGCCATCCAGCTCGGCCAGGGTACCGAGACGGCCATCGCGCTCGCCATGCCCATCGCCGTCCTTTCGCTGACGATCGGCAACATTACCAATGCTTTGTTCCCTGTGTTTGTCGATATGGCAGACAAGTTTGCCCTCAAGGGAAACCTCAAAGGCATCTATGCCGTTCATTGGGGAATTGGAATTTGGGGCTGCGTTGAGTACTTCTTGCTGTGCGGCGGCGCCTTCTATCTGGGCTCCGACGCCATCCAGGGTCTGCTCGACTTCATCCCGCCCTTCATCATCGACGGTTGCGGCGTTGCCGCCAATATCCTGCCGGCCATGGGCTTCGCCATGCTCGGCCGCCTGGTGCTCACCAAGCAGCTCGTGCCCTTCTACTTCCTGGGCTTCCTGCTGTGCTCCTACGCCAACGTGCCCGTCCTGGGCGTCGCCCTGATCGCCATCATCATCGGCATCGACAAGTTCGACCTGCTCGGCCTGGGCGGAGCCCAGCCCCAGCTTTCCGCGGAAGGGGATGAGGACGATGACTTCTAGTCCCGAGAACAAGATCACGCGCTCCGACCTCGTCAAGAGCGCCGTCAACGTCGGCGCCCTGGGCATGGAGTTCTCCTGGACCTACTACAAGCAGATGAACATCGCCTTCTGCCTGATGGTCGCCAACATGCTCAAGAAGATCTACGCCGGCCGCCCCGACGACTACGCCGAGGCCCTGCACCGCCACTGCGCGTTCTTCAACATCACCGTCCAGTTCGCCCCGTTCGTCGGCGGCATCGCGATGGCCATGGAGGAGAAGGTCGCCCGCGGCGAGATCGAGCCCGAGAGCGTCAACGACGTCAAGGCCGCCCTCATGGGCCCGCTGTCCGGCATCGGCGACTCCATCTTCCTGTCGACGCTGCGCGTGGTCGCCGCCGCGGTGGGCATCAGCCTGTGCCAGGCCGGCAACCCCTTCGGCCCCATCGCCTTCCTGCTCATCTACAACGTCCCCGGCTTCGCGCTGCGCGTCTGGGGCGCCGTCAAGGGCTACGAGCTGGGCGTGGGCTTCCTGGACGAGGCCCAGAGGACCGGCCTCATGCAGAAGATCATGACCTGCGTGGGAATCGTGGGCGTCATGGTCGTGGGCGCCATGTGCAAGGACATGTTCTGGGCCAGCATCCCGGTCGCCATCGGCTCGGGCGAGGACGCCCAGACCCTCCAGGACATCCTGGACGGCATCATGCCCGGCATGCTCGGCATGCTCGCCTTCTGGCTGTACTACTGGCTGCTGTCCAAGAAGATCAACCCCATGGCGCTGATCGTGGCCACCATGGTCGTGGGCATCATCGGCGCGTTCTTCGGCGTGCTGGCGTAAGGGCCCGGCTGCATAGATTTTCGTTGCAACCTGGAAAGGGGATGGAGCAGGCCTATGCCCTCCATCCCCTTTTTGTATAGAAGGAGTTCGTATGTTCGCGAAGGATCGCGAAGCAATGCGCCTGACGCCGGCAGAGGTCAGGCTGATTCTTATTGAGTCCCTGCAGTGGTGCGCCAACAACGCGGTCTACTTTTTGGGGCTTATCGGTGCTGCCACGTATGATCTGGCTGGCACGGCCTTTTTGGTTGCTGCCATTACGCTCGTGCGCAATCTTATGACGTCGGTGGGCAATATGGTGTCGGGCTCGGTCATCGATCGCTTTGGACCGCGTCGGACGTCGTTTGTGACGTGCGTGATTACGGCGGTGCTTTCGCTTGGCGTGGGGTTGGCGCCGTTGTCTGTCCCCGGGCTTGTGTTTGCCGCGTGTGTCTTGGGACTTGCGGGCGGTTTTATCAACACCTGCACGCATGCGTTTCCGGGATACCTAGAGTCGACCACCGAGGGCCGTACCCGTGTGAACGGTCTCATGGTGTTTTACAGCAATATCGCCTATACCGCTGGCCCGCTGCTCGGTGGTGCCATCGTGAGCTGTTTTGCCACGCAATCGGTCTATCTGCTCATGGCGGGCATGATGGGTGTGGCGGCCGTGCTCTCCTTGGGCTGCCACGAGTGTGTTGTTCCCGCAAAAGGGGAAAAGCCGAAGGGCGGTATTCTGGGCGGCATGGCCGAGGGTGCGCGACTTACGTTTCGCGACCACGACCTGCGCCTCATCTTTATCTCGGGCTTTTTGGGTTTCTTTGCGTTTGGCGCGTTCGATTCGCTGGAGTCGTTGTTCTACCGCGATGTGCTCAACGTGGATATCGTCTGGCTGGGCTGGCTGTCCTCGGTCGTGGGCCTCACTTCCTCGGTGGGCGCGTTCATCCTGACCAAGCTTTCTGCTCGCCACGTCAACCTGCGATTGCTGCTCGGCGCGCTCATGGCCGTGGGCATTGGGTCCATGGTGTACGTGGGCACCGATATGCTGGGGGTCGCGATTATCGGTCAGGCGATTAACGGTCTGGCCTGGGGGTTCCTGGAACCGCTGCAGATGATCTTGATTCAGGAGCGCGCCGACATCAAATACCTGGGGCGCATTACCGGCTTTGTGCGTTTTGGGCTGATGAGCGCCGGCGTGGTGCCGCTGCTGGCGGCTCCGTTTTTGGCGGAGGCTTTGGGTGTCCAGGCGGTGCTGTTTGGGGCATCGACCATTATTGCGCTGGTAGGAACGCTGTTCTTTGTCACGCAAGGGAGGCGCCAGGGGCGTTAGCTATACATCAAATTCTAATTTAATACCACTCACCAGAGAATTTCGACCGTTCACCGAGGATTGGAGCAGATTGAAAAGTGGTATTAAAAACACGCTAGGTGTATGTCTATAATTGGTATCGAAAAGAAACGCGATGTATAGATTCGCGTGTAGGACAGAAAGGAAAAGCCATGAAGGAAACCGAGAAGATCGAGATCATGCACTTTAGCCAGGAGGGCTACGTCGAGGACGGCAAGAACGTCTACGAGGCCGGCAAGAAGATGACCGCGCTCGCCGACAAGGTCGCCGACGAGGGCTACGACGCCGTGTTCCTGATGGGCGTCGGC
>CAKXKM010000086.1 GCA_934876235.1 Collinsella sp. AF02-46-1 | reverse complement strand
GGCATGGACTGCGCGGGCGCGCGGGGACCGCGAGTGATGGCGCTGCGGCGGAGCTTGCGCTCGCCCTGGGCGATCGCGCGCCCTGGGCGCCGGCGCTCGCCGGACTGGTGCTCAACGTGCCCGCGTCTGGGCGTATCTGTGTGATGGGTGCCTCGGGTGCGGGCAAGTCGACGCTCCTTGCCCTTGCGGCGGGGGAGTGCGCGCCGTGCTCCATGGTGTTTCAGGATGTGTGCCTGGTCGAGGACGTCTCTGCCCTGGGTAACGTGCTGGTGTGCGCCGACGCGCGCGTGGATGCCTCGAGTGCTGCAGCCCTGTTGCGCCTGCTGGTGCCGGGGGTCGATGTGCATGCTCGCGTGGCCGAACTTTCGGGCGGACAGCGCCGTCGCGTCGAGATCGCTCGAGCCCTGCTGTGCCCAGGCGACGCGGTGATTCTGGACGAGCCCTTTACCGGTCTAGATACCGCTGCACGCGACGCATGCGCCGAGGTCGTGCTCGACTTGCTCGACGGTCGCATGCTGTTGCTTGCCACGCACGATGCCGTCGACGCTCAGGCCCTCAATATCTCGGATATCATCACGCTCTAAATACTTACTCAGCAACAAAATGATCCGTTTTTTCTCCGTCCCCATGGGGTCGGGTATGGTATTCTATCTGCGGGGTAATACTTAGGAATACCAAGTAATACCAACGCCGTAGAAACACACTCCAGATGCGGGCCAATCGGGTTGCCTTCACAGCCCGTCGCCCAGCCGCGTGGCCCGCATCTATCCGCACCACCGTCGTTTCAAAAAGGAAGCGCCATGGCAGAACACATGACCCCGGTTGTCGCGAAGGTCTTGCCCGAGGAAAAGGCGGCCTTCGCGGCGGCAACCCAGCTCGTGGGCACCACGCCGTCCAACGCCATCCGCATGTTTATCGCCGCGTTCAATCGCTGCGGCACCTTTCCGTTCGACATCTCGCCTAGCGGGGCTTTTGGCACTGCGCCCGATTCTCATCAACAATGACTGTCCCAAACTGCCGGGTTTTGAGGAGGTTGGCATGCTCAATGCGCTGGTTTGGGCGCTTGCCTGTTTTGGTGTCGTCGCTGCCGATATTGCCCTGAGCATTGTTTTGTTCTCCGCGCTGGACATCGTGTCGGCACTGACGGGTTTCCCGATCGACAATCTCGATATTCAATGGTTTCAGGCCGCCGCTCAGACGGCGTCGTTTTTGATGGCGCTGCTGTGGTGGCGCTATCTGTGGCCCCGCTCCTTCATGGCGCGCCGGCAAGGTGAACGCCCGCTCGGCGGGGGAGCAAATGCTGCATGGAAGCGCGTCGCATGCGTTGTCGTGATCGGCCTATCCATGCAGGTGGTCATTAGCTACCTATGCGACGGCGTGCTGTCGCTGCTGCCCGAGGTTGCGGCGGACTATAGCGAGCTCGTCGAGGAAACAGGCTTGGGCGATACCAACCTTCTTGCCGTCCTGACCACGGTGCTCGGCGCTCCGTTTTGCGAGGAGTTGCTGGTGCGCGGCATTGTTTTTGAGTTTTCGCTACGAGCGTTTAATCCGCAGTGCCGCCCACTTTGGAAGTGCCGGCGTCGTGTGAGCGCGCAGGGCGGCGCCATGGTGCCCTGGGCGGCCCCAAGCACGTGGGGTAGCGCCGCGGCGATTGTGCTGCAGGCGGCGATCTTCGGTTTTATGCACATGAATTGGGTACAGGGTTGCTACGCGGGCGCCGCCGGCCTCATCTTTGGTTGGGTGCTCGTGACGACCGGAAAGCTCCGCTACACGATCCTGCTGCACTTTGCCTTTAATGCCGGGTCGTATTTCATGACGTTGCTCTGGTTTGTGAACACACCGCTCGACGTGATAATCACGGTCGCTATCGCCGGCGTCATCCTCGTTGAGGCAATGCGCTCGCTGCGCCACGCGTGTGGGATGGACGCAGCGAGCGCACCGCTGCCCTAGTTGCGACGCCCGCCTCCGTTGGCGCCCTGACGCCCTTGGGCTGCGCGATTGCGACCGGCAGTGTTCTGTGCGCGCGACATGCCGCCGTGCCCCTTGCTGCCTTTGGGTCCCTTGCCGGCGCCGCCAGAGCCACCGTGGGCCTTGCCGCCCTTCTTGTCGGTGCCGTGTCCGCCGCCAGCAGACGTCTCGCCCGGGCGCGGGGGCACGGGGCGAATCAGGCAATGCTTGGTGTAGCCAATCAGATCGCGGCGGCCGGCCTTTTCTAGTGCCTCGCGTACGAGCTTGTAGTTCTCGGGCTTGCGGTATTGGATGAGCGCACGCTGCATGGCCTTCTCGTGCGGGTCGCGTGCCACGTAGATCGGCTGCATGGTGCGTGGGTCCACGCCGGTGTAGTACATGCAGGTCGACATGGTGGACGGGGTGGGGTAGAAGTCCTGCACCTGCTCGGGCATGTAGCCCATGTCGCGTACGGCCTCGGCCAGGTCCACAGCTTCCTTCATCGTCGAGCCGGGGTGGCTCGAGATCAGATACGGCACCACGTACTGCTTGAGTCCGTATTCGCGGTTCAGGCGTTCAAATTTACGGCAGAACGCGTCGTAGACGGCGCGGCTCGGCTTGCCCATCACGGAGAGCACCGCGTCGCTCACGTGCTCGGGCGCTACGCGCAGCTGGCCCGAGACGTGATGCTCCAGCAGCTCGCGCAAAAACTCGTCCGAGGCATCGGCCATGGTGTAGTCAAAGCGGATGCCGCTGCGGACGAAGACCTTCTTGACGCCCGGCAGCTGGCGCAGGTCGCGCAGCAACTGCGTGTAGCCGCTCTCGTCGACCACCATGTTCTTGCATACGCTCGGCCACAGGCAGCGCTTGTTCTTGCACACGCCGTGCTTGAGCTGTTTGTCGCAGGCAGGACGGCTAAAGTTTGCCGTCGGTCCGCCCACGTCGTTGATATAGCCCTTAAACTCGGGATCGCGCGTGAGCAGCTCGGCCTCGCGCATGATCGAATCGTGGCTGCGCATCTGCAACACGCGGCCCTGGTGGAAGGTGAGGGCGCAAAACGAGCACTCGCCAAAACAGCCGCGGTTGGAGCTAATGGAAAACTTGATCTCGGCAAAGGCCGGTACGCCGCCCGCCGCGTCGTAGTCGGGATGCCAATCGCGTGCGTAGGGGAGCTCGGCCACCTCGTCCATCTCATCGGTCGTTAACGTCGCCGACGGCGGGTTCTGCACCACATAGACGCTGTTGGGGTAGGGTTCTACCAGGCGATGTCCGGTGATGGGGTCCATATTCTGCTGCTGCACGTTAAAGCTGCGCGCGTAGTTGAGCTTGTCGGCGGCAAGGTCGTCCCAGCTGGGCAGCAGGTCGTAGTCGTAGACCTCGTCGAGCGAACCCGTGCGGTAGACGGTGCCGTTGATATAGGTGATCTGGTCGACGGGCAGTCCCGCGTCGAGCGCGTCGGCGATCTCGACAATCGCGTGCTCGCCCATGCCGTAGATGAGGATGTCGGCGCCCGAGTCGAGCAACACCGAACGCTTGAGCTTGTCCTGCCAGTAGTCGTAGTGGGCCAGACGGCGCAGGCTTGCCTCGATGCCGCCGATGATGATGGGAACGTCCTTGAACGTCTGGCGGATGAGGTTGCCGTAGACCGTGACGGCACGATTGGGGCGGTGCCCCTCCTCGCCACCGGGAGTATAGGCGTCGGTGTGGCGGCGGTGCTTGGTCACCGAATAGTGGTTGACCATGGAGTCCATGTTGCCGGCGCTGACCAAAAAGCCCAGGCGCGGCTCGCCGAGCACCGTGATGCTGGCGGGATCGGTCCAGTCGGGCTGGCAGATGATTCCTACCTTGTAGCCGTGCGCGTCGAGCACGCGGCTGATGATGGCCATGCCAAAGCTCGGATGGTCCACGTAGGCATCGCCGCAGATGTAGACAAAGTCGCACTGGTCCCAGCCGCGCGCATCCATGTCGGCGCGGCTGACGGGGAGGAACTTATCGCGGCCCGGGCGCCAGGGGCGGGCGGGCGTCGCTTGGGAATGCTTGGTGCGGGCGACCGTGGCCTGCGCCTTACCGCCGCGCTTTTGCTGCTGGCCCTGTTTGCCCTGCTGACTGCGCTGGTTGTTCTGAGCGTGCTGAGGCTTTTTTGCCACGATCCCTCCCGGTGTTTGTATGCTGCACGTAATTGTAACCAGTCTTTTTGGGACGGGGCTAAAAAGACTGGTGGAGTACATGGGCTGGCGGATCGGCGTATCGATGCGGGTGCCGTTTGTTTCCAGACTGTGTATCTGCGCGTTGGGGAGCCCGTCTCGCGCGCATGCCATGTTGTCAATGGGTTACAGTATGAACGGCGGCTATGTTTCCGCCAACGCACGAGAGAGTCGTCAACAAGGAGGATGCACGACGATGCAGCGTGCCAAACAGATATCGGAGTCTATTGAGCTGGGCATCATCTTGGCGCTCGCCGGTGGCTTTATGGACGTGTATTCGTACATTGGGCGCGATCATGTTTTCGCTAACGCGCAGACGGGCAACATACTGCTGGTGGGCGTGAGCATCTCGGAGGGCAATTGGGCACTTGCGGGGCGTTACTTCTTCCCTGTGGTTTCGTTTGCTGTGGGCATTATGCTTGCCGACCTGGTTCACGAGCGGTTTGGCAGTGTGATTCACTGGCGCCAGGTGACGGTGTTTTTTGAAGCCGTTATCTTGCTGGGCGTGAGCTTTATCCCGGGCGGCGGTTACAACCTGCTCGCCAACTGCCTTACTTCGTTTGCCTGCGGTATGCAGGTCGAGAGTTTCCGCAAGATTCATGGACACGGCATCGCCACGACCATGTGTATCGGCAACCTCCGTAATGCCTTGCAAAACGTGGACGACTACATCATTACCCACAAGCGCGGCTTTTTGGAAAACGGCCTGCTGTACTTTGGCGTGATCTTTACCTTTGTGTTTGGCGCCGTGTTGGGCAACTGGTGTATTGAGCGCATGGGCCTGCACGCCATCGTCGTGGCGAGCGTGCTGCTGTTTGTCGCGTTTGCCATCATGTTTATCGACCGCGAGCGCGACTTGCGTTTTCGCTGGAAGGTTGCGGCCGAGGCTTGGAAAGAGGGCTGCCGAAAGTAACCGAATGCGGCAAAGGGACAGCCCCTTTGCCGCATTATTTTTCATCTCTATGTAGTACAGCTTCAGGAGCCAGAAAAAACTATCTAGCTCCTGAATGTTGTTACGAACTGCTTTTTGCAATTTATTCGAGATGCTCTTCAATCCGAGCCCTCAGAAGGGCAATGGCTGTGGGTATTCCAATTGCGGCGGCTAATTCGGCTTTATCCAAAACCTGTATGTTAAAGCACGATTGTTTATCACATTGAAGGACGTTAACTGAAGATAGCTTCACTTCCCGTTGACTGAATATATCGTAATCTCCAAATAGGAAGTTACCTTTTATTGTGTAATTCGGTATGTTCGTTACGCACTTCATCTCAAGTCTGTTTAGGCCATAATCGAACACCGCAACTTCCTTGTGTTCGATGATGAGCGCAACCCTGGGCATGTTACTAAAACCACCGTCGACGACAGTAAAGAGCTTTTCATTTGCATCGTCATAAACGGTGTATTTAAGACTCAATAGCTGTCCTAGTGGACCCGTGAACCCATGTCTTTTGATGTTGAGGTTGTCTCCCGCTGGGTTGACGAGAGCCAGAGCATGCGGATAAGGGTTACCTTCAATTGAGATTCGATATTCGTTTGTAGCCGTCTTGCTCGATTTAGGACCAGTAGCCATCACGCGTCATCGCCTCGATCGAATTGGAACCGTCTTCTGCTTCGTGCGGAGAATTACGCTGTATGTTGCAGTACATGCAGCTGCAATAACCGCATGAGCAATTTCTAACAAAATGAATGACACTATTTGCTGCATGCATATTAATTACTATAAAGTATCCTTTTATAAACGTATTGTCAAACATATATTGCTAAAACAGAAACAATTTATAGACTGAGTTGGTCGTATTCTTTGGGCAATTGCTCCTATAATCTAGCCTTCGCTGCAGTCGGGAGGGAAGGACTGGGGCTCCGTTATTATGTTGAAACGCTTTAACACTTTTGACGTTCTCATGCATTTTTTGTTTCAAAAGCGTTAGGATGGGACACATAGCGTGGGGCGTAATGGGCGCCCCGCACACGATGGGAGGCTATCAATGGCTAATCGTTTCGTTCTCAATACCATCTCTTATCATGGTTCCGGCGCCATCAAGGAGATCCCCGGCGAGCTCCAGCGTCGCGGCTACAAGAAGATCTTCGTCTGCTCCGATCCCGATCTGGTCAAGTTTGGCGTTACCGCTAAGGTGACCGACGAGCTCGACGCCGCCGGCATCGCTTGGAGCCTCTACTCCGAGATTAAGCCCAACCCCACTATCCAGAACGTCAAGGACGGCGTCGAGGCCTTCAAGGCCGCCGAGGCTGACGCTATCGTGACCATCGGTGGCGGTTCCTCCATGGATACCGCCAAGGCCATTGGCATCATCATCAACAACCCCGAGTTCGCCGATGTCCGCAGCCTCGAGGGCGTTGCTCCCACTAAGAACCACGCCGTGTTCACCATCGCTGTGCCGACGACCGCCGGTACCGCTGCCGAGGTGACCATCAACTACGTCATCACCGACCCCGAAAAGGTCCGCAAGTTCGTGTGCGTCGACACCAACGACGCCCCCGAGGTCGCCGTCGTCGACCCCGACATGATGGCTTCCATGCCCGCCGGCCTTACCGCTTCCACTGGCATGGACGCTCTGACCCACGCCATCGAGGGCTACACCACCAAGGGCGCTTGGGAGCTCTCCGACATGTTCCACTTTGAGGCCATTAAGCTGATCAGCGAGAACCTGCGCGACTCCGTTGCCGAGGCCAAGTCCGGTCAGCCCGGCTCCGGCCGCGAGGGCATGGCTCTTGGCCAGTATGTCGCCGGCATGGGCTTCTCCAACGTTGGCCTGGGCATCGACCACGCCATGGCTCACACCCTGTCCGCTCACTACGACACCCCGCACGGTGTCGCCTGCGCCATGCTGCTGCCGATCGCCATGGAGTTCAACAAGCCGGTTTGCGCCGAGCGCCTGGCCAAGGTCGCCGTCGCCATGGGCGTTGACACCACGGGCATGAGCACCGACGAGGCTGCTGACGCCGCTATCGCCGCCGTCAAGCAGCTTTCCGCCGACGTGAACATCCCGCATGTCTGCGAGGCCATGAAGGCCGACGAGATCGAAGTCTTGGCCAAGGACGCCATGGCCGACGCCTGCTTCCCGGGCAACCCGCGCGAGGCGACGCTCGACGACGTTATCGAGCTCTTCAAGAAGATTTGCCCGGCTGAGTAAATTACTCCCGTCGGCGGTCCCGGGCTTCCCTCCGGGCGCGTCCTCGGACATGTAAAAGGC
>CAKXKM010000085.1 GCA_934876235.1 Collinsella sp. AF02-46-1 | reverse complement strand
GCCCCTATAATACCGCGAAATGCACGGAATATTCGGCGAACGGCTCAGTTTTCGTAGCGAGAAGTCCGGAAGTTTTAATTGAAACGGTTTAACTATATGTTCTGTGGTCGCGAACTTCCGTAGAGGGGGTTCGTCTTGGGCAAGCTTTTGGTCAGCTCTTGTATGCGTTGCGGGGTCTGACCTGTTGCAACGGTGCCGTTCGCCGCCCGTTTACTGCCTTTGGCCGCGCGAGTGTATTGTTTTGCGTGAATGTTTTGATAGCACGCTTCAATCGTGCTGTATTGGATGGCAATCAGATCCCGGCGAAGGGAGCGCCATGCAGCGCGTTTGGAGAACGGTTACCGGCTTTTACCATGTCTGTGCCCGCGGTGTGGGCAAGCAGCTCATCTTTGAGGGCGATGAAGACCGGTGGGAGTTTTTGGAGCTGATGCGCGAGTGCTGCCGCGAGGCGGGCGTGACGGTTATCGCCTGGTGCCTTATGGGCAATCACGTGCATCTGGTGCTTGCAGATTACGAGGACGCGATGAGCGCGGCGATGCACCGGCTGCTTTTGACGTACGCGCGGCGGTTCAATAAACGCACGGGGCGCACGGGTCATCTGTTCCAGAACCGTTTTGACCGGCGCTCGCTCGATACCGACCGTTATCTAATGGCTGCCATTCGCTATGTTCACGCTAATCCGCAGGAGGCGGGTATCGCCCTGATCGAGCGTTATCCCTGGAGCAGCTTTGCCGAGTATCTGAGAGCGTATGACAACGATACGACGAGGGGATTTTCGGACCCTTCTTGTGTGCTTGAGCTCTTTGAGTCTGCCAAGGGGTTTCTGGATTATTCTCTGTCGATGCCCGATGGTTCCGATCCGGTGATTCACGATATGGATGAGACAGAGTGGGAGCGGCGTGCGTTTGCCGACAAGATGGCGAAGCGCCTGGGTGTGCCGCTCAACGAACTCAAGACCGTAGCACCCTCGCGGCGAGACGGAATCGTTTTCGCCCTGCACGATGGCGGCTACACGGTGCGCGAGATCGAACGGTATACGGGAGTCAGCAAGAGTACCGTCTCTCGTATCGTGCGCGCTTATGCGCGGGTGAATGCTCAGGCTGAGGGCTCGGAATAGAAAATGGCCGAACCACTCTTGTCAAGCGATTCGGCCAATAAAATTCTTAAGATTTGGGACAAATACTACTGATTATTTTGTCCCGTGAGCATGCCGTCGAGGGTGCGCCAGGCGAGCTCGGCGCACTTGACGCGGGCGGGCATGTGCGAGATGTCCTGGAGCTGGGCGGCTTCGTCCAGGTCTTCCAGGTCCTCCTCGGAGAGCTTCTCGCCGCGGATCATGGCGAGGAAGAGCTCTGCCAGGTGGCGAGCTTCCTCGACGGTCTCGCCGGTGATGAGGTCGGCCATGATGTCGGCACTGGCCTGGCTGATGGCGCAGCCGTGACCGGTAAAGGAGGCCTCCTCGATCACGTTGTTCTCGACACGCAGCTGCAAGGTGAGCTCGTCTCCGCAGCTAGGGTTGATGCCGTCGTGCTCGTGCGTGGGAGCATCCATCTCGTACTTATAGTCGGGGTGCGAGTTGTGCTCCATAAATGTGGTGGAGGTGTACAGATTACCCATTGAACGTGCTCCAAACGTGATGCAGGCCGGCGATGAACTTGTCGATGTCGGCCTTGTCGTTGTAGAAGGCTACGCTGGCGCGGCAGCAGGCAAGGTTCTCGACGCCCAGCCAGGTGAGCAGCGGCTGCGCGCAGTGGTGACCGGCGCGGATGCAGACGCCGTCCATGTCCATGATGCTCGCGACATCGTGCGGGTGGATGCCCTTGACATTAAAGCTCACGACGCCGTGGTGGTTATCCCAATAGATTGAGCCGATGATCTGGACAAAGTCGAGCTGCATGAGCTCGCCCATCAGGTAGTGGACGAGTGCCTGCTCGCGTGCCTGGATGTTTTCGTAGCCCACCGTGTTGACGAGGTAGTCGAGGGCGGCGCCTGTGGCGAAGATGCCGGCGGCGTCCTGCGTGCCGGCCTCGAACTTCTCGGGGACGGGAGCCCAGACGGCGTCCTGCTCAGTAACCGAGTCGATCATCTCACCGCCGGTAAGCATGGGCGGCATGGCGTTGAGCAGGTCCATCTTGCCCCACAGCACGCCGATGCCCATGGGGCCCATGGCCTTGTGCGCACTAAAGGCAAAGAAGTCGGCGCCCAGGTCGGCCACATCGACCGGCATGTGCGGCAGCGACTGAGCGCCGTCGACGACCAGGTAGCCGCCGTACTTGTGCACGAGTTTGCCGAGGTTCTTGACCGGGTTCTCGACGCCCAGCACGTTGGAGACCTGTCCCACGGCTAGGATCTTGGTCTTGGGACCCACCTTGGCAAGAACCTCCTCGGTGGTGAGCTGGCCGGTCTTGGTGGGGTAGAGGTAGACGAGCTTGGCGCCGGTCTCGCGGCAGACCTGCTGCCACGGAATCAGGTTGGAGTGGTGCTCCATGATGGTGATGACGACCTCGTCGCCCGGTTCGAGCACTGTGGGCGCAAAGCTCTTGGCGACCAGGTTGAGCGACTCGCTCGTGTTGCGGGTGAAGACGATCTCGTTGGCGTTGGGGGCGCCGATGAGGTCGGCGATCTGTTGGCGGACCTTCGCGATGGCGTCGGTGGCCTCGACGGACAGCGAGTACAGGCCGCGCAGAGGGTTGGCGTTCATGCGCTGGTAGAAGTCGCGTTCGGCGTCGAGCACACAGGCAGGGCGCTGCGCGGTGGCGGCGCTATCGAGGAAGGCGATCTCGGGGTGCTGCTGGAACAGCGGGAACTGTGCTTTGTAGGGATTGGTCTCGATGTCGACGGTAGGCCAGCCGCGCGAGGCCTCGTCGCTAGCGTCGAGCTCCATAGGCTCTGGTGCGGTACAGGTATCGCATTTAACGTGCTCGGTGTCGATCATGCGAGCTCCTCTTCAAAGTTGTCGATCAGGTTGTTTCCCAGGCGGACGACGGCGGCGCGGGTGCGCTCGTCAGTGGTGGAAAGCGCGGCGTCCTCCAGCTTGGCGCGGATGAACAGGTCCTCGGCGGCGCTTTGGTCAAGACCGCGGCAGGCGAGGTAGAACAGCTGCTCGTCGCGGACGTGGCCGATGGTGGCGCCGTGGTTGCCGGCGACGTCGTCCTCGTCGCACAGGATGACGGGGACGGTCTTGTTGTCGACGCCCTTGTTGGCCAGCAGCACGGTTTCGCGCTCGGTGCCGACGGCGCCCTTGCAGCCGTGCACGAGGTCGATGGTGCCGCGGTAGACCTTCTTGGACGTGCCGGTCAGCACGCCGTTGGCGTCGATCTCGCACTCGGTCTTGCGACCGCGGTGGCGCAGCTCATAGTTAAAGTCGCGCACCTGCTCGCGGGCGCCCAGGTAATCGGTATCGATGGTGACCTTGGCGGTATCGCCCAGCAGGTCGCCGGCAAGGCCGGTGGCGCTGGCGCCGGCACCCAGGACGGTGTGCTGCACGTTGACGCGCGCGCCCTCGTCCAGGAACAGGCCGGTGTCGTCGAGTGCGATCCAGCTGTCGTCGAGTGTCTGCGTGCAGGTCACGTTGACGGTGGCGTACTCGTGGGCGCACACGCGTAGCACGGAGCCCACGACACCCTCGCCGGTAACAGGAGAGTCTAGGGCAATATGCAGGTCGAGCGTTGCCTGCGGGCGAGCGACGACGTCGATGGCGGCGATGGCCGCGGCGGCATCGACACCGCTCACACGCACGGTAACCGTGGCGTGCTGGTATGCGGGCACATCGATGACGATGCGCTTGGTAGCGTGCTCGGCCAAGTAGGCGTAGGCAGCCTCGCCCATGCCGGTTTCGAAGGCTTCAGCAGGGGAGAGCTCCTCCTCGAGCTTGATGGCGCCGGCCTGGTAGACGGAGGTGGCGGGCACGTCGAGCTCGGTCTCGGGCGTGATGCGGGCGCGGTCGGCGGCATCACCGGGGGCGGAGGAGCGGCGCTCGGGGAAGCGCTCGGCCATGGCGTCCATGGCGGCGTCGAACGCGTCTGTCACGCCAATAAACTGCTCGCCCAAGCCTTCGACCTCAACGGCCTCCGCGGGAGCGGCGGCAAGCTCGTCAGAGAGCTCGAGCTTGGTCTGATTCATCTTCAGCCAGCCCCAAGTGGCAGCCGGCATCGCGTTGACCTGCTCAAGGGTGGTAGCAGCGGTGTTGGTTTCCTGTTTCATTATCCGATCGCTCCTTCCATCTCGAGCTTGATCAGGTTGTTCATCTCGACGGCGTACTCCAGCGGCAGCTCCTTGGAGACCGGGTTGGCAAAGCCGTTGACGATCATGGTGCGGGCCTCTTCCTCCGAGATGCCGCGGCTCATCAGGTAGAACACCTTGTCGTCGCCGATGCGGCCGATGGTGGCCTCGTGGCCGATGTCGACGTTCTTGGCGCGGATGTCCATGGCGGGGATGGTGTCGGAGCGGCTCTGGTCGTCGAGCATGAGCGACTGGCAGCTCACGGTTGCCTTGGAACCCTCGGCCTTGGGCGTGGCCACGATGGAGCTGCGGAAGGTCTGAATGCCGCCGCTCTTGGAGATGCCCTTGGTCTCGACGGTTGCCGAGGTCTCGGGGGCGTTGAGCACGACCTTACAGCCGGTATCGAGGTTCTGCCCGGCGCCGGCAAAGGTGATGCCGGTAAAGCTCGACCGGGCGCGGCGGCCGTTGAGCACACTCATGGGGTAGAGGTAGCCCACGTGGCTGCCGAAGGAGCCACTGATCCACTCTATGTCGCCATCCTCGTCCACGCGCGCACGCTTGGTGTTGAGGTTGTACATGTTTTTGGACCAGTTCTCGATGGTCGAGTAGCGCAGGTGCGCACGCTTGCCCACAAAGAGCTCGACGGCGCCGGCGTGGAGGTTGGCAACGTTGTACTTGGGCGCGGAGCAACCCTCGATGAAGTGCAGGTCGGCGTCGTCCTCGACGATGATGAGCGTGTGCTCAAACTGGCCGGCGCCCTTGGCGTTAAGGCGGAAGTAGCTCTGCAGCGGGAAGTCCAACTTGGTGCCCTTGGGCACGTAGACAAACGAGCCGCCCGACCATACGGCGCCGTGCAGGGCCGCAAACTTGTGGTCGGTGGGCGGGATGAGCGTCATAAACTTCTCGTGGATGAGCGGCTCCCACTGCGGGTCGTGCAGGGCCTCCTCGATGCCGGAATAGACGATACCCATCTTGGACGCGGTGTCCTGCATGTTGTGGTAGACCAGCTCGGAGTCGTACTGCGCGCCGACGCCCGCCAGGTAGCTGCGCTCGGCCTCGGGGATGCCCAGGCGCTCAAAGGTGTTCTTGATGTCGTCGGGCACCGACTCCCAGTCGTGCTTTTGGTCGGTGTTGGGCTTGACGTAGGTGACGATGTTGTCCATGTCCAGGCCCTCGATGGAGGGGCCCCACGTCGGGTCGGGAAAACGATTGAAGATCTCGAGGGACTTTAAGCGCAGATCGAGCATCCACTGTGGCTCGTCCTTCTTGGCGCTGATCTCGCGCACGATGTCGGGCGTGATGCCGGCGTCGAGGCGCTCGAATCCCTCCTCGCCGTAGGTGAAGTCGTAGAGGCTGCGGTCGATGTCCGCGACCTCGGTGCGGTTCTTGGTCATTGCGTCGCCCCTTTACGCCTGCTGCTCGGCAGCGGCGGCCTCGGCCTGGGCGCGCTGCTCGGCGGCCTCGCGCTCGAAGGTCTCAAAGCCGTTCTTGTCGATCCAGGGGATCAGCGAGGCATCGTCCTCGCGCACGATGTGGCCCTTGACCATAACGTGGACGCGGTCGACATCCAGGTGCTCCAGGATGCGCGTGTTGTGCGTGATGATGAGCATGGAGCCGTCGCAGCTCTTGCGGTAGGCGTCCATACCGTGGCTGACGGTGGACAGGGCGTCGACGTCCAGGCCGGAGTCGGTCTCGTCCAAGATGGCGAGCTTGGGCTGCAGCAGCAGAAGCTGGAGCATCTCGACCTTCTTTTTCTCGCCGCCCGAGAAGCCCACGCCCAGCTCACGGTTGAGGTAGGCGGTATCCATGTTAAGCTCGGCCGCGAGCTCCTTGACGCGACGACGGAATTCCTTGCCCTTCATCTCCAGGCCGGGGCGGCCGGCGATACTGGCGCGCAAAAAGCTCGACAGTGGCACGCCGGGGATCTCGACAGGGGCCTGGAAGCTCAGGAACAGGCCGGCGCGCGAGCGCTTGTCGGTGGTGAGCTCGGTGATGTCCTGGCCGTCAAAGACGATGCGGCCGTCGTTGACCGTGTAGACGGGGTCGCCCATGACCAGGTGGCCGAGGGTAGACTTGCCGGCGCCGTTGGGGCCCATCAGCACGTGGGTCTCGCCGGCGGCGACGTTGAGGTTGACATTGTGGAGGATGGTCTTCTCGTCCACGGAGGCGGTGAGACCTTCGATGGAAAGCAGCGGATTTGCGCTCATGCTGTCCCTCTCTGTATATGGTGTACTCATAGGTGTACTAAACCCTAGGAATCTTCTCGGAATAAAGTTACTATGGGTTCGGCGTTAGTCAAGGGAAAACCCGACTAATCCACTCGACTTTTCAAATTCTGGGACAAAATAACCTGTTGTGTTTGTCCCACTTACTTAAGATTTGGGACAAACAAACCTGGTTATGTTGTTCCAGATGCGATGGGAGGGTAGGTATGCTCATTTCTTCTAAGGGCCGCTATGCCCTCCGGTTAATGATCTATATCGCGGCGCTGGGTGACGCCGAGGGCAAGATTGCTTTGCGCGAGGTTGCCGACCGTGAACATATCTCGCAAAAGTATTTGGAGCAGCTGGTTCGTCCGCTCATGAAGGCGGGCCTACTTAAGAGCGTGCGCGGCAAGGGCGGCGGCTACATGATGGCCAAGGACCCGGCCGAGGTGCGTGCCGGCGACATCCTGCGCGCCGTCGAGGGCAGCACGGCTCCGGTGGCGTGCGATGGCATCGACAACAGCTGCGCCCGCAGCGATCTTTGCTCGACCGTCAAATTCTGGCGCGGTCTGGACGACGTGATCGAAAAGTACGTCGATGGCGTGTCGTTGGCCGACCTTGCTGCCGTCCCCGAGATTAACTTTGACATTAAGCTGTAGGTTGAACGCAATTCCTTAAGATTTCGCGGAGGGTTGTTGCCGTTTACCGAGGGGTTGTTGTGCAACAACGGGCGAGCTGCAATACTTATTTCTATCTTTGCAAACTGCACTTTAACTATACCAATGCAGGGAGGATCTTATGCAGCCCAAGCATTCTGCTATTGTCGCGGGCCTGACGCTGGCGCTTTCGTTTGGCGCCGTTTCCGCGCCGGCACCCGCCGCTGCCGAGGAGCCCACGCCGGGCGTTGCCTCGGATGCCACCGATATCGACAAAGGTCTCTACACCCAGCAGTCTTTCTCGGGCGTGCTGAGGTCGGTCCAGGGCGTTTCGTTTGTCAACGTGACTCCCGAGATGAAGTACTTTACCAAGTACGAGAGCCATGGTAATTACAACCAGGGCTTTTCGTATGGCGACGGTTATAACGCGCTGGGCTATTACC
>CAKXKM010000084.1 GCA_934876235.1 Collinsella sp. AF02-46-1 | reverse complement strand
CCCCCCCCGGCCCCGGCCTGCATTGACGCAGCTGGCGGTTCTTGGGCATCGCTTGCTGGCGGGGTTCCTTTGCTGAAATGGACTTGGCCGAAAGGGCCGCTGGTCCCGGTCGCTGGTTCGCGCTTTGCGTGAACTCCGCGCTACTGTGGGTCAGTTAGGCTTCTGTTTTTGGACCCGCTACATCTTCCCGCCTCAGCATCGACCTTAGCTTCTCGAAACTCTCCTCGCTCAGGCAGTGCTCCATGTGACAGCCCTCTTGCGAGGCAACCTCGGGCGTTACGCCTGCGTCCTCTAGCAGACCTACAAAAAAGCAGTGGCGCTCCCACATTTGACGGGCAACCTCAAGACCGCGTTCCGTCAGATGCACGTCGCGTTTGCCCATTTCGACATAGCCGTTGCTTTCCAGCGTCGCCATGGCCTTGGAAACGCTCGCCTTGGTTACGCCGAGGTACTCCGCAACGTCGATCGAGCGCACGGTGCCCTGCCGTTCCGAGAGCACATAGATAGATTCGAGATAGTCTTCTCCAGATTCACGCAGGGCCATGGGCCGCCTTTCGCGATGGCTTCTAGTTAGCCTTTGGATACTTTTGCTTGATTTACTTTACCGCAAAAGTTGCCCATGTCTTACTACATTGTTTAGAAAGTTAGCCTTGATTCACAAAAAACGGGTAGTCATTGAGGACGTTCTTAAACGACTAGTCATTGGGGACAGTCTTTGCCGATTGGCCAACTCGCCGGTCGGATTGGCAAGGAGTGTCCCCAAGTGCCGAATCTGCAGCTACACCAGCCCAAAGTGCTTTGCGGCGTTGTAGATGCCGTCGTCGTCCACGGCGGTTGTCACATAGGTCGCCGCAGCCTTCACAGTGTCCTGCGCGTTACCCATGGCCACACTTGTGCCCACGGCCGAGAACATCGACAGGTCGTTCTCGCCGTCGCCAAACGCAATCGCCTCACTCGCGTCGATGCCCAGGCGCTCCAGCGTCGCCGCCACACCCAGGTCCTTGCCGCCGTTAGCGGGAATAATGTCGCAGAACAGGTCGCACCAGCGTGTAGTGAGCGAATGCGACACCGCATCAGTCACGATATGCTCGTCGGCCGGGTCCACAAAGGCGCAGAACTGGTAGACTGGCGCGTCAAAGGCGTGCTCAAACGGCTTCTCGTGGTAGACAATCCCCGCGTTGCTCCCGGCCGTCACCACGCGCTCGGACAGGCGGTTCACAAACGAGTTCTCGCCCTGCATGCACAGCGAGTCGTAGCGCCCCTCGGCCACCTGGCCCACGATCACCGCAACGTCGTCCGGGTCAATCGGACAGCTGCGGTAAACCCCCTCGGCATCAAAGCAGTGCTGGCCCGAAAGCGTAATGTACGCATCCCAACCCAAGTCGAACAGCCAGTCCGGCATCTGGTAGGTCGGACGGCCCGTGGCGATCACGCACGCAATCCCCTGCTCGCGAAAGCTGTCGAGCACCTGCTGCGCCGACGCCGGAATCCGGTGGGTCTTAAAGCTCAACAGCGTGCCGTCGATATCGAAAAACGCGGCCTTGATCATCCTCGCCTACTCCTCGCCCTCGAGCTTCTCGCTCGCCTCGAGCCACGCCATCTCCAACTCGTCCATGGCGGCGTGGGCCTCGTCGATCTTTGCCTGCTGCTCGCCCAGCGCCGTGTAGTTGGTGGGGTCGACCTGAGCCATCGCGACCTCGGCCTCCTCCACGCGGGCGCGCTGCGTCTCCATTTTGCGCTCGAGCGAGCTCACCTCACGACGGAGCTTTTGGCGCTCGGCATTGGAAAGGCCGTTGTGCTGACCGCTCGACTTGGGCTTTTCGGCCGCAGCTGCCGCGGCACCGGTGTCGAACGTACCGGTCTTGGCGCTCGGTGCACCCACGGGCTCGCCCTCGGCGGTGGCGTTGCACAGGCGCAGGTACTGGTCGACGCCGCCGGGCATATGCGTCAGGTGGCCGTCGAGCAGCGCCCACTGCTGGTCGGTCACGCGCTCCATCAAAAAGCGGTCGTGCGTCACCAGAATCAGCGTGCCGGGCCAGCCGTCCAGCAAGTCCTCGACAATCGCCAGCATGTCGGTATCCAGGTCGTTGCCGGGCTCGTCCAGGATGAGCACGTTGGGCTCGTCCAGGATCGTCAGCAGCAGCGACAGACGACGGCGCTGGCCGCCCGAAAGATCGCCGATGCGGCTCCAGAGCTGCTGCGTCGTAAAGCCCAGACGCTCGCAGAGCTTCTCGGGCGAAGTCTCCTTGCCGTCGATGACGTAGTACTTCTTATAGTTGCCGAGCACCTCGCGGATCGTGTCACCCATGTAGGGCTCGAGCTCCTCGAGCTGCTGCGACAGCACGCCAAAGCGCACCGTCTGGCCGATCTTCACGCGGCCGCGCAGGGGCGCGATCTTGCCCTGAATCACGTCGAGCAGCGTGGACTTGCCGGCGCCGTTCTCACCTAAAAGACCATAGCGGTCACCCGCACCAATGAGCCAGGTCACATCGGTGAGCACCTGTTTGGACGTGCCATCGGCATCCGCATAGCCGGCGTCCACGTCGACTACATCGATAACCTGCTTGCCCAGGCGGCTCACGGCCAGGCGCTTGAGCTCCAGCTCGTCACGTACGGGCGGCACGTCGGCGATCAGCTCGCGAGCGGCATCCACCCGAAACTTGGGTTTGGTGGAACGAGCCTGGGCACCGCGGCTCAGCCACGCGAGCTCCTTGCGCGCCATGTTGCGACGGCGCTCCTCGGTAACGGCGGCCATGCGGTCGCGCTCCACGCGCTGCAGGATATATGCCGAGTAGCCGCCCTCGAAGGGATCTACCTGGCCGTCGTGGACCTCCCACATGCAGGTGCAGACCTCGTCCAAGAACCAGCGGTCGTGCGTGACCACGAGCATGGCGCCCTGGCCGCGCTGCCAGCGGGCCTTTAAGTGACGCGCAAGCCAATTGATGGTGCGCATGTCCAGGTGGTTGGTGGGCTCGTCGAGCATGAGCACATCGTAGTCGCCGATCAGCAGGCGCGCGAGGTCCACGCGACGGCGCTGACCGCCCGAGAGCTCGCCCACCATGCCCTCCCAGGGTACATCGCTGATGAGGCCGGCGAGGATCTGGCGCGTACGCGGACTCGACGCCCACTCATACTCGGGCGTGTCGCCCACGACGGCATGATGCACGGTGTCGGTATCGACCAGGTTGTCCTTTTGGCCGAGCAATCCGATCGTGGTGTCGCGGCGGTGCGTCACGCGGCCGTCGTCGGGCTCCAGCGTGCCGGCGAGCACGCTCAGCAGCGTCGACTTGCCGTCGCCGTTTTTGCCGACAATACCAATACGGTCGCCCTCGTCCACGCCGAGCGTCACGCTATCGAAAATATGCTTGGTGGGAAACTCTAGGCTGACGGAATCGCATCCCAAAAGAATCGCCATATGCCCTGCTCCTTCGTAGAAATTCAACGTTGTCCATGATAGCAGCGAGCCCCACCCCAAACCACCACGAAGGCGCCTGTCGCCTTTGCGGTGGTCGTTTCGGTCGCAGAGCAAAAAGGCAGGCCATCTCGCAAAAGAGATGACCCGCCTCTCCAATCAGCCCCGCGGCAACCGTGGCCGCCGCGGGCCTCAAGCATGTCCCGGACTAGGAGAACATGCCGGTGAGGTAATCATTCAGCCGCTTATCCTTGGGCCGTTGGAAAATCTCGTCGGTCTCGTCGTACTCGACCATATCGCCCATGTAGAAAAACGCCGTGCGGTTGGACACGCGCGACGCCTGCTCCATGTTGTGCGTCACGATGACGATGGCGCGGTCGGCCACGATCGACGACATGAGGTCCTCGATCGCCAGCGTCGAGATGGGGTCGAGCGCCGAGCAGGGCTCGTCAAACAGGATTACGTCGGGGTTGAGTGCCAGCGTGCGCGCGATGCACAAACGCTGCTGCTGACCGCCCGAAAGCGCGTAGGCGCTCTTGTCGAGCTTGTCCTTGACCTCGTCCCACAGGGCCGCACCGCGCAGGCTTTCCTCGACCATGCGATCGAGCTCGTCGCGGTCGGTGATGCCGTGGCGCTTGGGCGCAAACGTGATGTTGTCTCGAATGGACTTGCGGAAGGGGTTGGGCTGCTGAAACACCATGCCAATGGACCGGCGCAGCTCGTAGGTATTCTCGGTCTTGGTGTTCACGTTGCGTCCGCGGTAGCTGATCTCGCCCTCCACGCGGCAGCCGCGAATCTCGCGATTCATCAGGTTGAGGCTGCGCAAGAAGGTCGACTTGCCGCAGCCCGAAGGCCCGATGAGCGCCGTGATCTCACCCTTGTGGAAGTCGAGCGACGTATTGTGCAGCGCATGGTGGTCGCCATAGTACACGTTGACGTCCTTGGTGGAGAGCACGACCTCGTCGCTCACGGCCTTGCCGCTCACGCGCACGTGCTTCTCGCTCTCCCCCACACTCGACAGAAAGTCCTGGGTCTCGGACGTGGCCGCATCGGTTGCGGGCGTCGCATTCATCTCGCTCATTCGGCCGTCATCCTCCTTGCCAGTTGCTTGCCCACGATACGGGCGACTACGTTAAACAGCAGCACGCAAATCATCAGCAGTGCCGCGGTGCCCCAGACGATCTGCTGGGCCTCGGGGCTGCCCTCGCCATAGATCTTGTAGATGTGCACGGCCAGCGACTCGCCGGGACGGAACACGTTCCAGGCGCAGGTGGGGCTCGACAGGTTAAAGCTCAAGAAGTTCAGGCGAACCGGCGAGCTCATGCCCGAGGTAAAGAGCAGCGCCGCGGCCTCGCCAAAGACACGGCCGGCCGAAAGCACGATGCCGGTCACGATGGCGGGCATGGCCTCGGGAATCAGGATGTGCAGTGTGGCCTCCCAGCGAGTGAGGCCCATGGCCAGGCACGCATCGCGCTGGGCCTGCGGCACGTCCTCGAGCGCCTGCTGAATCACGCGCACCAGGATGGGGATGTTGAACATGGTGAGCGCGACGGCGCCGGAGATGATGGAGTACTTCCAGCCCAGCTGCACCGAGAACACCAGAAAGCCGAACATGCCCACGACAATGGAGGGCAGCGAAGACAACGTCTCGATGGCGGTCGAGGCGATGTCGCGAATAGGCCCATCGGGCGCGTACTCAACCAAAAAGACCGCGCCGCCCAGGCTGATGGGCACCGAGATGATCAGGGTGATCAGCAGCAGATAGAACGAGTCGAACAGCTGGTAGAGCACGCCGCCCTGCGTTCCGTTGGCGCGTGCGGGCTGCGTGAGAAAGCCTGGCTGGAACAGCGTCGAGATACCCTCGAACAGGATGTAGGCCACCATGGAGACGACGATAAGCATGACGATGGCGACAATCGCCGTCAGCACGCCCGTGGCGATGCGGTCCTGCTTTTGGACACGCCCGAGTCTCGCCTCGTCGATGTGGATGCGCGTGCTAGCCACGAGCCTTCGCCCCCTTGCGGCCGATAAGGTGGATGATCAGGATAAAGATGAGGCTCATGCCCATCAGCAGCAGACCGAGCGCCCACAGAACGTCGTCCTGGGCCGAGCCCTCGGCATAGACCGCCATGGACGTGGTGAGCGTGGTGGTAATGGTCGAGGCAGGCGACAGCGGCGACGTCGGCATGGCCTCGATGCCGCCGATAACCATGCGCACGGCGAGCGTTTCGCCAAAGGCGCGGGTCATGCCAAGGATGACCGCGGTCATGAGCGACGGCATGGCGGACTTGAGCACCACGTGCCAGATGGTCTGCCAGCGGGTGTAGCCCAGCGCGAGTGAGCCCTGGCGGTAGCTGTCGGGCACAGCGCGCAGGCCATCGACCGAAAGCGTGGTCATCGTCGGCAGAATCATGACTGCCAGAACGATAGCGCCGGGCAAGATACCCAGACCCGTGCTCACGTGGAAAACGCTCTTCATAAGGCCGACGACCACGTGAAAGCCGATCAGGCCAAAGACGACCGAGGGAATACCGGTCAAAAGCTCAATAAGCGGCTGAAAGACCTTGGAGCCAAATTTGGGCTGGATCTCGACCGCAAAGATGGCGGAGCCGATGGCGATGGGCAGCGCGATGAGCGTGGAGAGTACCATGACCGCAAACGAGGTGACGATCAAGGGCAGGGCGCCGGTGTAGGGCAGGCCGTCCTCGGCTGTGTTGGCCAGGTCCCACTTGGTGCCGGTGAAGAACTCGACGACCGAAACGCCGTCCTTGAGAAAAGCCGAGAGGCCCTTTTGGGCGACCATAAAGATGAGCGCGGCAACGACAAGCGTCACGAGCGCTACGCACGCGCCCGTGACGCCCAGGCCCACGTTCTCAAGGTCGCGCTTTGGCAGCTGTTTTGCCATTGCAAACCTTTCCGGGGCGATTGCTTATTTAGCAGAGACCTTACCGCTGGCGTCCTTGACGACCTTCATGGCAGAGACGGGGATAAAGCCCTGCTCCTCGACGAGTTTGCCCTGGACGTCGTCGGAAAGCATGAACTCCAGGAAGGCCTTGGTGGCCTCGTCGGCGTCCTTCGCGCAGTACATGTGCTCGGTAGCCCAGATCTTGAAGGAGTCGTCGGTGACGTTTGCGCTCTTGGGCTCCACGCCCTCGACCTTGATGGCGTTGAACTTGGAGTCGTCGAAGTGCGAGAAGTCGAGGTAGGAGATGGCATTGTCGGTGCTGCCCATCTGAGTCTGGACGTCGCCGGACTTGTCGAGCTCGGCGTCGCCCTTAAAGTCGACGGCCTCGTCGCCAAAGACGGCGGCCTCGAAGGTGGCGCGGGTGCCGGAGCCTGCCTTGCGGTTGAGGACGACGATCTTGGCGTCGTCGCCGCCGACCTCCTTCCAGTTGGTGATCTGGCCGGAGAAGATGCCCTTGAGCTGCTCGAGGGACAGATCATCGACCTTGACGTTCTTGGAGACGACAGGGCCCATGCCCACGACGGCGACCTCGTGATCGACGAGGCTCTTGACCTGATCGGCCTCGAGCTTGGTCTCGGCGAAGACGTCGGAGTTACCGATAGTAACGGTGCCGGCGGCAACAGCGGTCAGGCCCTTGCCCGAACCGTTGCCCGAACCGGAGACGGAGACGTCGGGATTGGCATCCATAAACTTCTCGGCAGCAGCCTCGACGAGAGCCTGGAACGAGGAGGCGCCGTCGTAGGTCACCTCGCCGGAGACGGACTCGGCAGCAGCGGCGCTGCCCTCAGCAGCGGTGTTGGCGGCGTTGGAGCCGCCGCAACCAACGAGACCGAGACCGACGATGCTGGCAAGACCACCAGCGAGGCCGAGGAACTGACGACGAGAATAAGCCTGATCGAGCATGATCTTCCTTTCATACATGCGACTCGCGGGCACCCTGCCCGCTTTGCTGTTTGGAAAGATACGGTCTCGATCGGGCGACGACCGCCTTATCTGCGGTTTCTTACGGACATTTGATAGACCCTTACCGCAAGCTCTGCCCAGCCTTTACAAACGGATAACAATCCAGCGCCAAGCATGGCGCGCCTTTTACACCAATAAAAACAAAGTTGCAGTGAAATAGTTCCTGCTTGGCCATCAAATGGCCCATTCTAGGAACTATTCCACCGCAA
>CAKXKM010000083.1 GCA_934876235.1 Collinsella sp. AF02-46-1 | reverse complement strand
TTGGTGCACATCGCGGGCAGTTTAAGTGCTTTCGCTGCCTCGCGAGCGCGCCGCTTGGGGTTCTTCGCAGGCTTGCTTGCCTCCGCGGGATCATCGCCGAAGAACGAGAGCTTCCCCCATTCGCTTGCAACGAATCGCAGGATCTCCTCATCGGACGGCTCTGCACCGAAGACGATGCGGGCGACGCCGTATCTGCCGTCCTCGACATGCTCCGCCAGCCCGACCCAGAATTGGCCGTCGTGATATACGGTCAGGGTGGACGACACGCTGATCTGCATGGCTGGTTCCTCCTTTATGTAGATGACCATGCAGAGAAGGGACAACCAAGGAGGCAGGTTACTGATGCGGACTCCCGCACGCCCACGACTACCCGACGGGGACTGTGTTTTCATCTCTGATGGCCGCATTGTAGCACGCGCGGATTTACGATGTTGATTGCCGGCACCTAGACGGAGATGAAGGCGGTTCGATCTAGGTCAAGCCGGTCGCTCGTTCATGAAGCGGCCGATTCCCTGAAAATAAAAGGCGCCCACGAGGACACCTACAGGCTATCTTCGAACTACTTGGTTTGGGGCAGACGGAGGAAAAAAATAGGGCAGAATCGCTCTCACGATCCCGTCCCGCAAACCCGAGGGTTTCTAACTGGCTCCATTATTCCGGGCTTCTCAGTTCTGTCATTGACCCAGGTATCACCCGTCTCCTATAGCGAGTGAATATAAAAATAGGGCAGAGTCGCTTGCGCAAGTCCGCCCCTAAAACCGTGAAGGTTTTGCTATCTGCAGGCTATTCTACCAACCCGAGCGATTCTGTCAACCTGCGAAGGAACTCGAGCGCGGAGCGAGCTGCGGCGTCGGGCCCCTTGTCGGGCAGCGCCTCGGTTTCGCCGTCGGCCCTGGCGAACATCTCGGCGAGCTCGGATGCGGCGCGCGAGCGCGAGGAGCCCTCGGGTACCAAGCCGGAGTGCGCCACGAGCACGGTCGCGACCTCCTGCATGGCCGTGTTCCCCATCCACTTCCTTCTGGTCGCCTTGGGAATTCCCACGGCGGCGACCCTTCGGGAGACGCCGCTGGACGCCGAGCCCCGGGCGGCGCCCCTCTCGGCGAAGCAGTTGATCAGGCACGAGCCGTGCGCGGCGCAGTTGCGGACGGACTTCACGCGCTTGAGGTCGTAGTGGGAGGCCTCCAGGCGCCTGTCGCCCCATCGCCTGGCGCAGAAGCGCACGAAGTCGATGAGGGTGCCGAACGAGGTGAGCTCAAGGAAGGCCCAGGCAGGCATGTCGCCGGAGTACTTCGCGTAGAGGCTCGAGCTGTAGGGGCTGCGGCCGCTCATCTTGAGCTCGCGCAGGCGGTACTCCCTGTTTGCAGCGGTAAGCGATGCCATGTAGTCGGCCACGATGGCGTAGCCGTCCTCTCCGCGGTCCTCCATCTCGCGAAGCAGTGTCACCTTCTGGAAATGCTCGATGTCGAGCGTCATGCCGAGCAGGGCGTGGCGCAGCTCCTGGTCGAGCGCCGCGAGCAGGCGCAGCTGGCCGAAGTCGAGGTCTACGTAGCGGCCGTCGCGCGGGCCTCCCTCGTATTTCGAGAAGAGTTTGCGGTAGGATGCGAGCTTGAAGAAGTTGCACTTGTCGCGCAGGTAGTCCGCGGCCTCTTCCTCGGAACACAGCTCGAAGGCTACCCCCTTCTGCTTGAGGTGCTCTATCTGCTGCTCGATCGTGAGGATCGGCTTCCTATCGTGGGGTTCGGCCATGCTCGGTCTCCTGTCATTGATTTGAGAATCCTATTCTACCAGCATGTTTGCCCTGAATCCTGAAGGCCCGTTCGCCAACTCATAAGCAAGCCACCTGAGACTACTCACTTTGTTCACGAATGGCGAAGACCTGCGACCTGGGGTTTTGCAAATGGCTCGCAAGCCACCCGCGTTAATTCACTTGCGATTGCAGCTGGCGGCTTGCAGGCAAAAGGGCGGTTGAGTTTCAAAACGGGCGTTTTCGGCGCCATCGAGCCTCCAAAGGCGACCCGCCGCGCACTTTGGGACAAAAACAAAAACTCAAAGCCTTGAGTTTGAAAAAAGTTTTTGAGGTTGTCCCAACTTTTGTCCCCGAAGCCGACGAAACGCGACATCGCGTCATTCGGCGGCACGCGTTCCGTGTCGATGCCGAAAACTGGGTGTAACTGGAATGACGGGACGGCAGAACCGAAGCCATCGAGTGGGAATAGCGGGAACTGTGTTCTGAACTCGCGTTTTAGTACTGCCGAGTATCGTCTGATGTTGTTTTGACATCGCCGCAAAGCAAAGCCACCAGCGAAATAACGGGAATAAAGGCCTCCGAACCCTCTGGTTCGGAGGCCTTTTCCTTGCATTCCTACCCGAAAACGACTCCTCGTCGAAGCCCTCCGAGCATCGGGCGGCACTATCGGGCGTGGGCGTTCTCGTAGGCCTCTTTAATCTCTGTCGGCAAACCGTCGGGAATCATGGCCCTTAGCTCGGCCTCGTTTTCGCCCTGGCTCAGCTGCCCGTAGAACCAACATTTGTACTTCAGCATGTCCAGCGCACGGTTCATGTTCGCGATCTCCGACTCCATGTGGGCCTTTCGCTCCTCGAACATGGCCTTGCGTTTGGGGTATGTTGAGGGACCCTCTGCGCACCATTCCATGAACAGCCGGATGTCCTTGATCTCCATCCCCGCCTTCTTTAGGCATTCGATGACCCGAAGCGCCTCGAGTTCCGTATCGCTGAACCGGCGAATGCCGGACGTCCGTTCCAGCCCCGGGAACAATCCCTGCTTGTCGTAATATCGCAGCGTAGAAGTGGGCAAACCGAACATCTCCGACACTTGTCCGATTGTGTACATGGCTCCTCCGAATAAATCTTAAGTTCATTCCTTGACCTAAAGTTAGGTTTAGGTATTACCTTCATTCTCGTTAATAAAACAGAGAATGCAAGGGATGTTTCGTAATGAGCAAAAAGGTTTTGATAGTCTCTTCAAGTCAACGAAAGAATGGCAATTCCGAGACGTTGGCGGACGCTTTCGCCAACGGTGCGCGGGAAGCGGGCCATAGCGTTGAGACCGTGCGCCTGCGCGAAAAGCAAATAGGCTTCTGCAGGGGCTGCCTTGCCTGCCTAAAGCTGGGTCACTGCGTTATCGAAGACGATGCCGTGGAAATTGCCGCCAAGATGCACGACGCCGATGTTCTGGTGTTCGCAACGCCCGTCTACTACTACAGCGTCTGTGGCCAGCTCAAGACCATGCTCGACCGCGCCAACCCGCTATTTGGCTCCGATTATGCATTCAGCGAGGCGTATCTATTGGCAACGGCGGCGGAGGACGGGCGCTCAACCTTCGACGGCGCGAAAAAGGCAGTGCAGGGATGGGTTGACTGTTTCTCCCGTTGCACGCTTGTTGGTACGGTTTTCGCCGGCGGCGTAAACGGCGTGGGCGATATCGCCGGGCATCCTGCTCTGGAGCAGGCGCGGCGAATGGGCATGAGAGTCTAGACGCGGCTTAGCTGCACGGAAGCAGTTTTGCACTCAAAACCATCGACAGGAGGAATCAAACATGACGATTAAGCAGACGGCAGGCAGAGATGCTCTGGGGGACTTTGCCCCCAAATTTGCACAGCTCAATGACGATGTGCTGTTCGGCGAGGTGTGGAGCCGAGAAGACGGGCTTTCCCTTCGAGACCGCAGCGTGGTAACGGTTGTGGCCCTGATGGCGCAGGGACTGACGGACTCTTCGTTTCAATATCATCTGATGTCTGCTAAGAACAACGGCGTGACCAGGACGGAGATAGCGGAAATCCTTACGCACGCGGCGTTTTATGCGGGATGGCCCAAGGCGTGGGCGGCCTTTCGTATGGCGAAGGAGGTCTGGGCGGATGGCGATGCCACCGACGCAAAGGCCGAGCACCAAAACGAGATGGCCTTTCCCATCGGTGCCCCCAACGATGCATTCGCGAAGTACTTTATCGGGCAAAGCTACCTCGCGCCCCTTTCCACCGAGCAGGTCGGCATTTACAACGTTACGTTCGAGCCCGGCTGCCGCAACAACTGGCACATCCATCACGCCAAAAGCGGTGGCGGACAGATTATCGTCTGCGTGGCTGGTCGAGGGCTTTACCAGGAATGGGGCAAACCGGCACAGGAGCTGTGCCCTGGCGATGTAGTAAATATTCCCGCGGGCGTAAAGCACTGGCACGGTGCGGCGCCCGACAGCTGGTTCTCTCATCTCGCGGTGGAGGTTCCGGGCGAGGAGGCCTCCAACGAGTGGTTGGAGCCCGTGGACGACGAGCAATACCTTAAAGCGACTGACAAGGAGGCTTAGGCATGGAGCAGTTGAAGCTGACGCAGGAGTGGGACAAGGTTTTCTCCAAAAGCGACAAGGTCGAGCACGGCAAGGCGACCTTCCACAACCGATACGGCATCACGCTCGCGGCTGACGTCTACATGCCGAAGAACGCGGAAGGCAAGTTGCCCGCCATCGCTGTCAGCGGCCCGTTTGGCGCGGTGAAGGAGCAGTCCTCCGGTCTGTATGCGCAGAAAATGGCGGAGCTGGGCTTTTTGACAATTGCCTTCGACCCGTCCTATACCGGCGAGAGCGGCGGCACGCCGCGCTACGTGGCGTCGCCGGACATCAACACCGAGGACTTCTGCGCCGCGGTGGATTTCCTCTCCATGCAGGAGAACGTCGACCCGGAGCGCATCGGCATTATCGGCATTTGCGGTTGGGGCGGTATAGCGATCAATGCCGCAGCCATTGACACCCGTATCAAAGCCACTGCGGCCATGACCATGTATGACTTGACCCGCGCGACTGCCAACGGCTATTTTGACGCCGAGGATTCCGAACAGGCACGCTTTGAAAAGCGAAAAGCGCTGAACGCGCAGCGCACCGAGGACTACAAAAACGGCAGCTACGCGCTTGCCGGTGGCGTGGTCGATCCGCTGCCGGAGGACGCACCGCAGTTTGTAAAGGACTATTACGCCTACTACAAGAATCCGCGAGGCTACCACCCCCGCAGCCTGAACTCCAACGGTGGCTGGAACGTGACGTCCTCGCTGTCGTTCATGAATATGCCGATTTTGCAATACGCCGGCGAGATCCGCTCTGCCGTGTTGCTGGTACACGGCGAGAAGGCGCACTCCCGCTATTTCAGCGAAACCGCGTACAGTAAGCTGACCGGAGACAATAAGGAACTGCTCATTATTCCCGGTGCCAGCCACACCGACCTTTACGATCAGATGGACGTCATTCCGTTTGAAAAGCTGAAAGCGTTCTTTGGAGAGCATCTGAAATAAGGCATGCCTTGATTTAATGCCAAGTCTCCAGCAACGATCCTTCTAAAGAGTGGGAGTAGCTGAAACGAGGCGATTGATTAACTCCATCCGTTTTGGTTACAACGAAATGTGTCCGCGCGCCTGCGGCATGAAGGAGGGAGATTTCTATGAATATCGTTGTATTGAGTGGTAGCCCGCGCAAGGGCGCCAATACCGACACCATGGTCGAGGCGTTTGCCGAGACCGCGCGTGAGGGCGGTAATACGGTTGAGGTCGTTCGCGTTGCCAGCAAGAAGATCGCCGGCTGCTTGGGATGCCAGTACTGCTTCGCCCATGGGGGCGTCTGCGTGCAGAAGGATGACATGGCCAACGGGATCGAGTCGCTGAAAGACGCCGACATGGTCGTCTTCGCTTCGCCTATCTACTGGTTTGATATCACCGCACAGGAGAAGGCTGTCATCGACCGCCTGTACGCCTTCGGTGCTACGGGCTTCCCGTTCACCAAGACGGCCCTTCTGCTCGATAGCCACAGCCAGGGCGTCTATGACGCGGCGATCGCCATGTACAAGTCAACCTGCGCTTACTGCAAGTGGGCGGACCAGGGCATTGTCACCATCAGCGGTATGACCGAGCGCGGCAGCATGGCATCCTCGCCCAAGTTGAAAGAGGTGTGCGAGCTCGCTCGCAAGCTGGCCTAAGGACAAGAAGAGCGCATGGCAATCGGTGTTGGTGGAAATGCTTGCTGTCCTTACCGAGAGATAGGGGCGCATTCCCTCAAGCGCCGTATAGAACATTTTTTAAACGCAGAAAAATAACTGAAAACAAATTAATCCGCGTTAAAATATTGTCAAATAGAAGTTCATGAGGGAAGGTTACGTATGCGTCGCAAGGCAGACGAGCTACTTAGGGAATGGCGAGACAGAGCTGATAGAAAACCTTTGCTGGTCAAAGGCGTGCGCCAGTGTGGCAAGACCTATTTGCTCAGAACGTACGCCCAGGATCTTTTCGAATCGGTTGTCTACGTTAATCTTGAGAACGACCGGTCGGCGCGAGCGGATTTTTCGGGCGGTCTTGACCCTCATTCGATCGTACGTGCGATCGAGGCTCGTACGGGACAGCGTATCGTGCCTGGCAAAACCTTACTGTTCATTGACGAGATCCAGGCATGCGAGGAAGCGCTCACTTCCCTTAAATACTTTTGCGAAGATGCTCCCGAGTATTACGTTGCGGCTGCCGGGTCGCTTCTTGGGGTTGCCATTAACCATCAGTCGTATTCGTTCCCCGTCGGAAAGACCGACTTGATTGAGATGACTCCACTCGATTTCGAGGAGTTTCTCTGGGCGATGGGGCACGATCAGCTGGTCGACGAGATACGCTCATCATTCGAGATAATGGGTCCTCTTGCGCCAAGCCTTCATGAAAAGGCGCTTGGGCTCTATCGACAGTATCTTGTTGTTGGCGGAATGCCCGAGGCGGTCCAAACGTACATCGATGATCAGTCAATCATTGATGTGGCCGAAAAGCATCGGATTATTCTCGACGGATATTCCGCCGACACCAATAAATATGCTGATGAACGCTTGAGCGCAAAGACGCGTGCGTGCTTCGATTCCATTCCACAGCAGCTTGCCAAAGAGAATCGTAAATTTCAATACAAGGTGGTGCGAGCGGGGGGCAATGCGTCTCTCTTTGGAGATGCTCTCGATTGGCTTGTATTGTCGGGTACGGTGGCGCGCTGCAGCCTAGTCGGGCAGATCGAAAGCCCCTTAGAGGCCTTCGTTAACCCTTCTGCTTTTAAAATCTATCAGGCGGATACAGGGCTGCTCGTCTCCAAGGCCGGTGCTCAACGCGCCGATATTCTAGCCGGCATCGGTGGCACATTCATGGGCGCACTTACCGAAAACTACGTTGCCCAACAGCTTTCAGCCATGGGCTATCCGCTGCATTATTGGGCGCGAGATAATCGTGCGGAAATCGACTTTGTAGTAGAGAAGCAGGGATGCTTGTCTGCGATTGAAGTCAAGGCGGGAGAGAACACAAGATCTCGAAGCCTGTCCTCACTTAAAAAGACCCATCCGGGCGTACGCCTTATCAGGCTATCGACTAAGCCCTTTGGAATGAATGATGGGCTTATGTCTGTTCCACTTTATGCGGCATTTTGTCTATAGGGATGATGCTGGTGTAATGCATGGGGCTCGGGGCGCAGCGGTAATGCGCCCCCAGCCCCGCGGCTTTGTAAAAACATGACGGTTTAGTAAACCTTTTTTTTTTAAAAAAAA
>CAKXKM010000082.1 GCA_934876235.1 Collinsella sp. AF02-46-1 | reverse complement strand
CACTTAATGTGGCCTCCGTCGTGAGCAGGACTGTCCGAGCAGGAAAGTTCATATATGGCGGCAGGCGCCCGCCCCGCTCCCGAGGGGCATCTCTCAAGCAAAAACTGTCGTTCGGTAAAGTCCGAGGTCAGTGGCGTTTTATAACGAGAAATTCAAAAGAATTTGAAAATCCATTACAAATTTGCGTTGACTTTAGGTAACTAAAGTTTCATACTCCTTTTCAACCACTGGGGGATGTGAACACGCACGGATCGTTCACATCATGATTGAAGAGGATTTCTTAGACATGTTCACGCATCAGCTAAACATTATCAGCGTAGTAATTATCTGATGCGGGTTAGCACATACAGCTAGCCCGTACGATAACGGGCGGCTGATGAAGATGAGGGCCGTCGAGCGCAACCGACGGCCCTCATTTTTTATGTCTAGGAAGTTCTTTTTAGAGGAGGAAATGTAATGAACGGAGTTTTGCTCATGGTTGTGGCCGCGGCGGTGCTCGCCTGCGGCTATCTGGGCTACGGCCGTTGGCTGGCCAACAAGTGGGGCGTTGACAAAGAGGCCCTCACGCCGGCCAAGCGCATGAAGGACGGCAAGAGCTTCTCGCCCGTCTCCGCCTTTACCGCGTTCTCGCATCAGTTCAGCTCGATCTGCGGTGCTGGCCCTGTCACGGGTACGATCGTCGCCATGGCCTTTGGCTGGCTGCCCGTCGTGCTCTGGGTCCTCGTCGGCGGCATCTTCTTTGGCGCCGTCCACGACTTTGGTGCTCTGTACGCTTCGATGAAGAACAACGGCAAGTCGCTCGCTCAGCTCATCGAGAAGTACATCGGCAAGACCGGCCGTCGCCTGTTCCTGCTGTTCTGCTGGCTGTTCTGCATCATCGTCATCGCCGCCTTCACCGACATGGTCTGCAAGACGTTCATGTTCACCCCGGCCGTTGACGCTTCTGGCGCCGCTACCGGTGCCATCGACTTCACCAAGTCCTATGCCGCTGGCTGCGCTGGTACCATCTCCATCCTGTTCACCTTCGTCGCTATCGCCTTTGGTTGGGCCCAGAAGAAGTTCAACCTCACCGGTGCTGCCGAGTTTGTCACCGGCGTGGTCCTCATGGTCCTCATGTTCGCCGTCGGCATGCAGTTCCCGGTCTACCTGGACAAGTTCCAGTGGTTCGCCGTCGTTATGGTCTACCTGGTCTTCGCCGGCGCTATGCCCATCCAGATGCTCAAGACCCCGCGTGACTACCTCACCTCGATCATGATGATTGTCATGATCGCCTGCGCTGTCCTCGGCATCGTCGTCCTTGGTGTTAACGGTCAGGCCACGATGACCGCCCCGGTCTTTACCGGCTTCTCCAGCGCTTCCGGCATGATGTTCCCCGTCCTGTTTGTCTCCGTTGCTTGCGGCGCTCTCTCCGGTTTCCACAGCCTCGTTTCTTCCGGCACCTCTTCTAAGCAGGTCGAAAAGGAGCAGGACGCCGTCAAGGTCGGCTATGGCGCCATGGTCGTCGAGTCCTTCGTCGGCATCCTCGCCATCATCGTTGCCGGCATCATGTTCTCCGACATGAACACCGCCGGTACCGGCGCCCTCAATGCCGGCGTCGCTTCCACCCCGTTCCAGATCTTTGCCGCCGGCATCTCCCGCGGTATGCAGGCCTTTGGCGTTGACGGCACGCTCGCTACCGTCTTTATGACCATGAACGTTTCCGCTCTGGCCCTGACCTCGCTCGACGCTGTCGCCCGCATCGCCCGCACCTCGTTCTCCGAGTTCTTTGCCCAGACCAACGACGCCCTGGCCATCGAGTCCAAGGCCGGCTACATGAAGGTCCTCGGCAACCCCTGGTTCGCCACGGTCGTCACCCTGCTTCCCGGCCTCGCCCTCGCCTTTGGCGGCTATGCCAACATCTGGCCGCTCTTTGGTGCCTCCAACCAGCTGCTTGGCGGTATGACCATGATCACCCTCGCCGTGTTCTGCAAGTGCACTGGCCGCAAGGGTTGGATGCTCTACGTGCCCGTCGCCTTCCTGCTCTGCTGCACGTTCACCTCGCTGGTCCAGAGCGCCATGGGCTGCATGACCGCCGTCCAGGCTTATGGCTTCTTTGGCACCATCCCGGCTACCGCCACCACGGCTGCCGTCTCCGTCGCTGCCACTAAGGGCCTGCAGCTCGTCTTCGCTGTCCTGCTGATGGTCCTGGGCCTCATCGTTGCCGTCAACTGTCTCAAGGAGTTCTTCGGCAAGGAGGCCGGCTCCATGCCCGACGAGGAGCCCGAGTGGTCCGAGATGGGCAAGGCCGAGTACGGTCGCGCCGCTGCCGCTGAAGTTCCTGCCGACGCCGAGGCCGCCAAGGCCTAGTCGGTCGGACGGGTTGAATCTCCCATCTATTTGACTCGGAAAGACCGGGTCCGCAATCAAGCGGACCCGGTCTTTTTTCTTGTGAGAACAGGTGGTGCAAGGGCGTTCTCGCAGATGTTTTGCGTGGATAGGCTCGTGCGTTGTACCATATGGACGTATATGTGTGCATATGAAAGGGGCCCCGTGGCCAAGACGGTATATTCCGATAATCAAAACAATGTCGATGCTCTGGCTGAGCGTCTGAGCAGCCAGACATCGCTTTCTGCCGAGCGCGCCAAGCTGGTTGCCTACGACCTGCTCTGCCGCAAGGCACTCAAGATTAAGTCGAGCGCGCTGGCGCAGATTTTCCGCTCCGTCGATAAGGAATGCGACACCAAGGCGATGCGCGATGAGCTTATCGCGGCAAATATCGTGACCAAGATCGAGGGCAGCGGCATTAACGGGCGCCCGGCGTTCTATACCATCAATGTCGAGATCCGCGATACCCAGGAGCAGCCTGCCGAGTCCGTCGAAGATTTTGTCGTCGAGGATTCCGCTGACGTGCCTGCTGTGGAAGAAGCTGCTCCGCGTGAGCATGTCGATACCGATGAGTTGCTCGATGAGAACGTCGTGCGTGCCTTTACGGCCAAGGCAGGACGCGGCGGTTTTGGCGGGGGTGGCAAGCGCGATGCGCAGCGCCGCGCCCAGCAGGAGCGCTTCCGTCGTGCCGTTGCTCAAAAGGGTGAGACGGATGCCGAGGCTGTTGAGAACGAGGTTGCTGCCGAGTCGCAGAGGCCCGCGAAGGAGCAAAAGCCCGTGGAGGCCCAGGAGTCCCAGCGTCGCCGTGGTGCCCACTTTAAGGCTGCGCAGCAGGATGTCGCGCATGAGGTTGAAGAGCCTTCCGAGGCTGCAGACGATGTTGAGGAGTCTGCCAAGAAGGCTCCGGGTTCATGCCGTCCCGGGCGTGGTTTTGCGAGGCGCGCGTATCCCGTAAGGCGTCAGGAGAAGGGCGAGCCGGCTTCGACCGCTCAGGCCGAGAAGGCCGAACAAACCGAGAAAACCGTTGAGCCGGCGGCTCGCGAGCAGCAACCTTCCGAGTCGCAGCCTGCGGCTGACACTGAGGTCAAAGCTCAACAGACCGCTGATAAGCAGGCGGGGGAGAGCGCCTCAGGCAAGCCCCGCCGTCGTCGTCACCGCGGCGGTCGTGGCTCAAATGCCGAGGCCGCGGCCGAGAAGACAGCGACACAAAACGGAGATGAGAAGGCCGAGACTCCGGTGGATCAGGTCAAGCGCCAGCCGGCGAAGGAGGCCAAGTCCGATCGTCCGCAAAAGCGCTCGTCTGCGCCCAAGCAGGAACGTAATACCCGGGCAGATTCCAAGCGTAAGCCTCATGCACAGGCTGAGCCTGCCGCGGCTGATAGTGCTACCCAGCAGCCCGAGTCGGCCGTCCACGGCGAGGTATCGGCGTTTGCCCTTGCCCGCGTTTTGGGCAGGCAGCTGCTCAAAGTTGTCCCTACGCCTACGGCGCTCTCTAAGATCAAGGAGCAGCAGACTCAAATTGTTAAGGTCGAGGGCAAGGACGGCAAAAAGGCGCCGCAGCGCACTCAGCACAACGAGATGTCCAACCGCAAGATTGCCGAGGAAATCGCAATCATCCAGGCTTGGATCGAGCAAAACCGAGGTGCCGATACGCCGGTTGCCTCGCGCCGCCAGCGTGCCTACCAGATTTTTAACGACGAGAAGGCTTTTGACGGCAAGCACGGTGAGCGCCTGATAAGGCGCATGACCGAAAAGGGCATCAGCATGCAGGCGATCAAGGTCGCCCCCAACCGCCCCGTGCACTTTACGGGTTTCTTTACGCTGGGCGCCGATAAGCCGTTCATTATGGTCGAGAACCTGGACACCTATGACGAGATCGTCAGGCTGCTGCGTGGCCGCAAGCACGCCAAGCTCTTTGGCATCAAGGTGGGCGGCGTGATTTTTGGCGGCGGATGCAAGGCGAGCGTCTCGCATGCCCTGGACGATTATCTGGCTGAGATCGGCTATCGCTTTAACTACGTCTACTACGTGGGCGATATCGACCGCGAGGGCGCGCGCATCGTCGAGCAGGCTCGCAATGCCAATGTGGTTGAGATTCGTCTGCATGCCGGCATGTACCGCGCCATGCTCGCCGAGCATAAGCGTCGCGTGAAGGCCGGCGGCGAGTGCGAGCCCGCGGCTGCCAACCAGGGCGTGCCGCAGAACTTGGCGGCGACGATCAAGGATCTGCCCATGGTCACGCGCGTGCAGTTCCGCAATGTGCTACGCGAGGGCGGGCGCATTCCGCAGGAGATCCTGATGACCGCCGACTATCGGGATGGCGACTCGGGAAGCTTCGACCGCATGCTGAACAACTAAATTCCGCTCTCCCGGGGCCTGTCGTGGCTTGGCCGTTGCATGCGGCTCGTTTTTCGGAACGGGGCTGACGGACACGTTCCGAAATCTACCACCGTCGCTGTGCAGGGTGTCTATAAAGAGCCGTGGCCAAAAAACATCAAATATGAGTACTGATACTCTTTTAGTAGCAGTAATTTTGACCACATTTAAGGTGATTTGACGTGTCGATCGAGCAGATAAGCTGCCGTATCTCCTCAAGTGTTCATTAAAGGAAGACCTTGATGCGAATAAATCTCATTAAGATCTTCTTTTATTAACGAAAATAATGTAGCTACAACGGTAACAGTACTCATATTTGCCGTTTTTTGGCCACAGTCCTTCGGAGGGTCCTCGAAAATAGTCCCGAGCCGGCACTTGGGGACGTTCCTATAATGCCGGCACTTAGGAGCGTCCCCAAGTGCCGGCACCGCGTCTGCCTGCGGCGGCCGCGCCCCGCTGCGTCGCTCCGCATCCTTGCGGGTTCGGATTCCTCCGCTTGGCGGCGTTGGCTCGATTTGCTTGACGTGAGGGGCTCTTGGCTGGTGTGGGACGGAGGGATTCCGCGTCCGCCTGGTCGGCGGCCGCGCCCCGCTGCGTCGCTTCGCTCCTTGCGTGCTGCGCTGGAAAACGCTTCGCGTTTCCTCAGCTCCGCACCCTTGCGGGTTCGAATTCCTCCGCTTGCCCACAAGAAAGCGCCCTGGGCCGTTATGGGCTTAGGGCGCTCAGTTTTAATGGCTGGGACGGAGGGATTCGAACCCCCAACAGCCGGCACCAAAAACCGGAGTTCTACCGTTGAACTACGTCCCAATGTGTGGTGTTGCCCAAAAGCAACTCGTCTAGTTTACCTAATCTGCGAGGGCATCGCAAACGCCGTCGAGTAGGCGTACGGCGAGCGTCTGCGCGTCGCTGGCCGTGAAGGTGCCGTTGTAGCGCGTCATGCCCGTGAGCTCAATGCGAATGCGAGCCGGCTTCTGCTGCGCGGCGACATTGGCGGTGCGGATGCGCTGGGCCAGGTTGTGGCACTCGGCGAGGGCAATCGTGGCGCGTGGCGCGGCGTCGGCGGGCAGCTCGTCGCTTGCGATCTCGAGCACCAGGTCAACGTCGGTTGGGACCTCGGAGTCGCAGAGCATCATGCCGCTGTTGTCGGTCGTTGCCGTGGCGATGTTCCACATGCGCGAAGCAACGCTGCGTGCGATGGGGTCCTCACCGATAACGGCGATCTGGAAGCGCTCGAGCACGTTGGCGGCGCGAGCAAAACCGATGCGGGACTCGGCTTCGGTGACCGAGGGCTTGCCCTCCCACACATGGTGCAGGCGGTTGATGTAGGCGTAGGTGTCCTGGAAGGCCATGCCGTCGGCAAACAGGCCGACATTTTCCTGGAACTGCTGCAGGGCGGCCTCGGTATGCGGACCAAAGTAGCCGTCGTCTTCGCCACAGGCAAAGCCCAAAACGTTGAGAGCGCGCTGCAGGGCCTGCACATCGGCGCCATGGAAATTGGGCATGCGCAGATACAGGGTGCGGTCGCCCAGCTTATACGAGGCGTCGACCAGGGCGCTCCAACAGGGGATATCGACGGCATGACCGGCAGCAAGGCCGCTGTCGAGCCTGAAGGTGCTGACGGCCTGCTCGGTGGTGGTGCCAAAGCGCTTGTCGACAACCTCGGCGTCATCGATTGTATAGCCGAGCTGCAGAAGGCGGGACTGGACGTCCTCGACGGCTGCTCCCTGCATGCCCGTGGTAATAGGTTCCATGAACGAACCCCTTTCGGCGTACCATTCGTACTATTTTGAGCGTGTGTCGGATAGACAACGCGAGACAATTTATAAACATGCACTCAATAGTGTAGCAACTTGTACCCAAACGCGCTGCCCACAGGTTTTATGACCCCCGCTAGTTAAGACGCTCCACAAAGAAATCTGCCATTGAGAGGAAGAGCTCGCGCGCATGCGGGTCAAGCTCAACGTTCTCGATGGCAGCCTTGGCTTTTGCGGTCAGGTCCAGCGCGTAGGCGTGAGCATATTCGATGGAGCCGGTCTGCTGGAAGATCTCCACGGCGCGTGCGAGCTGCGCAGGGTCCTCGGTGCCCGAGGAAAGGATTGCCTCGATCTCGTCGTGATAGCGCTCGTCTGACAGGGCATGCACGGCAACGAGGGTGCGCTTGCCCTCGGTGATATCGGTGCGGAAGTCCTTGTTGGCGGCCTCCTTGGTGCCGATCAAGTTGAGCAGGTCGTCTTGAATCTGGAAGGCAAGGCCCGTGTGCAGCCCAAAGGCGCGCAGTGCCTCAATCTGCTCTTCGCTGCCGCCGCCGATAATGGCTCCGGCGGCAAGCGGCGTCGCTCCGCTGTAGTACGCGGTCTTGTGCGTCGCCATGTCCAGATAATCGTCGACCGAAATGTCAAAGCGCCCGTCGCGGACCCAGCCCAGGTCGAGCGCCTGGCCCTCGATGGTACGGACGATCATCTCGGTAAGCTCGTGGAGCACGCGAAGCTTCACGTCTGCGTTGAGTGTGGGGTCGTCGAGAACCGTCTTGGTGACCATGGTGAGCGCCAGGTCACCGCAGTTGATGGCAAGACCGGTGCCCTCGGTAAGGTGCATGCAGGGCTTGCCGCGACGAATCTGCCCGTTGTCGGCGATGTCGTCGTGGATGAGTGCGCCCGACTGAAAGTGCTCGATGGCCGCCGCTGCGCTGCGGGCGCTCTCAAAGCTGCCGCCTACCGCAGTGGCGGCGAGCATGCAGATGAGCGGGCGGTGGCGCTTGCCAGCGTTTGCCGTAAATGCCGAGAGCGGGGTATACAGGTAGCGCTCGATATCGGCGGAAGTCGCCTGTCCGTCAAAGAACGTGGCCAGATAGTCGTTAATCTGGTCAAAGTGCTGGGCTAAAAAGCTGGTAAACGGACTGGAC
>CAKXKM010000081.1:857-7864 GCA_934876235.1 Collinsella sp. AF02-46-1 | reverse complement strand
GCGCGACCATCATCAGCAAAATGGCGTACTGGCACACATTCCAGTTGTTCGCAGCCAAAATGTCCTGGCTGCGCTGGTTGAGAATCATGTTGAGCGTCGGTTTATCATCCTGCGGGCGCTGCGTCACGTTATACGTCACGCTGTAGGCGCACGGATACAGGTGCATCTCGGACAGGTCGCTAAACACGTAGGTATTCGTCATAATGCGGCGGCTGTACGGCGTATTCTTGAGGTCGTACAGCACACGGTCCATCTGATCGAAGTCACCCTCGGCATAATGGCTCTTCTGCCCAATCTGATACCCGTAGGCCTTGCCGATGGAGCCGGTCTCGTCGGCCCACTCATCCCAAATATGACTGTTGAGGTCATGCACGTTATTGGACTTCTTTTGATAGATCCATAGGATCTCATCCATGGCAGATTTGAGGGCCGTGCGACGCAGGGTAAGCGCCGGAAACTCCTCACGCAGGTCGTAGCGGGCCGTGACGCCAAAGTTTTTAATGGTATAGGCAGGGGTGCCGTCCTCCCACACCGGGCGGACCTTTTGGCCCTCGGTGGTGGTGCCATGGTCCAGAATATCGCGGCACATGGTTACAAACTGTTGATCAGCCTTGCTCATTGACCCTCCTGTCAGTTGCCTATAAGCGAGATTCATTGTAGCCCAGGCACATGCGGCCCCACAGCCCAAACATAAGCCCACAATTTCTGTCATATGCCAGAAATTCATTGCATAAATCTGCGCGTTCGCTATTCTATTGTTGACATATGTCAGATAAGGAGAGCACATGGCAGGAAGACGCGAAAAACTGCGCCGCGTCGGGATCATCCCCGAATACCGCGGCTTTACCCCTGACGGCCTAGCCAGCGGAGACGCCATCGACATGACGGTCGACGAACTCGAGGCGCTGCGCCTGTGCGACCTGGAAGGCCTTAACCAAGAGGCAGTCGCACAGCAGATGGGTATCGCGCGCGCCACGGTGGCGGCTATTTGCAGCCGCGCGCATCGCAAGGTGGCAAACGCGTTGGTCAATGGTCGGGCGCTCATCATCGAAGGCGGCAATATTGCGTACTCCCCCATTACCACGGCAACGGCCGTATGGCCAGCAAAGGAGGTCGACACCATGAGGGTGGCAACCACGTACGACAACGGCAACATCTTTATGCACTTTGGCCGCAGCGAGCAGTTCAAGATCTACGACATTCAGGATGGCAAGGTACTCAACGAGCAGGTCGTGGGCACCGACGGCACCGGCCACGGTGCCCTTGCGGGCCTGCTCGCCAACGGTGGCGTGGACACGCTCATCTGCGGCGGCATCGGCGGTGGCGCCATCAACGCGCTTGCCCAAGCCGGCATCACGGTGTACGCAGGAGCTCAGGGCAGCTGCGACGCTTGTGTCGAGGCCCTTATCGCCGGAACGCTCGCACAGAACGGCGAGGCCACGTGCGGCTGCCACGGCCATGACCACGACCACGCCCACGAACATGGCGAGTCCTGCGGCTGCCACGGCCATCACGAGCACGAGGGCCACGAGGGCTGCGGATGCCACTAACGGCACGGCACCGCGAGCTCGGGGCGCGATACTGAACGCAATCCAACAATCAAAGCCAACAACAAAGGCCACCCGGTAGCTTCCGAGTGGCCTTTGCCATATCAAGCTGGAATTACAGCTCTATTTCTTATTACGCATCTGCGCTTCCATCTGGCGCAGCAGCTCCATATCGGACTTGGGACCGCCCGTACCCAGGCCGCCCATACTGCCCAGACCCATAGCGTCCAGGCCAGGGATATTGGGCATGCGCATCTTCTTGCCCTTCTTGCCCTTTTTGCCCTTCTTGCCGCCGGCCTGCGCCTGATTAGCCATCGTGCGCATGCGTCCCATCATCTTGTTCATCTCGCCCCACTGCTTCATAAGGCTGTTGACCTCGGTGGGGGTCACGCCGGCGCCCTTGGCAATGCGAGCGCGACGCTGGCCGTTGATGATGGAGGGGCGCAGGCGTTCCTCCTTGGTCATCGACATAATGATGGCCTCGTTCTTGTCGAAGATGCCCTCGTCCAGGTTGCCGCCCATCTGGTTGAGCGCGCGCTGGCCACCGGGGAGCATGCCGAGAATGCCCTTCATGCCGCCCATCTTCTTAACGGCTTTCATCTGGTCCAGCATGTCGTTCATGGTAAAGCCCTCGCGCAGCATGCGCTCGGCGGCCTCAAGCTGCTCGGCATCGGCTGCCTCCTGGGCCTTCTCGATAATACCGACGACGTCGCCCATACCCAGAATACGCTTGGCCATGCGATCGGGATAGAACGGCTCCAGCGAATCGGGCTTCTCGCCCATGCTCACGAATTTGATGGGCTTGCCGGTCACCTGGCGCACGGAAAGCGCGCCGCCGCCACGGGCATCGCCGTCGAGCTTGGAGATGATCACGCCGTCAAAGTCGGTGCGCTCGGCAAACGTCGAGACCACGTTGACGATATCCTGGCCGGTCATGGCATCGACGACCATCAGCACTTGATCGGGCTTGACGGCCTTCTTGATGTCCACGGCCTCCTGCATCATCTGCTCGTCGATCTGAAGACGTCCGGCAGTATCGACGATGACCACGTCACGCAGGTGGTCGACGGCCTCCTGGATGGCGCCCTTGGCGATGTCGACCGGGTGCTCGCCGTCACCGCGGAAGACCGGCACGCCGATCTCGCCACCGAGCGTGGCAAGCTGGTCGGCAGCAGCGGGACGGTAGACGTCGCACGCGGCGAGCAGCGGCGAGCGGCCCTGCTTCTTGAGCAGGTAGGCAAGCTTTACGGCAGCCGTGGTCTTACCGGAGCCCTGCAGGCCCACGAGCATGATGACATTAGGAATGCGGTTACTAAAAACGAGCTTGCTCTCGGTGGAGCCGAGCATCTCGGTAAGCTCGTCGAGCACGATCTTGACGACGTTTTGCGCCGGCGACAGCGACTCCATGACCTCGGCGGTCATACAGCGCTCCTTGGTCTTGGCGACGAACTCCTTGACAACCTTAAAGTTGACGTCGGCTTCGAGCAGCGCCATGCGAATATCGCGCATGGCCGAGGTGATGTCGGCCTCGGTCAGCTTACCCTTGCCACGCAGGCGGTCAAATGTGTCGTTGAGGCGATCGCTCAGGGAATCAAACACTAGTCACTCCTTAATTGGACTCGCCCACCAGGGCGCGGCAGAAATCTTTGGCGTTAAACTCCTGCAGATCATCGACCTGCTCGCCCACGCCGATGCGAAGGATCGGGAGCTTGAGCTTCTCGGCCACGGCCATGGCTATACCGCCCTTAGCCGTGCCGTCCAGCTTAGTCATGATAATACCGTCCAGGCCCAGCGCCTCGTTAAACTCGAGCGCCTGGTTCAGACCGTTCTGACCAGTGGCGGCATCGATCACAAGCACGACCGAGACCGGCATGGGACCGGCGGCCATATTGGCGGCGCGCTTACGGGTCACATTGACCACCTTGGCGAGCTCGCGCATGAGCTCGGGGCTCGTGTGCAGACGGCCGGCGGTATCGATGAGCACCAGGTCGCTGCCGCGCCTGTCGGCCTCGTCGAGCACGTCGTAACAAACGCTCGCCGGGTCGGAGCCGCGGTCGCGCTTGATGACGGGAACACCGGCGCGCTGGCCCCACACATCGAGCTGCTCGATGGCGGCGGCGCGGAAGGTATCGGCCGAACCGATCACGACATTCTTGCCGCGGGAAGCCATGGCGCTCGCAATCTTGCCGACCGTCGTGGTCTTGCCGGCACCGTTGATGCCCACAAACAGCACGCAGCTCGGCGTATCGGAGAACGGATCGCGCTCGATGGGCACAAAGTGCTGCTCAAGCTGCTCGGCCAGAGCGCGGCGAAGCTGCGGAGCGGTCTTGAGGTTCTTCTTGGCGGCTGTCTCGCGCAGGTCATCGGAGACCTGAATGGCGACCTCGGCACCCATGTCACCCATAACGAGGGTGTCCTCAAGGTCCTCCCAAAAATCCTCGTCGACCTCGCCGCCAAAGTAGAAGACCTCGTTGAGGGCCTCGCGGCTGCGCTCAAGTCCGCGCGAGAGAGCGTCAAAGAATCCCATTATGCATTCACGACCTTTCCGGTTTCGCGATCGAGTTTTTGCGAGACGACGCGGCTGACGCCGTCGGCTTGCATCGAGACGCCGTAGAGAACGTCAGCGTCCTCCATAGTACGGCGCTGATGCGAGATAACCAAGAGCTGCGTATCGGAACGTAACACGTCGAGCGCATCGATGAGCTTGGACAGGTTAGCGTCATCGAGAGCCGCCTCGACCTCGTCCAGCACATAGAACGGCACCGTGCGCGTGCGATACACGGCAAAGAGCAGGGCGAGCGCCGTCAGACTCTTCTCGCCGCCCGACATGAGCATCATCTTGGTGATGCGCTTGCCGCGCGGCTGCGCCACGACCTCGATACCCGTCTCGGCCGGATGCTCGGGATCGGTCATCTCCAGATGAGCCTGGCCACCCGGGAACAGCATAGCGAAGATCTCGCGGAAGTTCGCGTCGACCTTCTCAAACGTCACCAGAAACGCCTTGCGCATCTTGCGATCAATGGCCACCGTGATCTTGGTGAGCGCCTTACGCGCGCTCTCCAGATCGGCCAGCTGCTCCTCGATGTAGTCAGCGCGGCGCTTGAGCTGCTCGTACTCCTCCATGGCAACTTGGTTCACGGGACCAAGGTTGTTGATCTGGCGCACAAGCTGGTTGAGCTCGCGCTCGGCGGCATCGCGGTCCGTGGGCGCAGGAAGCATAAGCGCTTCCTCGAGTACCGTGTTGCCATCGGCGGTAATGGCCTTAATGGCGGCCTCTACCTGCACCTCGAGCTTGCCACGCGCGACCTTAAACTCGTTTTGCGTGGCGGTGGCGGTATCGACCTTCTCCTTAGCGCGGGCAACCTCTGCCTTGGCATCCTCGATGGTCTTCTTGAGCGAAGCAGAGTCCGCCTCCTCCAGAGAGGCCTGGTCACGCAGACGCGCTGCCCAATCCGACGCGCGCTCCAGCAGGGCCGAATAGCGCTCGTGCATGGGATCGACGCGCAGGCGCAGCAGCTCGAGTGAGCGCGAAGCCTGGCGTGTTCCGCGGATACGGCGGTCGATGCCCTCCAGGCGATGCTCCAGATCGGGTACACGGCCCTTCAGAGAACGAAGGCGCTCGCTCGTCTGGGCTAGGCGGACCTTGGCATCGGCGAGCTTACCGGCAGCCTCAGAATCGTCACGGCGAACGCGGTCGAGCTCGTCATTGGCCTCGGCAATCTGAAGGCCCAGGTCGCTTGCCTGCGCACGGGCCTCGTCCCGCGAACGGGTGAGCTCGTCCACGCGCGGGCGCGCAGCGCGAACGGCCTCGGCGGCCTGCTCGCGGCGCTTGGAGATGCGCACGCGCTCGACCTCGGCGTTGTTGGCGCTTTGCTCCAGGCGGCCAATCTCGGAGAGCAGCGAGCGGCGCTCGCCCTCAAGACGGGCGATCTCGCCGGCGGCATCGCCCTCAGCGGCACGCGCCTCTTCGACGGCCGCATTGGCCTCGACGACCTGATCCGACACATGCTCAAACACAGCAGCCAGATCAGGCTCCAGGCCCTCCAGCTCGCGAATGCGACGCTTGCGCTCCAAAGCACCCGAAGCCTCGCCGGCGTCGAGCCCCACACGCACCAGGCCGCCGCAGGCAACGCGGGCGCCATCGGGGGTCACGTAAGTCACGCCGTCAACGACAGGCGCGGCCAGCGCAGCCGCCAAGTCGTCGACAACGTAATAGCCGCCGAGCAGCGCCTCGACAACCGGGCCATAGCCGGCGCGTACGGACAGGCGATCGACCAGGCGGGAACCGGCAGCGCCCTTAGCGGCAGCGGAGGCGCTCACACCGCGCGCGACCAGCAGCGCCTCGCCCGAGGCCTTCTTCTGGTCCAGAGCGGCACGACCGGCACGCTCAAGCGCGGACGCATCGTCGAACAGCAGCGCATCGATATCGCCGGCGAGCAATTGCTCAACCAGGCCCTCAAGCTCACGCGGGGCCTCGAGCACGTCGCCCAGACGACCCGAGACATCGTCGCCCAGCGCACCCATCAGACGGCTCACCAGCGGCGAGCTGTCAGCCATGCGGGCATCGAGCTTCTTTTGGCTGGCAAGCTCCGAGCGCACCTCGGACAGTTTGTTGCGCGCCTCGCTCTCGCGGGCACGCAGGTCCTTAAGGGCTGCACGGGCGACCTCGGTAGCCTCGCGCGCATCAATCTGGGCTTGACGGGCCTGATCGAGTGCACCCTCAAGCTCCTCGGCGCGGTCGCGACGGCTCTCGAGTGAGGCCGTGACTTCCTCGAGCTGCTCGTCGATCTGCTCCAGGCGTGAGGCGTACATGTTGTCCTCGACCTCGGCGTTGCTCAGCGAGTCCTTCACCTTGGCGAGTTCGAGCGCCGCGTTATCGGCCACACGCTGCACATCGCGTTGCTCACGCGTAAGCTGCGAAATCTGATTGTCGAGCGTCACGCGCCGCTCGTGGAGCTGAGCGGCGGCAGGACCAGCGGCGTCAACGTCCTCCTGGGCCTGCATGTGCGCGCCGGTCACTTCCTCAAGCTGCGCACGCGCGTCCTCGAGCTCCTCTACCACGCGACGACGCTGATGCTCGGAGCTCGAGATCTGGCCGCGCATGTCGGACAGGCGCGACACCATGTTGTGGCCCTTTTCCTCGAGCAGGCGCATATCGGAGTTAATGCGGCCGACCACGTCTTGCATATGGCGGCGCTGCTCGCCCAGATCGCCCACAAACAGGCCCTTTTCCTCGAGCATGACCTGGAGCTTCTCGAGCTCGCGTTCCTTTTCGCCCAAGCGGTACTGCGCAAGCTCCAGCTCGGCGGCACCTTCCTTGGAGCGGCTCTCCAAGTCGTTCCACTGCGACTGCAGCGAACGCAGCTCGTCGACAGCCAGCATCTGCGTAAGCTCGTTCGCGCGCGAGGACAGCTCTTTATACTTGCGCGCGCGATCGACCTGACGCTCCAGCGGTCGCAG
>CAKXKM010000081.1:0-847 GCA_934876235.1 Collinsella sp. AF02-46-1 | reverse complement strand
CGGGCACGCGTCAGGTGCTCGTCCATCGATTTAATCTTTTTGAGCGCACGCTCCTTGCGGCGCTTGTGCTTGGAGATGCCGGCGGCCTCCTCGATGAGGGCACGGCGCTCCTCGGGGCGGCTCTGCAAAATGGCGTCGAGCTTGCCCTGGCTGATGATGGAATGCGTATCCTTGCCCAAGCCCGAATCGTGCAGGATGTCCTGAATGTCCATCAGGCGGCACGGACTCGAGTTGATGAGGTACTCGCTTTCGCCCGAGCGATACATACGACGGGTGATGGCGACCTCGTCAAAGTCGACGGGCAGCATATGGTCCGAGTTATCGAGCACCAGCGTGACCTCGGCGACACCCACCGGCTTGCGCGCTGACGAGCCCGAGAAGATGACATCCTCCATGGCCTGGCCGCGCAGCTGCTTGGCGCTCTGCTCGCCCAGGACCCACAGAATCGAGTCAGAGATGTTCGATTTTCCCGAGCCGTTGGGACCGACGATGACGGTCAGGCCCGGCTCAAACGTCATATGGGCGCGGTCGGCAAACGACTTGAACCCTTTGAGCGTGAGGGACTTGAGATACACGGTTCCTCGCTTAAACAGGCTTCTTGTTGAGAATCACGCCGTTGGTGGTGTAGCCCATGCGGTCAAGTGCCTCAAGTGCAGCGGCTCCCTCGGCTTCCTTCTTTGAGGAGCCGGAGCCGCGACCCTGGCGAATACCATCGATCAACACCACGGCGGTAAAGGTGGGCGCATGCGCCGGGCCCTCGGAGCCAACGAGCTTATACGCCGGGGGTTCGTGACCGTCGGCTTGCACGCACTCCTGCAAGAACGATTTGGGGTTCGCGGGGTGCTCG
>CAKXKM010000080.1 GCA_934876235.1 Collinsella sp. AF02-46-1 | reverse complement strand
GGACCGGGCCCTTGCGGCGTAGTCGCTATTTATTCAGTCCAAGTTTCGGGGCGCAGTTCACTGTCCCCTTTGTGGTGACTTGGGTCCTTACAGGTCGCGGTAGTCGATCAGGCGAAGATCGGATTGAGACTCGAGCCAAGCGCGAAGCTCGGGGTCGATCAGTGCATCGACTTCCTTGGTACGATCGGTCGTGAGCGAGCTGTTCTCCAGGATAAAACGATCGAGATAACCCGGATGGCACACAAAGACGACCGTCTCGCCGTCCACCATCTCGCGAACCGTCTGCATGATTGCCTCTTTGGGCTCGTAGCCCGGCTCCATCGAGCGCATCACCATGCGCAGATCAGTATCTCCGCAATGCACCACAGCCGCGGGGTCGAAGCTCGCCTTTTGCTCCTTAAGGCCCAGCTCCTGAGCAACCGCCGAGATCGCTCGGTTAAGGTTTTTGCTCATGACGGCATGGGCCTCAAAGTAATCGGGCTCGCGGCCCACGATCTCGACAAAGCGGTCATGCTGCGCGCGGATCTCGATGCAGGCATCGTCGAAGTCTATCAACTCCTCGCCGCGCTTAAAATGATCGCGGAAGGTACGGCTGCTATGGAACTCGCCGTTCTCGTTGAGCATGCTCGGAATGAGCGCCGGGTCGGCACACGGCTTGCCCAGGCACACGTTGGTGTGCTGACCCACCGCAATGCCGACATCCGCCACGAGCGACCAGCCACGCTCGGCCTCGGGCATATTGGGCATAAGTCCCGCCGAGCGCACCAGGCCCTCATTGATACTGCGGGCAATCCCCAGGTTAACGGCATACGAATAACCGATATCGTCGGCACGAATGAGCAATTGCTTCATATTGACCCCCATCTATGGAAAGGGGCACTTGAAGTGCAACCAAATGCCCCAGGCAATTATCTTACCGAACAGACGCTTTAGGCCTTGGCGGCGGCAGCGTCCTCATCGAGCTGCTCTTTGGTGAAACCAAAGAGATAAGCGATGGCGGCGGCGGAAACAAACGCGGCACCCGATGCAATGCACCCCCATACGAGATTGGCAGTTCCGCCGGCAACATATCCGGTGATACCCAGAATATTCGTCGCGCCCAAAACATACGTCGTCACATTGGTAAGAGCCGCGATCAGGCCGCCGATAGCGCCGCCGGCAACCATGGCACCCAAGCAGCGGGTGTACTTAAAGCCGCAGCCATACAGCGCGGGCTCCGTCACGCCGCCGACAATGCCGGAGAGCGAGAAACCAAGCATGGCACCCTTTTCGTCAGTCTCCTTAAGGCGCAGGAAGGCGCCGAAGGCCATGCCCCACGTAGCGAACTGAGCGATAGCGCCCGCGACCATGACGCAGGAGTCAGAGCCCATGGTGAGCAGCTGCACAATGCCAAGGGTAAGCAGGACCTGGTGCATACCGGTCATAACCAGGAACTCCCAAAGCGCGGCAATGGCGACGAGGGAGAGGATTGTGACGATGCCGCCAGCGTTTCCGAGGCCGAACATAAAGTTGCCGACCAGGTCGCCCAGAATGGAACCAATCGGAGCTAGGGCGCACAGGGAAACGGGGGTCATCACAGCCATGGTGCACACGGGCACAAACACCGTGGAGAGCATGTCGGGGATGATCTTCTTCATGAACTTCTCGACGACCATCAGCACCGGCATAGACAGCAGCATGGGGAGCACGGTCGCAGAATAGTTGTTCAGCTGAGCCGGGAGCACGCCGTAAACCATCGTGGTCGTAGCACCAGAATCCGCAGCGGCGTTGACCAACGTCATGAACTCGGGGGCAATGAGCACGCCGCCGAGCATCATGCCGAGCGGCTGGCTGCAGCCGAGCTGCTTTGCGGCAGCCCAACCCAGATAGACAGGGAGGAAATAATAGCCGGCGTTGTAAATCCAGTTGTAGAAGAAGTTGTAGATGTCAGAATCGGCAGACCAGATACCGAGCATGCCGTCGCCGCAAAGTACGGCAAGTGTGCGGAACATGGCGGCGCCCATGATAATGGGGATCGTCATGCACATTGTCTTGGACAGGTAGTTAAGGGCCTTCTTGCCCGCAGTCTTGACCGTCAGTGGCTCCTTGGTGCCGTCATCGAGGTTCTCGTCAATGGAGCCTTCGCCCTTGACGCCCAGCGCAATGGCGGCGTCATAGACCTTCGGCACGTTCTGGCCAATGATGACCTGATACTGGCCGCCAGACCACTGTGCGCCCAGCACACCCTTGATCTTCTTAACTTCATTATCATTGGGAATGGACTGATCTTTGAGGTTCAGACGCAAGCGGGTCATGCAGTGCGTCGCGTTCGTCACATTGGAGGCGCCGCCGACGGCAGCGAGCACGTCCTCGGCAATCTTCTTGTTATCGACAGCCATGTCGAATCCCTTCTCTTCCAACTAAAGGCCGTGGGACTTCACGGCACCAAGACGCACGATTCCGCTCGCGCCTGCGCAGCGCGCGATACCAGTTGGCAAGAGATTGATTTGCATGTGATTCCCGGGTGGATCGACATGAAAAAAAGCCCCGCGCACAACCGACAGAGACCCAATTATGGTCTTGGCAGAATCGGTAGTGCCTCTCGGAGCTGCGCCGTGAGTAACACCCAACACACGGCGAGTATATGCGGCAGATGCGTTCGTTGCGGCTCAGATTACCGACGAACGGTAGCAAACGACCCGCGAACGGTCGCCATGACGGAAAGGAAATACCAGAGAGCCTATTTATCCGAGTGGACAGAAGCCACGCGATTCACATGCATGATCAGATAGACGAGCTCCTCTTGGGCCAATGGCTCGCCAAAGGTCTCTTGAATCAGATCGTCGACACGGTGAGCGCAACGCGATGCCGCCGGATACTGCTCCACGAGCACGTCGTAAAGACCGGAGTTCTCGGTATCGATCGGCTCTTTCTTTGCCACGCGGTCGAGCAGATAGCGCACATGAGTGGCAAAGCGGGCAAAGGCGAACGACGAGCGATCGACCGTCACACCCAACTCTTCTTGAATAATCGCGACCGTCATATCGAGCAGTCGCTCCTCGTGCTGCTCGGCAAGCACGCGCCGCTCGCTCGGCTTAACCGATGCGTTGACAATCGACATGGCAATGCCCGCGGCCTCGCTTCGGGGCATACGCACACGGAAGCTTTTCTGGATGCCGCGAACAGCCAGCTCGCCCAAGCGGTATTCGATGGGATGCAGCTGCTCCAGATCGCGCTCGAGCGGCAACGACACCACCATGTGTTCGCGGGCGCGCTTAATGGCAAACTGGATATGGTCCGCCAGTGTAATGGGGAGGTTAGGGCTCAATTCGTACGAAAGCTGTCCGGTTGCGATATCAGCCAGCTGAGCAGAAAACTCCAGCACCTCGGGGTCGACCTCATCAATAAACGCCAGGTACTTTGAATCAATGCCGTAAAAGGTACGCGTGATGACATCCAGGTCGACCTCATGCGGCATATCGCCAAAGCCGATACCGCGACCCAGCGCGATAAGCTGACGCCCCGCGCCGTCTTCGCAGATGGCAGCGTTATGGTTAATGCGCTGGATAGCCCTCATGGATTCATCGCTCCTACTGAAACGCGCCGCACAGACCATCCGCGCGGCGCGTTCATTCTACCTGCACTTACAGCTACAGTCCAAAGAAGCCTAGGATTTGGTCACGGCTTACGGGCTTGTAGTTGTTGGCATCGAGGCCAACGTCGTAGCGCAGAACCGGGCGCTCGCGATCGCGGTTGCGCGCGTTGGTGCGGTCTCCCCTGCTGTGGATATGCCCGTGCAACATGATGGCGCCACGCGCCTTGCCGTTCCAGCTGAGCATGGGGTAATGGCTCATTACCAGGCGATGGCCCTTCGCGTAACCGGGGGCGACCTCCAGATAATCGCGCACCTCATCCCAAATGTGCGGCGCGTCTGGATCTTCCCAGTCGCCGTCATGGTTACCGCGGATGAGCGTTACGTTCTGACATTCGATGCGCTCGCGCAGGCGCACCGCCTCCGCCAGGGGCAAACGATAGGTAAAGTCTCCCAAGATATAGAGGCGGTCGTCCACAGCCACGCACTCATTGATGGCATCGATGACCTTGCGGTTCATCTCCTCGACCGAATCAAACGGTCGATCCATGTCGTGCAAGATATTCGTATCGCCCAGGTGCAGGTCGGCGGTAAACCACATCATCGTCTCTGTCCTCATTTCGCAACGCGTATAAGACCTGTTTAGTATACAGACGCGGCGATGAGACAGTCACCCAAAGAGCCCGCCGAACAGACCTCGGCGACGCTTGTCCTGCTTTTTCGAAGCGTCATCCCGCGTCTTCTTGCCCTGCCGCTTCTTACGGTCCTGCTCCAACTCATCGTCATCGAGTAGCATATCCCACTCAAACGGATCGTCTGTCAGATCGAACAGGTCATCGTCATCAAACACGTGCGCCTCCATTACCGATTAGCGAGCATCCACAACGTAGTTGAGAAGTCTACGGGCCCGTGCGGACACAAATTCATCCTGTCTGCGTCTTTCAATCGTTTGCCGCAACGCTTGCGCAACGGAACGCTTGCAGATAAGATGGGAACACGGATGGCACCCGTGGCAGCGGGTCTTGCCAACTCCGATACACGTTTTCATCGTGAGAAATGGCCGTCTTCGCTTACGCGGGGGCGGCCACTTTGTTTATCCCTATGTCATCTGATTCTAATGCACAAACATGCGCACGAACTTGCGCTTCCAGCTTGCGTAAGGGGCATAGCGGAACGGCACGTCCAGCCACGTTGCCTTGTTCACGATGCTCTTCTTGTGGCTAAACGTATCGAAGCTCTCGCGTCCATGGTACTGTCCCATACCGCTCGCCCCCATGCCGCCAAAGCCCATATGGCTCGTGGCCAAATGCATAATGGTGTCATTAACACAGCCACCACCAAAGGGCACGTAACGCACAAAGCGCTGCTGAACCTCACGGTCTTGGCTAAAGATATACAGGGCCAGCGGCGTCGGACGATCCGTAATAAACGTCTCGGCCTCGTCTAGGCTCTCAAACGACAGCACCGGCAAGATGGGGCCGAAAATCTCCTCCTGCATTACGGCGTCCTCAGGCGCCACGCCGTCCAAAATCGTCGGTTCAATCTTGAGCGACGACTCGCGCGCGGTACCTCCCAGCACAACCTTGTCGGGGTCGATCAGCCCGCGTACGCGCGCGAAATGCTTGGCGTTGACAATATGACCGTAATTCTCATTGTCGAGCGGATGCTCGCCAAACATGCGGCGGGCCTCCTCCTTGATGAGGTCCAGCAGCTCGTCGTGCACGCGCGCATCGACCAGCAGGTAGTCGGGCGCCACGCAGGTCTGCCCCACGTTGAGCCATTTACCAAAGGCGATACGGCGTGCCGCGACCTTCAAGTTAGCCGTCGCATCCACGATGCAGGGACTCTTTCCGCCCAGCTCAAGCGTCACGGGTGTGAGGTTTTTACTTGCACGCTCCATGACGAGCTTGCCGACCGGAACGCTACCGGTAAAGAAGATCTTGTCCCAGCACTCATCGAGCAACGCTTCGTTTTCGGCACGCCCGCCTTCGACGACCGTCACCAAGCGCGGATCAAATGCCTCTTCACAGATTTGCTTGAGCACCGCGCTCGATGCCGGAGCATAGGCGCTCGGCTTGATGACCACGGTATTGCCCGCGGCAAGGGCGCCGGCGAGTGGCTCGAGCGTCAGTAAAAACGGGTAGTTCCACGGAGCCATGATGAGTGTGACGCCATAGGGCACGGACTGCGTCTTGCACACACTCACGGCGTTGGCGAGGTCACACGGACGCAGGCGCGAGCGACTCCATCGAGCCACATGCGCAATCTGATAACGAATCTCGGAAAGCGAGGTGCCGATCTCGCACATATACGCCTCGTCATGCGACTTTCCCAAATCGGTCTTGAGCGCATGGGCAATATCGGCCTCGTGGGCCCGCACCGCATCGCGTAAACTCACGAGCGCACGACGTCGAGCATCGACATCAAACGTGGCGTGCGTCTTAAAATAGGCGCGCTGATCGGCAACGATGCGCGCGATTTCCTCGGTGTTCATGGGCCCTCCTAGTTCTCGTCTTCAAACATACCACCCGCAACGACCTCGTACATATGCTCGAGCTCCAAACGGTCCATTAAAAGCGGAACGGGGTACAGGGGATTGGCCTCGGCATCGGCATGCGCCGCCATCTCAGGAATGTCGGAGCGGCGAATGCCCGTCACATATTTGGGTATGCCCAAGGCGGCGTTCATGCGGTCGACCCAATCGATAAAGGCCTCAGCAGCCACGTTGTCCAGCGCATTAGCCGGCGCAATGCCGGCCATGCGGGCGAGATCGGCGAGCTTGGGAGCAGCAGCTTCGCCATAGGCGCGAAGCATGTGCGGCAGGATGATGGCGTTGGCCAAGCCGTGGGGAATCCCGTAACGCCCGCCCAGGCTGTGCGCGATGGCATGGACGTATCCAACATAAGAGCGCGTAAAGGCAACGCCCGCTTTATACGCCGCCGAAAGCATATTGCGGCGCGCACGCATGTTGCCACCGCACTCATAGGCCTCGAGCAAATTGTCGTGGATGAGCTGCACCGCCTGGCGCGCCATCTTGCGCGTATAGGGCGTGGTGCTGCGCCCGATAAAGGCCTCGACGGCATGTGTCAGGGCGTCCATGCCCGTTTGCCCCGTAATGGAGGCGGGCAGGCCGCGCGTAAACTCGGGGTCGTGCACCGCAAAGCGCGGGATCAGCACAAAGTCGTTAATGGGATACTTGTAGTGCGTCTCGTCGTCGGTAATTACCGCTGCAAGCGTGACCTCGCTTCCCGTGCCCGCCGTGGTGGGAACGGCGATGAGCAGCGGCAGGCGACGATGGATACGCAACAGGCCGCGCATCTTGTTGATGGGCTTCTTTGGCTGCGCGATGCGCGCGCCCACGCCCTTGGCGCAGTCCATGGCCGAACCGCCGCCAAAGCCGATAATGGCCTGGCAGGCGCTCTCTCGATACAGAGATGCCGCTTCCTCCACGTTTGAGACCGTGGGGTTCGCACATGTTTCGGCATAGACCGCAGCGCTAATTCCCTTGGACGCGAGCGCTGTCTCGAGCGGTGCCGTGAGCCCCAGACGGGCAATGCCGGGATCTGTCACGATAAGAACATGGTGTATTGAACGCTTTTGAAGCACTGCGGGCACTTCCTCAGCGTGCTCTAAAATGCGTGGCTCGGTATAGGGCAGCACCGGCAATGCGATGCGAAAAACCGTTTGATACGTTCGGCACCAGGCGCGGCGGGCTAGATGCATAAAGGAAGCTCCTTCATTTGTTGATTGGTCAACATTTGCTCGACCGATTGTACTCATCGGAGGTCGCACGAGGTCTAGCAATCGTTAATCAATCAACATCTACACATGCTTAAATTGTTTTATTAAAAATCATTCCTAATAGGCTTCACATTCGGTCTCATTTATGGATAATAGAACTCGTCAAGACGCACGTCCGGAGAGGGCCCTTACGGGACCGGACGAGCGCACCATCGCCATCGATCGAAAGGATCGAATCATGAAGTTTGTTTGCCCCGTTTGCGGTTATGTGGAAGAGTTCGACGGCGACCAGCTGCCCGAGGATTTCAAGTGCCCCCAGTGCGGCGTTCCCGGCTCTCGCTTCCTGAAGCAGGAGGAGGGCCAGCTCGAGTGGGCTGCCGAGCACGTCGTGGGCGTCGCCAAGATGGAGGGCGTCTCCGAGGACATCGTTGCCGATCTGCGCGCCAACTTTGAGGGCGAGTGCTCCGAGGTCGGTATGTACCTGGCCATGGCTCGCGTTGCTCATCGCGAGGGTTATCCCGAGATCGGCCTGTACTGGGAGAAGGCTGCCCACGAGGAGGCCGAGCATGCCGCCAAGTTCGCCGAGCTCCTGGGCGAGGTCGTGACCGATTCCACCAAGAAGAACCTCGAGATGCGCGTTGAGGCCGAGAATGGCGCCACCGCCGGCAAGACCGATCTTGCCAAGCGCGCCAAGGCCGCTGGCCTCGATGCCATCCACGACAC
>CAKXKM010000079.1:5538-8564 GCA_934876235.1 Collinsella sp. AF02-46-1 | reverse complement strand
AGGTCAATGCCGCCTCGTTTCAAGGCACCTTGCTCGCTCTGGCGGGCTTTCGCTGACATTGCCAAAACATCGGGGTAGCCATTGTGGTCATTGGGGACAGACTTAAATGACTACCTATAAAACGAGCGTGGATAATCTCCCGTTTTTGGCTTGGTGACGGGCCCAAAGTGGGAGATTATCCACGCTCGTTTGGCAAGTGTCCGAAAATCTACGCTCGTTCCCTTCGGATTGCGTTGCCCGTGGCCGGTAGCCGTGCGGCACCGGTCCGCGTGGCGGCGTATAATCGGCGGCAGATGACTTGGACGTTAGGAAACCATGACCGATAGCATGCAGCAGATGGCGCTCGACACGCTCGGCGCCTATTTTGGCTACACCTCGTTTCGCCCGGGGCAGGACCGCATGGTCGATGCGATCCTTGCCGGTCGCGATGCGCTGGGCGTTATGCCCACAGGCGCCGGCAAGTCCATTTGCTACCAGGTGCCCGCGCTCATGCTGCCCGGCATTACCTTTGTGGTGAGCCCGCTGCTGTCGCTTATGGAGGACCAGACCCGTGCGTTGCTCGCAGCGGGTGCGCGACCTAGCTATCTCAACTCCAGCCTTACTCCGGCCCAGCAAAACACCGTGCTCAAGCGGGCACGCGAGGGCCGCTACCAGCTTATGTACGTGGCGCCCGAGCGCCTGCTCGAGCCGCGCTTTTTGGCCTTTGCGCAGGAAGCTGCGGCCGAAGGCGGCATCGGCGTGCCGCTCGTGGCCATTGACGAGGCCCACTGCGTGAGCCAGTGGGGCCAGGATTTCCGCCCTGCCTACCTGCAGATTCGCGAGTTCATCGATTCCCTGCCGCAGCGCCCCATCGTGGCGGCCTTTACCGCTACGGCGACCGAGCGTGTGCGCGCGGACATTCAGCAGATGCTCGGCCTGCAAAATCCCGCGACGGTAGTGACGGGCTTCGATCGCAAGAACCTCTACTTTGGCTGCGAGGAGATGGGCGACAAAGCCAAAGCGGCGTGGGTGCGCGACTATGTGATTGCGCATTCGAGCGAAAGCGGCATCGTGTATTGCTCGACCCGCAAGACCGTCGATGCGCTGGCAGGAGAGCTTGCTGAGGCGTTGGGTCCCAGCGGCATTCGCGTTGGCCGCTACCATGCCGGCATGGGTAATGACGCCCGCCGCCAAAGCCAGCGCGCCTTTATCGACGACGATATTCAGGTGATGGTTGCCACCAACGCCTTTGGCATGGGTATCGACAAGCCCAACGTGCGCTACGTCATCCATAACAACGTGCCCGAGAGCATCGAGGCCTACTACCAGGAGGCGGGCCGCGCCGGCCGCGACGGCGACCCGGCCAGCTGCCATTTGCTGTGGAACGGCAACGATTTTCGCATGCGTCGCTTTTTGATCGACCGCGGCGACGCTGCCGACGAGGCGCTCGATGACGAGCAACGCGCGTGGGCGCTCCAGAACCGATATCGCCTGCTCAGCCAGATGGAAGGTTACTGCAATACCACCGGCTGCCTGCGCGAATACATGCTGCGCTACTTTGGCGACGAGGCCGCGGCCGAGCATGCGGCCGTGGGCGGCGCCGCCGCGGATGAGGCCGAGGGCTGTGGCAACTGCAGCAACTGCCTCACGCAGTTCGAGGTCGAGGACGTCACCGATATGGCCCGCGCCACCGTGCGCTATGTGGCCACGCGTCCCATGCGCTTTGGCAAGTCGCTCATCGCCGATGTGCTTCACGGCGGCAACACCGAGCGCATTCGCCAGATGCATCTGGACGAGGATCGCGGCTATGGTGAGCTGTCGAGCGAATCGGTCGGCTGCATCAAGGACATCATCGGCCAGCTGTGCGGCCGCGGTTATTTGGCCACCTCACAGGGGCAGTATCCGGTCGTGGGCCTGGGTCCGCGTGCCGGCGAGGTCGAGGACGAGGCGTTTGCCTTTACTGTTAAGCGCCGCGCGTCCAAGCGCAAGGCCTCGGCCCGCGCCCGCCGCGCAGTGGACCTGCTGCGCGAGGAGGCCGAGCTGGATCAGCGTCCGCGCGTGGGCGACGATGCCGAGCTGTTCGAGCGCCTGCGCGCCCTGCGCAAGGAAATCTCGACCGAGCTCGAGATGGCGCCGTACATGGTCTTTTCCGACAAGGCCCTGCGCGGCCTGTGCCGCCTGCGCCCGCAGACGCGCGACGAGCTTATCCAGGTCAACGGCATTGGCGAGAAAAAGGCCGACGCCTTTGGCGAGCAGTTTATGGCGGCGATTGAAGAGTTTGAATCCGAGCATGCGCGGGATGGAGCGTAACGATGGCAACCGACGATAAAACCGACCGCGCTGGCGTATCCGCCGTACCGCTGTACCAGCAGGTCATGGACGACCTGAAGGGCGAAATCGCGCGCGGCGTGTATGCGGCCGGCTCGCGCATTCCTTCCGAGATGGAGCTCGCGAAGTCTTACGGCGTGGGACGCATCACCGTGCGCCGCGCCATCGAGGAGCTGTCGCGCGCGGGATATCTCAACCGGCAGCAGGGGAGGGGCACCTTTGTGTGCGCTCCCAAGCTCAAGCGCAAGATTGTCCAGAAAGGCGACGTCCAGAGCTTTACTGAGGGTTGTGCCGCCAACGACATGGTGGCCGGAGCGCGTCTGGTGTCGCGTACGGTGGTCGCGGCGACGCGCGAGGATGCGGCGTTCTTTGGCGTGGAGCCCGGCTGTGAGCTCATCGTGGTCGAGCGCGTGCGCACGGCCGACGGCATCCCCGTCATGCTCGAGAACAACGCCTTTGTGCTGGCCGACCATCCCTACCTGCAGACGCTTGCCGACGAGGACCTCGCCGATAACTCGATCTTTGCGCTCGTTGCCGAGCATTCGGGCCGCGCGCCGCTCAAGTCCGACCCCTGTACCGTGGAGATTGCGCTTGCCGATGCTCAGGCGGCCCCGCTGTTGGAGGTGCCGGCCGGCGAGCCACTCTTCTATATGGAGGCGTACTTTACCGATGAGGACGAGCGGCCCCTGCTGCTCGGGCGCCAAAAGATCGTGGGCTCG
>CAKXKM010000079.1:0-5528 GCA_934876235.1 Collinsella sp. AF02-46-1 | reverse complement strand
AGATAGAACAACATAGAACAAATTTGCTGAAATGACTTCACGGGCACCTGCTTGCGTGCTATAAATAGGACAACATAGAACGACCGCAGGTACGAGCTGCCGTCGTTCAAAGTCGCGACACAAGGAGGAACGCCACCGTGAACGCACACGATCTGATTCAGGATATTATCGAGCGCAAGGGCAAGATTGAGAACGTGTTTTGGATCGCCTGCGGCGGTTCGATGATCGACTTGATGCCGGCCAACGAGCTGCTCAAGCGCGAGGCCACCACGTTTGCCTCGACGGTCTACACCGCGCGCGAGTTTTGCCTGATGGCCCCCAAGAGCCTGGGGCCGAAGTCGCTCGTCGTCGCCTGCAGCCACAGCGGTAACACGCAGGAGGTCGTCGACGGTTGCGAGATGGCGCTGGCCGCCGGCGCCGAGGTCGTCGCCCTCACCGACTGTGAGGGCTCCAAGATCGATAACGGCAAGTGGACCACCTGGGTCTACCCCTGGGGCGAGGGCGTGTCGCAGGCCGAGGTGCCGCAGGGCATCGGCGCCCTGATCGCCGTCGAGCTGCTCGACCAGCAGGAAGGCTACGAGGCACTCGCCGACATGTACGAGGGCCTCAAGCGGATGGATGCGCTGCTGCCCGCCGCCCGTGAGAAGGTCAACGCCGAGCTGGGCGCCCGCTTTGCCGAGCTCTGCCAGCAGCACAAGTTCTTCTATATCCTGGGGTCCGGCCCCAACTTTAGCCAGACCTACGCCATGGCCATCTGCTCGCTCATGGAGATGCAGTGGCAGCACTGCTGCTATATCCACTCCGGCGAGTATTTCCACGGCCCGTTCGAGGCCACCGAGCCCGGCGTATTCTACTTTGTGCAGCTCGGATCGGGCGAGTGCCGCCCCATGGAGGAGCGCGCGCTGGCGTTCCTCAACACGCACACCGACACGATCATGGTGCTCGACGCGCTTGAGTACGGCGTGGGCGAAGTGCCTGCCAGCGTGCGTTCGTTCCTGGAGCCGATCTTCTTCTACGCGATGAGCTGCGAGCTGCGTGCCGCCCGCGGCAAGGTGTTCGACCACAGCCCCGAGGTTCGTCGCTACATGGGCATCGAGCAGTACTAAGTAACGGGAAAACCATTCACCTTCGATTCGCAAGGGCACTGCGTGAGTCAAAAAAGTGGGCCGCGCCGGGGATTTCCGGCGCGGCCCGCTTAGTATCGCGCTTAGATTCGCAAGGTTGCGGTAGCCAGCGGCCTACTTTGCGTCGTAGGCCTCGGTGTCCCACCAGTCGAGCTGGGCGATGTTGTCGCGGATGTGCTGGCAGCTCTTGTGGAAGCCCTCGAGCTCGTGCTCGGACAGGTCGAGCGTGTAGACTTCCTCGACGCCCTCGGCACCGATCACGCACGGCAGGGAGGTGAAGATGCCCTCCTCGCCATACTGGCCGGTCATGAGCGTAGATGCCGAAAGCACGGCGTGCTCGTTGTGCAGAACGGCGGCGCAGACGCGCGCGGCGGAGTTGGCGACGGCGTACTCGGTGCACTGCTTGCCCTGGTAGGTAACATAGCCGCCCTTGCGCGCGAGCTCCTCGACCTCCATGTGGTCGAAGGCGTACTTGTCGGAGTTCTCGGCCTGAAGCTCGTTGAGGCTCTTGCCGGCGATAGTTGCTGCCTTAAAGGCAGCCAGCTGGCTAAAGCCGTGCTCGCCGATCATGTAGGCGTCGATGGACTTGGGGCTCACGCCGACCTTCTTGGAGATCTCGGTGCGCAGGCGGGCGGAGTCCAGGCCGCAGCCCGAGCCGATGATCTTCTTGGGATCGTAGCCGGTCAGGTGCCACAGCTCGGTGCACACGACGTCGCAGGGGTTGGAGATGCTCACGAAGATGCCGTCGAAGCCGGCGTCGACGATGCGCTTGGCAAAGGTGCGGGCGGCGTCAGTGGTAAAGAACAGCTCGCCGTCGCGGTTTCCGGCGGCAAGCGCAACCTTGCCGGCGGCGTTGACGATGACGTCGCAGCAGGCAAGCTCCTCGTAGTGGTCGTAGCAGTTGACGATCTTGGTGTTGTACGGGACAAACGAAAGGGAGTCGCGCAGGTCCTGGACCTCGGACGTCACCTTGGCCTCGTTGATATCGCACAGGTACAGCTCATCGGCAATGCCCTGCATAAGCAGGCTGTTGGCGACATGTGCTCCTACGTGGCCCTGGCCGACCACACCGATCTTACGCGTCTGGTACATATATGTATCCTTTCGGCCGAGTTTTTCGCGTCGAACCATTGTAGCGTCGTGCTGCCACTTTGCTAGGCTAAAGCGCCGTAGATTTTTGGGACATGCCTTAATCTCTATTTTTGGAGTGATTCGGGCCGCTGACGGTATCGCTGAGCGATGTGCTCGCGCGGACGGGGCCGCTCGTTGTACCATAACTGCAACTGACTCGTAAGGAGCATCCATGCCCATTCGCATCCCCGACGCCCTCCCTGCCGCCGCGCAGCTCGAGAGCGAGAACATCTTTGTCATGACCGAGTACCGCGCGCTGCACCAGGACATCCGTCCGCTGCGCGTGCTCATCCTCAACCTCATGCCCACCAAGATCGCCACCGAGACGCAGATCATGCGCAAGCTCTCCAACACACCGCTCCAGGTGGAGGTGGACCTGCTGCGCACCAAAACGCACGAGGCCACGCACGTGAGCGCCGGCCACCTGGAGACGTTCTACCGCACGTTCGACGACATCCGCGACATCCACTACGACGGCCTGATCATTACGGGCGCGCCGGTGGAACAGATGCCGTTCGAGGAGGTCGACTACTGGCCCGAGCTCTGCCAGATCATGGACTGGTCTACCACGCACGTGCACTCTACGCTGCATATTTGCTGGGGCGCACAGGCTGGTCTGTACCATCATTACGGTATCCAGAAGCACGACCTGCCGGCCAAGGCGAGCGGCGTGTTCGAGCATCATCTGGTGAAGCCGCAAAGCCCGCTGGTGCGCGGCTTCGACGACCGCTTCTATGCCGTGCACTCGCGCAACACCGATGTGCGCCGCGAGGACGTGGAGGCCGAGCCGCAGCTTGAGGTCGTTGCCGTATCCGACGAGGTGGGCCTGTACATCGTCAAGTCGACCGACAGCCGTCGCTTTTTTGTCTTTGGCCATCCGGAGTACGACACCGACACGCTACGCCTGGAGTACGAGCGCGACGTGAAGCGCGGACTCAACCCGGAGGTGCCGGCGCATTACTTCCCAAACGACGACCCCACGGCCGAGCCGCTCAACGTCTGGCGCAGCCAGGCTCAGCTGCTCTACACCAACTGGCTCAACTACTACGTCTACCAGACCACGCCCTACGACCTGGCCCGCGCCGGCGAAGAGCACTAGGCCGCTGTCGTGGCTGTGGCTGCGGCGGTTACCGTGGCCGCTACGCGACGAGCGAGGATAATCGGACACACGAGCGCGGATAATCGGACGCATGTTGAATGAGCGTGGATAATCTCCCGTTTTTAGCTCGTAAGGGGGCCCAAAGCGGGAGATTTTCCACGCTCGATTTTTCTGCAGCTGTTGTACCGGCGGCAGCATCATGCGTCGAGTACATACGGGCCGCATCGCAAACTAGGTAGTTTTGATCCACGGCATATTTTCTTTCAATGAAGTCGGTGGCTTTTGAGGCTCAAAATGTGGAGACAGGGACCTCTCGACAACCGTTCTACCTGCAGATATAAGCCATTAACCTAAAACGTCCAAAACCGTCAAGCATTTGGTCAGCTGCTGGACAGCATTTGGTCAGACTTCGCATGAAACCGTCTGGTACGTTGGCGCCGTTCCAAGAGTTGGGAGGCGACATGGCAAACGCGACGGCGAATCAAAGACTCACAGGCCACATTAAAGCGTGCGAGCAGCAGATGAGCTGCGTGTACGCGCGTACGACGGCGGAGGCAAAGCAGATTGAGCGGCGGGTGGCGGCGGGAAGTCTCAAGGTGGTCATGCCGGGGCTGTATGCGCGTCCGGAATACTGGTCCGAGCTCAAGTTTCGGCAGCGTTATCTGCATCGGGTGCGGGCGCTTGCGCAAAAGCACCCCGACTGGACGTTTTGCTCCTATACGGCGGCCGTTGTCTATGGCCTTTCGGTTTCGCATGTCAATTTGACGCACATTCATATCGCCGTGGCACCGGCACAATCAACGACGCCGGGCTCTCAGGTCGTTCGCCATCGTTATGTTCGTCAAACACGGGCCACCCAGATGGACATTGCCGTGACCGATATCGATCAAACGATTACGGATTGCCTGGTCGATGCGTCGTTTGTCGAGGGGCTGATCATTGCGGACTCGGCGCTTCATGAGCAGCTGTTGTCGAAGGAGCATCTCGTTGAGGCAGTCGACAAGCTTGGCTTAAATCGTCGCGGTGTTGTGACGGCGCGCAGGGTTGCACGGTATGCCGATGGCCTGTCGGAAAGCGGTGGCGAGTCCAAGGCGCGCGCCCTGATGATCGACCGCGGCTGGCAGACGCCGGAGCTGCAAATTGAGCTGTTCGACCCGGTTGAGCCGGGACGGCCGTATCGCGTCGACTACTTGTGGCGCGTGGAAGATCGGCTGATCATCGGGGAATTTGACGGATTCGTTAAAAGCGAGAAGGCAGCGGAGGAGGGCAAGCTCGCAAAGGCGCAGTTTGATGAGCGCCAGCGCGAGTCGAGGCTTTCGCTGCTTGATAACTGCAGGATCGTGCGCTTGTGCTGGGATGATCTGAGGGATCCGGCAAAGCTCGATCGCAAGCTCAAAGTTGCCGGCGTGCCGCGTGCGTGCTGAGGCGGTTGCAGGGCGTTAGGCTGCACGAGCGTGGATAATCGGACACACGAGCGCAGAAATCTGGACGCGCATTGATTGAGCGTGGATTTTCAGACATACGAGCGTGGATTATCGGACGTTTGAATAATGAGCGTGGATAATCTCCCGTTTTTTGCCCCCGAACAGTCCCAAAGTGGGAGATTTTCCACGCTTATCTTGCGGGTGCGATACAACGACATTTAGGCGCTGATGGTGTTGGGCAGCGGCAGGTCGTGTGCATCGGTGGGGACGTGGTCGATGCGCTGTTCGTCAAAGGCGATGCCGACGATTTGACATGCGGGCGAGAGCATGGACAGGTAACGGTCGTAGCAGCCGCCGCCGTAGCCCAGGCGCGCGCCGGTTTGGTCGAAGGCCACGAGCGGCACAACAATCATGTCGAGTGCTTCGGCAGGCACGATGGGGAAGCGGTTGCTGCCGATGTCCGCGGCAGCGAAGGTTCGCGTGGGATGAGTGATAAACGGAGCCGCGGACGCATCGTCGGCGGCAACTGCCCGCATGCACATACGCTGGCCACAAGCTGCGGCTTCGGCTGCCGAGAGCATGCACGGATAGGCTGCGCGCCAGCCGCGCGCGGCGGCCGCAGCGGCAAACGCGGCAGGGTCTGCCTCGGAACCCATCGCGGCATAGACGGCAACGGTGCGCGGCGCCGCGGCATCCAAGCGGCCCAGCAGCTCAACCAGCCGCGTGCAAATGACAGCAGACTTTGCCTTC